>PLKS01000251.1:232-7245 GCA_003140665.1 Opitutaceae bacterium
CCGCGGGATCGAGCAGCTGCGCGGCCTTGCCCATGGTCATCCTCACCAGCAGGCCGTGCCCCTTGACGTGGATCTTCACATAATCCCCCTGGGCCTGGACCCAACGGATTTCGCGCTGGTTGAGGAAATGCAGCTGCCCATCGGCCTTCACGATCAGCCTTGAGTGGCCCTGGGACGGGCCGGTGGCGGTCTCCCTTGAGGAAACCCCCACCTCCTGGAAATAGGAGATGAGGTCGCGTACGGCCTCCTCGGGGCCGGCTAGCGATCTGTCGACGATGCGCCTCTTGGCGCGCTCGAGCGCCGTGGAGAAGCGGGTGTCGCTGAAGGGCTTCATCACGTAATCGACAGCATAGAGGTCGAACGCCCCTCGGGCATAGTTCTCGTAGGCCGTAACGAAGATCACCTCTGGTCTTTCCGACTCAGGGACACGGCTAAGCACCTCCATTCCACTCAGCATGGGCATCTCAACATCAAGGAAAACTAACTTTGGGCAAAGATTTCGGATCAGTTCCACAGCGGTCTCCCCGTCCATGGCCTCGCCAACCACCAGGACGTCTCTGTCCTTGGAGAGAAGGTGCCGAATGGCCTGCCGGGACGGTTTCTCGTCATCGATAATTAGCGTGGTTATACTTTGCATAGGAGGGGTTTAGAGCTGGATCCTCGGGCCATTCGCAATGGGAATTCGATGAGGACCACGCCTCCGTCGGTGCCAGCGAAGGAGCAGTCAAGTCGGTACTGATTCCCGAAGATCCGCTCGAGGCGTAAGCGCGTGGCGCGCAGACCGATGCCGTGGTCGTCGCTCTCGAAACTCCTCCGGGCGCCTTCGGCCGAGTCGTTGCACACTTTCAGCTGTAGCATGTTTCCGCGACGGAACCCGGTGACCGAAACACGGCCGGGATTGATGCGCTTTGCTATTCCGTGCTTGACGGCGTTTTCCACCAGAGGCTGCAAGATCAAAGTGGGCACGAGCGCGTCGAGGCAGTCCTCGTCAGCGTCGAAATGGGTGATCAACCTGTCCTCAAACCGCACCTTCTCGACACTCAGGTAGCACTCCACGTAGGCGAATTCCCGTCGAAGTTCGATCTCCTGCTGGCCGGTGTGGGAAAGAAGGTCGCGAAGCAGCTGCGAGAGCAGCGCAATCGCTTCGACGGCCTTTTCAGACGCCCCCTCGCGCATGAGCGAGGACACGGCGTTGAGCGAGTTGAAAAGGAAATGGGGGTGCAACTGCTGCCTGAGCGCGGCAAGTTCCGCTTGAGCAAGCTGAGTGCGCAGTTGCTCCTCGTGCTGCTCGACGAGGCGCTTCTCCCTGTCGACGTCATAAAGGGCGCCGGCGCCCACAGTCAACCAATAGAGGTAGAAGTCGACGATCGTGAACGGCCCAAGGGCCGAGAAAATGTGGTCAAGATCATAAAGACCCAAATCCCACCATCCGAAGCTGATACCCAGGGCCGAAAGGCGAACGATGTTGCACCAGAATAGAAGCGTGATGGCTGCGAGCAGATGCAGGCCCCCGACGGCAAGCCAGCTCGAATGTCTGCGCCGGATCTCGCGGCGAAGCTGAAAAAGAGCCGGCGTAAGGAGCGCCCATAGCCAAGCCCGATACATTTGGGCCATGCAGGTCCACAAATGGTCGCGTGGCGCCCAGGGGCCGACGTCACCGACCAGGGTTATGTAGCTCAAGACCACCAGCGCCAGTCCCACCAGAGTCCAGATACCTAAGACGCGAATCCAGCTGAGGTCTCGGTCGCTTGCCATCGGGCTTCTCTAATCGGCATGTGAGCTATAAAGCAAGCAAACCGGCCCTGGCCGAGGCCGACTTGTCGCAGGAGGAGCTGTCTTGGCGCTGAATTTCATGCGTACGTCGCAGGAAATCGCGAGTTCGTCGATTTTCGACCCGGGCTGCCCGCAGCGGCAAAATAATGCGTGGGGGGCACAACCCCCCCACGCAACACAACTTGACTAACAACGAGCGACGCCGATGAAACACAGGTTCTACCGTGTGAAAACACGTTTGCGGCAACGCCTAGCCCATTTGCGTTGTCCAATATTGGTTTCGCGACCAACCGCTTTTGATTTGAGCCGTTTACGCACGCTATGGTCTGAATCCGGAGGTTTGCCAATCGCCGGGTGTAAGCTTGCCTAAAAACCAATCGAGAGTTCTTGAACGGACCTATCTCGCTGCAGCAGCAATGCTCATTGGGACCGACGCATTTTGTCGCCCGGCATTTCGCCCTGCCGTTCTTGCTGCAATAAGTGAGGACGGCTAGTGTTACAAAAACCCCTTTAGGAACACCGATGCTTCTCATAGCTTCCTGAACGGTATTGGAAATCGACCTTCAGTCGGGAATCAGCAATATCTTGACGATATTCCGGCGCAGCTTTGCGCAGGCCCCAGCCGAGCTATCGTGCGGGAACTGCAGCTGCGGAATTGCTCGCTTGTGGCTCGTAGCGAACGAGCCGAGAGATGCGAGCGAGATAGCCACTAACGAAGACGTGCTCGGTTACCGTTTCGAGCACCATACCGGGTATCGTTGGCGTGAGGTTAGAGCCGCGCCAAACCTCCCACTGGTCGGCCCCGGCATTGTATACCAAGTCCTGCAGCACGAGTATTTGTCGATAGGGTGTCTTTGGCCACTGAAGCTGCAATAGCGGCTCGTTGTGTGCGGCGACCGCGAATCCCACTGCCGGACGTTCGTGACATACAAAGGGCAGCGACGACTCGCTCAGGACTAACGTAGTTTCATCGCAGTGCGTCAGAACGTAGTCAACAGCCCACGAGGCTTCGTAGCTTCCGGTCATGTCTTTCGTCGCTTGATGTCGGGCGCTTGCCGGCAAAGTGTAACCTAGAATAAAAATACCGGCCACAATCTGCGCGACGCGAAGCCGTCGGGGCGTGTTAAGGAGAAAGGTGCTCGAGTAGAGGGCCGAGATGAGGAATGCCAACTGCAGCGGAAATGAAAGCCGAGCAGCAATTGGATCCGTCCATTTCCCCCAGAAATAGAAAAGTGTGAGAACAGCAAATCCAAGGCCGTATGCGATGACACCGATCACTGCCAGCAGCGGATCACCGCCCTTCAACAAAATTGGAGCCGAACGCGCAAATTTCACTAGACATAGCAGCAATGAGACGATGCCAACAAGGGACAGTAACGGAGAATTGACCATGCGGCCGTCCCAGTTGAAGAGAAAATAGAGATTCTCGCCCAAATTTCGGTCCAAGAAAGTCCGACTGAAGGGCTCAATTCCCATTCGGTGGCTTTCGAAGAACCCAGGGTTTCCCACGTACACGAAATTGATGAGCACCGGCGTCAGCAACAAAAGAGGCGAAAATGTCAACAACCAGGACATCTCCATCCGCCGAGAACGCCACCAACCGAGGGCAACCACGGCGCCAACCAAGAACCCGAGTGTGAGCGATTCGTAGCGAACCTGCGCCGCGAATACGTAGGCAGCAACGAGCAGTTCCGAGTTTTCCAATGTAGGCGCACGCAAATGCCGAATGATTTGTGCCAGCACCGCAAGTACCATGGCCGCACTAAGCAGATCGAGCCCGCCTCCCGTCGCCGTTTGCGCCACAAGCGGCAAGCCGGCGGCAAGCAAAACGCCGAGCAGCCCAAGCCCGGTGCCCCCGAGAAGAACTCCTATAATGTAAACCGTCCCTAGAAACGCGAAGCCCACCAGTGCGTTCACGACGAGGGCATTCGCGGGTCGATATCCAATCACGTCATGAACAAATGACACCAAAAGCGGATACCCCAAAGGCCGCTTATCGACGTAGTCGCCCGTATACTGCATTTGCCCATTGGCATATTGGCCCGTGCTCGCAACTGCCGCGTGGCGAGTGAAATGCATGTTCATCGATGTCGAAAGCATCGCATATTCATCGAACATCACACGAAGCCGGTGCGGTTCATTTGCTTGCAAGAGCCCCCCGCAGACGACAACCGCAAGCAGCCCCGGCAGGTGAAGTCTCCAGGTCGGAAGATTGTTGCGAAAAGAGCGAACTAGAAGCCAAAGAAACGCGACCAAAGAAAGCAGCGTTGCCCAATACCCGGTGTACTTGACGAAACCGCTGGCTCCATGAAGCGAAAGCGCGCCAAACCGGAGCCAAAAGATGATACCCAAGAACAGAAGGGCGACAAACAACCGGCGCGCGCTTCCTTTGGCGCTGAAGTGGTCTGCTGGTTGCGAAGACATCTTAACGTTAGCGAGACTGAACAGAATGACCGTTTGGAATGCGATCACCTAATACCGGCGGCCACTCGCGGTGCGACTCATCACGCCGGACCCTTCATTGGGAAGCGCTTCCGCCCGAGAGAAGGTAGACCGCAAATGACGCGAGCCAGTGTTCACCGGCGTAGTCGCCGCTCGAAACCCGGGAGAGTCCCGCCCGCGCGTGGCGCCCCGCTGCCGCGCTGACCTTTTCGTTCGTGGGCATTACTGAGGCAAGCCGGTGAAGCGCCCAAGCCCGGCTTAGGCAAAGGCCGTCAAGGTGCACCTGCCTCGCATCACGGCGGTCGATGACCAGTGGGGGGCGAATGAGGGCGCTTGGTCCGCCGTTCTCAAGCCCCGGAAGGAACCGCCCAAGCCAGCGCCGGAATTCCGCGGCGGGAAGGACCCGCGACATAAGGTCCGCCTCAGTCAGCGAGGGTGACAGGAAATCCTCGCCACCAGGCTCCCAGGCGACAGGCGCGTCCACGTCCGCACCGTAAAAATCGCGGCTTCGCGACACTATGACCTCTTCCAGACGGCGATCCTCGACCGCGCGAGCGTAGTCCAGCGCCAACGTTAGGCCGAAGGCCGTGTTGGAATGCACACCGGAGCGGATGGGATATGGCAGCCGCGGGAGGTAGCTACAAAAACTTTCCGCTACGAAGTTCTCCAGCGGGCGGAGCGCCAGGGAACATCGCCGAGCACGGGGACTGCTTCCCTCGCGCAATTCGGCCGCAAGGGCAAGCAACCAACCCCAGCCATACGGACGCTCAAAGGTTCCTCGTCCAGGTGATCTAAAATAGGCCAGCTCCGCTGCGATATGTTCCCTTGTCAGGCTTCGATCGAGGGCCGCCCGGATGCGCGCGGCGGAAGGGAGTGAAGGGAAGAGCCTGACGATGCGCGCCAGCGTCCAGTGACCATGCACCGAGGAATGCCAGTCATAGCAGCCGAAGAACGCCGGGTGCAGCGCTCGCGGCGGAAGCACGTCCGCAGGTCGATGGGCGAGGAGCTGGTAAGCGTGCGGCCACTCGCGCCCGATGCCAGCCAGCGCCAAGCCAGCGAATTTAGACGCGAGGGTTGCTGTCAGAAACCGCGGCACTGGGTCAAAAGCGATAGACACAAAGCTCCATGAGGAGCAGGTTAAACACAAAGAGCGCCAAACCTATCGGCGCCTGGGCCTTGATGACCGCGTTCTTGTCTTCCAGCTCAAGGAGCATCACCGGCACGAGATTGAAGTTGGCGGCCATCGGCGTCATTAGCGTCCCGCAGTAACCCGACAGCATTCCGATGGCCGCCATGATCGCGGGATTGCCACCATGAGCCTGCACGATGAACGGCACGCCGATGCCCCCGGTGATGACGGCGAACGCGGCGAACGCATTGCCTAGGCAGATTGTAAAGAGGATCATTCCAAAGCAGTAGGCAGCCACCGCAACAAATGAATACTGCGTCGGCAAAGCCCGCTCAACAAGGCCAGCCACAACCGTTCCCACGCCAGCGTGGGCGAATAGGCCGCCCAGGGCAGCCAAGGCCTGTGGCAGAATAAGGGTCCATCCCACAGTCTGCAGGATCCGGCTGCCCTCGCCCACAGCCGCGTGCGCCGGCGCCCGGGTGATGCGAAGCCCGACACCAAGAGCCAGCACGGCGCCGATGCAAACCGATGTGACCGACAAGCTGGCCGGGGCGACGAGCGAGAAGCCGTGCCAGTGGATCCTGCCAAGAAAGAGGCTGCCGAGGACCGCCGTAAGGGGAACCAGGAGAGCGGGCCAAAACAGCCTGTTTCCGAGGCGCTCCGCCGACCGCAGCCTTTCCTCGCGTCCGGTTGTGCGCTCACGGGAGCGCCTTACCCTCCCGCTCGCCGCCAAGATCGTTATACTGAGGACCAAGTATCCGACTACCGTCGATGGCATCGACCCGCCGAATGCAAAACCGACGCCCAGAAGGCCCCAGAAGAGGGCCGTCGTCCATCGGCACGTGTGCCCCTTGTCCAACAGGACGCACAGGGCCGTCGCCAGCATGAAGGCGCCGGCCAGGACGTAGAATGAATTCAGGCTGAGCAGGCTCATGCGTCATCCGATTTCGCAGGGCCGGCCGCGGATGCAGCCTCCCGGGCTATCTGTCGATCCAAGACGTGGGTCCGCCACGCCATGAGGGCGAAGGCAGCCACCGCGGTGGGCATTCCCCAGAGAGCCATGGACCAGACGCTGACTTCGATCTTCAGGCCGTCGAAGAAGCCCTTCATCAGGAGGATCCCGCCCACCGCGATGAATATGTCCTCCCCAAAAAAGCTTCCGACGTTCTCGGCCGCGGCCGCATGCGCGCGAATCCGAGCCACCATCGGCTTCGACAGAACCCCGTGGTATGCACGCGCGGCCGCCTCGGCAAGAGGCGCAAGGATCGGGCGCACCACGCTGGCTTGCCCTCCTATATTGATTCCAAGGGCGATCGTGAATTGACGAACCCCAGTGTATAGAAGCAACACTCTACCGGCAGTCGCGGCGGCAAACCGGCGGATCAGCGTCTCAGCCCGCTCCCGAAGCCCGTAACGCTCCAGGAGGCCCACCACCGGAAGCATCAATACAACAGGAAGGGTAATGTAGCGGTTGGCGAGAAATAGCCGGCCAAACTCCTCCATGATGGCGTTAAATGACATTCCGGAGACGAGGCCGGTGACGATCCCGGATAAAAGGACCACGAGAAGCAGGTTTAGCCGCAGCGTAAACCCGGCCGCCATGACGACGATGCCGACGAGTTTGATCACGGGTTGATCGGGGAGGAACTCATTCCGGGATAGCCACCAA
>PLKS01000251.1:7270-11717 GCA_003140665.1 Opitutaceae bacterium
TCTCGAACGAGTTGCGGGTTTCCCATTTTCCGGCTGGCGACAGAACTGGCAACAGCGCGCGCCGTGTTGGCGACGGTGCCTTGTGCACCGGCCTCAGCATCCATTTCTTCGATGGCCTTGACCTCATGTGAGGGTCATCCTCCGCTCGCAACCCATGGCCCTGATGTAATTCATGACGCTCTTCGACCTCGTCATCGGCAAACCGCTCCCGACAACTGAAGAGCGTGCGGAGCATATCGGCCCCATCTCCGGCATCCCCGTCTTCGGCCTGGACGCACTAAGCTCCGCCGCTTACGGCCCCGAAGCCGCCCTCACCTTGCTCATCCCTCTCGGCTTCGCAGGCATCGAGCAAATCGTCCCCATCACCCTCGCGATCATCGGCCTGCTCGCGATCGTCTTCTTCTCCTACCGCCAGACCATCGATGCCTACCCTAACGGGGGTGGCAGCTACACCGTCGCCTCCGAGAATCTCGGGGAGCAAGCGGGGCTGCTCGCCGCCGCCGCGCTCATGATCGACTACATCCTGAATGCGGCCGTCGGCATAGCCGCCGGCGTTGGTGCCCTCGTGTCCGCAATCCCGCGCCTCCAACCCCACACCCTCGGCCTCTGCCTCGCGATCCTGCTGATTCTCACGCTCATCAATATGCGCGGAATCAAGGACGCCGGCTCGGCCTTCCTCATCCCCACGTACCTCTTCGTCGGGACGCTGCTTCTCGTGATCATCGTCGGAGCCGTCCGCGCCATCGCCGCCGGCGGCCACCCCACGCCAATCGTCGCACCCCCGCGCCTGCCCGCCAGCGCGTCGATGCTTACCCTCTGGCTCCTGGCCAAGGTATTCGCCAGCGGATGCACCGCAATGACCGGTGTCGAGGCCGTGTCGAACGGTGTAACCGCCTTCCGCGAGCCCACACAGAAGAACGCCAAGCGCACGCTCACCATCATCATCGTGCTCCTGATGATCTTCCTCGCCGGAATTGCCCTGCTCTGCCGCGCCTACGGCATCGGCGCAACCGACCCCACAGGCTCCGGCTACCAGAGCATTCTTTCCCAACTCGTTTCCGCCGTAATGGGCCGCGGCTGGTTCTATTACGTCACCATCGCCTCCATCCTCGCCGCCCTCGCCCTATCCGCCAACACCTCATTCGCCGACTTCCCGCGCCTCACCCGCGCCGTCGCCCAACGCGATTGTCTACCGCACGTCTTCAAGATCCGCGGCCGCCGCCTTCTCTACTCGTACGGCATCTCCGCCCTCGTCGGGTCCACAGCCCTTCTGCTCATCGTATTTGGTGGTGTCACCGACCGCCTCATCCCGCTCTACGCCATCGGCGCTTTCCTCGCCTTCACCCTCTCCCAGGCCGGCATGGTCATGCACTGGAAGCGCAAAGGCGCCCGCCGTCACATGATCATCAATGGCGTTGGGGCCGTCGCCACCGGCATCACACTGCTCGTCGTCCTGGTAGCCAAGTTCACCGAAGGGGCATGGATCACCGCCATCCTTGTTCCCGCCCTCATCCTTTCCATGAGGGCCATCAAGCGCCACTACGATCGCGTCACCTGCGAGGTCAATATCGACCGCCCATTGAGCATCGAAAACCTTGCCGAACCTCTTGTCATCGTGCCTCTCGACCGCTGGAGCCGCATCACCGAAAAAGGCCTCCGCTTCGCCATGAAGCTCAGCGATCACATCCAGGCTGTCCACGTCGACGCCGAAGACAGCTGCGAAGAGATAAAGCAAATCTGGCAACGCGACGTCGCCGTGCCTCTCACCCGGTCAGGGACACCGGTCCCCGAACTCGTAATCCTTCCCTCCCCTTGTCGCTACGTCCTCCCGCCTCTCGTCGATTATGTCCTCAAGGTCGAACACGACCACCCCGAATGTCAGATCGCCGTCCTCATCCCGGAGCTCATGGTCAAACACTGGTGGCAGACCCCGCTCCACAACCAGCGCGCTCAGCTCCTGAAGCTGCTCCTTCTCTGGCGAGGCAACCGGCGCATCATTGTTATCAACATCCCCTGGTACCTGTAGCAGAACTCCGTGTACTGGTTTGCCCCAATTCCCCACCGCATCGCTTTTTCGCAAGGGGGACTCGTCTGGCTTGCCTTGCGTGGTACTTGCCGCAAATCCCGCCCGGTCGTAAACCGGTTCTTTTTCGAAATCGTGGAGCCTTACGTTTAGATGAGCCGTGCCCAGCCCGGGGACTGGCAACAATACGGGCTGCTGGTCTGGTTCAAAGATCGTGGACGGGGTGAACAGGAATGAGATATGCTCTGCGCAAGGCGTCTCCTCGTTCGCGGGAAACCACAGAATCGCATCCATCACCATGATCGACATCAAACACCCGCTCGAACCACTGGGCGAAGAGGAAGTTAGACTGGCTGTCAAAATCCTGAAGGACTCGGGAAAGGTGACCCCCACGACCCGCTTTGTGTCCGTGAGCCTGAAGGAGCCCCCTAAGGCGTTCGTCCACGCTTTTACGGGCAAGGAGGTGTTGCCCCGGGAAGCGGCTGCGGTCCTGTTCGATAACGGGAGCAACGCCTGCTTTGAGACCGAGGTATCCCTGACCGAGCAGAAACTGCTTTCATGGAAGAATGTGCCCGGCGTCCAGCCGACAATGACGGCTGACGAACAGGTTGAATGCGAAAAGGCGGTGCTCGCCAGCGCCGAGTTCAAGGCAGCGCTGAAGCGGCAATACGGCATCGAGGATACGCGGCTGGTGATGGTCGACATCTGGAGCGCGGGCAACTATGGCTCCGAAGAGGATCGGACGATGCGTCTGGCCCGGCCGCTTTGCTTCCTGCGGACCGACCCGACGGATAACGGCTATGCCAAGCCGATCGAGGGGCTGCGGCCTGTTGTCGATCTCAACGCCATGAAGGTGATCCGGGTCGAGGATTACGGCTATTGGCCGCTGCCGCCCCAGCAGTCCAATTACGCGGCTGATCGGATGACCGGATTTCGTCGCGACATCAAGCCCCTGACGATCATGCAATCCGACGGGCCGAGCTTCGAGGTCGAGGGCAACCAGGTGCGCTGGCAGAAATGGAGCTTTGTGATTGGATTCAACGGCCGCGAGGGATTGACGATCAACCATCTCTGCTACCGGGATCAGGGAAGAAAACGCTCGGTTCTGTACCGCGGGTCGCTTTCGGAGATGGTTGTTCCCTACGGCGACCCGGCGCCGCAGCAGGCCCGCAAGAACGCCTTTGACGCGGGTGAGTATGGTTTGGGTTATTGCGCCAATAGCCTGGAGCTCGGCTGCGACTGCCTGGGCTTCATCAGGTACTTTGACGGCCACCTCTGCACGAGCCGGGGCGAGTCCCTGACCATAAAGAACGCCGTCTGCATGCATGAGGAGGACTATGGCATCCTCTGGAAGCACACGGACCGCCGGCTGAACGCCCCGGAGGTCCGCCGCTCGAGACGGCTGGTCGTTTCGTCGATCGCGACCGTCGAGAACTACGAGTACGGCTTTTTTTGGTACCTTTACCAGGACGGCAACATCCAGTTCGAAATCAAGCTGACCGGCATCCTTTCGCTGGGGGCATTGCCTCCTGGCACTAAGTCACCTTACGGCTCGTTGATTGCACCCCAGCTCTACGCCCCGAATCACCAGCACTTTTTCAACATGAGGCTCGATCTCGACCTGGACGGTGTGGCCAACACGGCGTACCAGATCGATGTCGAAGGCGAAGCGCCGGGGCCGAAGAACCTGTTCGAGAACGCCTTTTGCGCCCAGGCGCGCCTGCTGAAGACGGAACGTCAGGCCCGAGCCCACCTCAACCTTGAGACCGCAAGAAGCTGGAAGTTCGTCAATCCCGCGATGCTCAATGCGCTGGGGGAGCCGGTAGGCTACAAATTCATGCCGGGAGACAACTGTTTTCCCTTCGCTTCAAAGAACGCCTGGTGGCGCAAGCGCGCCGGCTTCGTCGACCATCACGTTTGGATCACCCCGTTTCGTGAGGAGGAGCGCCATGCTGCGGGAAACTATCCGAACCAGAGCCAAGGCGGTGACGGCCTGCCCCGCTGGACCGAGGCTGACCGCGCAATTGAAGACACCGACCTCGTTCTCTGGTATACCTTCGGTCACACCCACCTGGCGCGTCCCGAAGATTACCCGGTCATGCCGGCAGCCTACATCGGCTTCATGCTCAAGCCCAACGGCTTCTTCGCAGAGAACCCGGGTAATGACATTCCTCCTTCCATGGCCCACGGGACCGGGGGCCACCCATGAGCCCGAGAGCGCTTGATCTCCCGTCAGCCCGGTAACTCGCTTGAGGAGGCGTCCTGTGCCTGAGAGAAAACCTCCCATGCGCCCGCCCAATCCACCCCCGCCCTTCGCCGCTGCTTCCACGGTCCCGGACGTCATCCAGGCCATGGCCGGATTCGTCGCTTGGTGTGAGCTCAACGCAAGCCGGCTCGGATATTTCGCCGCGCTCTATACGCGGA
>PLKS01000122.1 GCA_003140665.1 Opitutaceae bacterium
GGCTCATGAATGGAACGAGCTTTGGTATCGCCGCGTCGCTCGGGATTGTCCCGGCGGAGCTGAGGGTCTCGGCGGTGGGCAACAATGGCGGGAGCGGCGTGGGGGACATTGTCATGACCAACTCAGAAACCAACGAGCGGACGGTTTGGGGGCTGCTTGGCGCCACTCTCGTTGAATCAAACACCTTGGGAACCGTCACCTCGAACTGGGAGCTATTCCAGGGNNGAGCTGGCAAAGCTCGACTTCAACGGCGACGGCAACCCGGACATCCTATTCGAGAACAGCTCGACCGGGGACCTCTATGCGTGGCTGATGAACGGGACCAGCCTCTCCTCCAGCGTGTTCATCGCAAACGTCCCCGCGCCGTGGCAGGTCGTCGGGAGCGGCGACTTTAGCGCCGACGGAAGCCCGGACCTCCTCTGGCAGAACAGCTCGACCGGCCAGGTCGTCATCTGGGTCATGGACGGCACAAGCTACGTCTCCACCGTGCCTGTGGCCACTGCGCCGGCCGGCTGGTCGATCTCCGCGGTCGGCGACTTCAACGGCGACGGTTCCCCCGATATCCTGTGGACCAATACGTCGACAGGAGAGCGCCTGATCTGGCTGATGAGCGGTCCCAACATCGTCTCGAGTGTCTCGCTCGGCATCGTGGGAACGCAGTGGCGGATCGCGGACACGGCCGATTTCTTCGGCACCGGCCAGCCGGACATCGTGTTCCAGAACACCTCGACCGGGGACATCTACGTGTGGCTCATGAACGGCACTACCCTCTCCTCCTCCGTTTTCCTTGGAAATCCGGGCACGCAGTGGCAGCTCGCGGCGACCGAGGACTTCACCGGCGTCGGCCAGCCGGACCTCGTGTTTGAGAACACCTCCACCGGCGACCGCTATATCTGGCTCTTGAACGGCACCACCTTCGAGTCCTCCGTCTACCTCGGCAACGTGGGGACGCAGTGGCAGATCAGGAACTGACTAGGCTGGCTCAATCCCGCGGGCATTCCCCCGCGCCGCGCTCGGCCTGCCCTGACCGGAATGCGCCCGCGCCGCGGAAACGCCCGCCCCCTTGGGTATCTCTTGCCATCGCCTGCCAGATTCTCCAATTTCCCGACCGTGCCAAACGTTGGGAAGTTCGCGATTTGGTAGCGGGTTACGCAGCCCGTTAAACCCGATCCCGGCTACCCGCCCCCGCCCAGGTCAATCCACGCCCACCCGGAACAGCCATGAAGAAAATTGCCCTCCTCTGCCTCCTCGTCTCGCCGGTATTGCTTCCGTCCGTCCGCGCCGACGCCCCTGCCGCCCCGGCTGACGCCCCCACGGGGGGCCTTCGCTTCAGCATCGCGGTCACCAAGTTCGAGAATCACGCCAATTACAACGGGAGGTTCCAGCTCGCGGACACCTGGGGCGCGATGCTCACCGACTCCCTCCAGCAGTCCGGGCATTTCATCGTGATCGGCGAGGCCGACATGCGGGACGCGGCGATGAAGGAGCAGGACTTCGCCAAGAGCGGCCGGGTGGCGGGCGGCGACAAGGCGCCGGCGACGGGCTTCATGACGCCCGCGCAGCTCCTCATCAAGGGCGAGATCACGAACTTCCAGACCACCTCGGGCCAGCACGGCGGCCTGGCGGTCCACGGGTTCAACATCGGCATGGGGGGCGACACGGCCGAGATCAACGTGGTGATCTACGTCGTCGATTCGACCACGGGCCAGGTCGTGGCGTCCAAGAAGGTGATCGGCACGGCCAAGAGCAGCGCCATGTCGGTCGGGTTTGTCGACCGGGACTTTGGCGGCGACATCGGCGGATTCAAGAAGACCAACGTCGGCACCGCGGTCGAGCAGGCGATCGACCAGGGGGTGGCCTTCATCATCACCCAGATCCCGAACCTGCACTGGAGCGGGAACGTCATCCTGGTGAAGGGCCCGCAGGTCTACATCAATCGCGGCTCGCGCGAGGGGGTGGCGGTGGGCGAGGTCTTCAAGGTGGGATCCTCGGAGGTCCTGCGGGATCCGGCGACCGGGGAGACCCTGGACGTCGCCTTCACCGAGAAGGGCCAGATCAAGGTCGTCAGCGTGAAGGAGAAGATCGCGATATGCGCGGTCGTGACGGGTGACGGGCTCGAAAACGGCATGTCCGTGGCGCCAGTCACGCCTTGAGTTTGCCCGCTGGCCGGGGAATCTTGACCAGGAAGGGCTCAAGCGCCCCCGCCTGCGATGGCGGGAACCTCCCCGTCACCAGCACGCCATCCTCTCGGTGCTCCTGGTCCTGGACGCTGCCGAGCTCGTGCAGCCGCGCGACGAGGTCGTAGCGGTTGAGGGGGATCAGGAGCTGGACCGTGCCGGGCCCCTGCGCGACCATCTCGCGGCACCGGTCCTCGAGGACCGCGATTCCCTTGCCGGTCCGGGCGCTGACGAAGAGCGCGTCGGGCACGGCCTGCGTGGCCGCCCGCATCTCGGCGTCGTCGGCGAGGTCGACCTTGTTGAAGACGTTCAGGACGGGCCGGTCGCCCGCCCCCAGCTCGGCCAGCACGCTGAGGGTCGTCTCCCGGTGCTTCTCGAAGTGGGGGCTGGTGACATCCACCACATGGATGAGGAAGTCGGCGAGCAGCACCTCCTCAAGGGTCGCCTTGAACGCCTCCACGAGCCCGTGCGGCAGCCGCCGGATGAATCCCACCGTGTCGGTGAGCAGGAGCTTCTGGTTGCCGGGGAGGACGACCTGCCGGGTCGTCGGGTCGAGCGTGGCGAACAGCTTGTCCTCCACGAGGACGCTGGAGCCGGTGAGCTTGTTGAGCAGCGACGACTTGCCCGCGTTCGTGTAGCCCACGATCGAGGCGGTGGGCAGCGGAACGCGCACCCGCCGCGTCCGCTGGACTCCGCGCTGGCGCACGACCGCCGCCAGCTCCTCCTTCAGGTGGGCGATCCGGTTGCGCACCACGCGCCTATCCTGCTCAAGCTGGGTTTCGCCCTCGCCGCCCATCGCCCCTTTGCCCCTCTGCCTCGAAAGGTGGGTCCAGGCTCGGGTCAGGCGGGGAAGGGAGTATTCCATCCGCGCCAGGGCGACCTGGAGCACGGCTTCCCGCGTGTGGGCCCTGTCCGCGAACACCTCGAGGATCACCTCCTGGCGGTCGATGACGGCGAAGCCCGCGAGCTCCTCCCAGTTGCGCTGCTGGGCGGGCGAGAGCGCCGAATCGAACACGATCACGTCGGCGGCGTCGGATTTGGCGACCGCCACCAGCTCCTCGGCCTTTCCCTTGCCGATGTAGAGGGCGGGGGACGGCGACCGGAGCTTGATCAGGGTCGCCCTGACGATCGACAGGCCGAGGTTCTCGACGAGCTCGGTAAGCTCCGCCAGCAGCTCCTCCCCCTCGCCCTCGGGCATCTCCGGGGTCTGGACCCCCACAAGGAAAGCGCGCTGTGCCTTGGGCAGGGTGGGTAGAAATACGGCCATTTAAAGGATTGCGGATAGTAGTTCGCCCACATGGGCTTGTCCACGCTAGTCAGTTCTATCCATCCGCGCCGCCCAACCATGGCAACCTAATGCCCGCCTGCTCGATCCTCATCGTCGACGACGAACCCGGAATCCGGGAGCTGCTGAGCATGATACTCGAGGCCGCCGGCCACTCAGTCATCGCCGCGGAGGACGGAATCGAGGCGCCCAAGGTCATGGCGTCGCGCGAGATAAACGTGGTGATCACGGACCTCCTGATGCCCGAGCGGGATGGGCTCGAGTTCATCACGGAGATCCGCGCGAAGTACCCCAAGGTTAAGATCATAGCGATGTCCGGGGGCGGCCATATCGCGCGCGATTCCTACCTGCGGATCGCACGGAACTTCGGGGCCCATATCATCCTCGAGAAGCCCTTCACCCAGGCCAACGTCCTGGGCGCGATCGAGAAGGTGCAAAAATTGCCCTAGGCGGGCGCGGCGCTGCTGCGTTAGCCCAGGAAAAGGGCACACACGGGCATCGGGACCGAAACGGTTCCGGGCACGCGGTGCAGGCGGCCGGAGTCGCCGTCGACCTGAAAGGCGCAGAGGGTGTCGGAATCCTGGTGGGCGCAGACGAGCCAATTGCCGTCGGGCGAGATTGAGAAATGCCGGGGACCCTTTCCCCCGCAGGGCACGATCTCGACGGGCGAGAGGGACCCGGAGGCGCCCTCGACCGCGAACACGGCGAGGATGTCGGGGCCACGGCACGAGCCGTAGAGGAACCGGCCGTTGGGATGGATCGCGACCTCGGCGGCGCCGGCATCCCCGGAATATCCGGCCGGGAGCACCGACACCGTCTGGCGTGGGGCGAGGCGCCCGCCCACAGGATCGTAATCGTAGGCCACGACCGTGTTTCCCAGCTCATTGATGGCGTAGGCCCGCCTTCCCGTCCTCCCGAAGGCCAGATGGCGGGGGCCGGCGCCGGGCGCCGTGGAGATGAAGGGAGGCGTGCCGGGTGCCAGCGCGACCGCGTCCCGGTCGATCGAATAGGTGTAGATCCGGTCGAGGCCCAGGTCGCACACGATCGCGAACCGGTTGTCCGGGTCGATGTTCGTGGAATGGACGTGGGGCGCGGTCTGCCTCGAGGGATGGGGGCCCCGTCCCGTGTGCGCCACGACCCTTGCCGGCCCGATAGACCCGTCGGCGCCCAGGGGGAAGGCGGCGGCGAGGCCCAGGTGGTAATTGGCGGCCACGCCGACCCGTCCCGTCCTGTCGATGGCGATGTGGCACGGGGTGGGGCCGTCGCCGGGCGCCGACTGCTGGAGGGGCAGGAGCCGCGGCGAGGACGGATCAACCTGGAACGAGGACGCCCATGCCGGACCGGCGCAGACCGCGTAGAGGAATTCGCGATTGGGCGACAGCGCAAGGAACGTCGGGTTGGGCGCTTCCGCCGCGAGCTCGGGCGCGCCCAGCGCGCCCGTGGCCGCATCCAGCGTCACGGAATAGATCCCGCGGCTGGCCCCCTTGGTGTACGTTCCCACGAATATCCGGTGGGGCCCGGTTCTTGCGCCCATCCAAGAAAGCAAGCGGCGCGGCCGATCGAAGACAAGCCGCCAGATTGGGGAGGGGCGAACGCGGGCCGGATCATGCCGCGTCGTCGGGAAGCCGGAGCGTCCAGACGGAGGCGGCCAGGGTGAGCAGGCTCGAGAAGAGCAGCGCCAGCCTGAAGTCCCCGACCGGGGCCGCCCACCCGAAGACCACGGATGCGGCGGCTGCCGCGAGCCGGCCGATGTTATAGCAGAATCCGGCGCCGGTGGTTCGAAGGAGCGTGGGGAAAAGGGGGGGAAGGTACATCGTGAAGAGGCCGAAGACGCCGGAGAAGAACCCGACGAGCGGCATCCAGAACCAGGCCAGCTCCGCGAATTCCCTCGGCACTGCGAACGCGCCCGCCATCGAGGCGAACATCCCCGCGAACATCACGGCGATCGCGCGCCGGCTCCCCAGGCGGCGGCCCAGCCAGCCCGCGGCGAAATTGCCCGCGATCGCGACGACATTGAGCAGGAAGAACGCGGCCGACACGTCGCGGGTCGCCTCGGACGAGGGGGTTCCCGACGCCTCAAGCAGCCTGCGCAGGTGCTGGGGGTGCCAGAACTGGAAGAGCCACCATCCCGAGAGGCCAAGCGCGCACACGGCGCTCGTGTGCCAGGTGATCGGGGCGACCTTCCCGCGGAACAAGTCGCGGAGCCCGGGCTTCGAGGCGCTCTCCGACTCCGCGTGGCGCCAGGCGTCGGACTCGGGCACCTGCCTTCGTATCCAGAATACGAGCAGCGCGGGCGCGACCCCTATCAGGAACACCCACCTGTCCGGGGGCGGGTGGGGAAGGAACGACAGGAGCGTCACAAAGGACGCCGCGAACAGGATGCCAAGGTTGACCGCGGTCTGGAGGACGGCCGAGAGCAGCGGGCGCCACGCCCTGGGCCACGTCTCGGCGAGAAGCGCCGCTCCCACGGCCCACTCGCCGCCGATCCCGAGCGCGGCGAGGAACCGGAAGAGCATGAGCTGCCACCATGTCTGCGCGGCCGCGCAAAGGCCGGTGCACACCGCATAGGTGAGGATCGTGAGCGAGAGCGCCCTGCTGCGCCCGATCCGGTCCCCGAGGCGCCCGAAGAAGGCTCCTCCGAGCGCCCACCCCACGAGGAACGCCGCCTGGATATACGCGCTCTTCTCCTTTACCGCCGGGTCGCTGCTGGTGGCCGAGCCCAGCAGGTGCACCACCAGCGGCGTGGCGACCAGGGTGTAGAGGTGGATCTCAAGACCGTCGAACAGCCATCCCAGCCATGCGGCCGTCCCCGATTTCCACTGTCGGGAGGTGATGTCGCCGAGCCGGCCTGGACGGGCGGTCAGTCCCATCCGGCGGTCATTTCCTGCGCGCCTTCAGGTCGGCCACGGCCGCCTGCGCCGCGGCAAGCCGGGCGACCGGCACGCGGAACGGGCTGCAGGAAACGTAGGTGAGCCCGATCCTGTGGCAGAACTTCACCGATTCGGGGTCGCCGCCGTGCTCGCCGCAGATGCCGAGCTTGATTCCCGGCCGGGTCCGCGAGCCCTTCTCGATCGCGATCGTCATCAGCTGGCCGACGCCGGTCTGGTCTATGGTTGCGAAGGGGTTCTTCTTGATGATCTCGGCCTCGGCGTACCCCGGCAGGAACGACCCGGAATCGTCGCGGCTCATCCCGAGCGCGGTCTGGGTCAGGTCGTTCGTCCCGAAGCTGAAGAACTCGGCGGTCTGGGCGATCTCGTCCGCGGTCAGGGCGCCGCGCGGTATCTCGATCATGGTGCCGACCGAATAGGAGATCTTCGCCTTCTTCTCCGCCTGCACGGCCTTGGCGACCTCGTGGACGATGGCGACCTGCAGGTCGAGCTCCCTCTTGAAGCCGACCAGCGGAATCATGATCTCGGGATTCGCCTTGAAGCCCCTCTTGTTGGCCTCGGCGGCAGCCTCGAAAACGGCGCGCGCCTGCATGGCCGTGATCTCGGGGTACTTGATCCCGAGGCGGCAGCCGCGGAATCCGAGCATCGGGTTGAACTCATGGAGCTCGTGCACGCGGTGGACGATCTTCTCGACCGGTATGCCGAGCTTTTTCGCAAGGTCGGCCTGCTGCTCGGTGGCGTTGGGCAGGAACTCGTGAAGCGGGGGATCGAGGAAGCGGATCGTCGCGGGCAATCCCCTCAGCTCCCTGAATATCCCGAGGAAGTCGCCCCGCTGGTAGGGCAGGAGCTTCGCGAGCGCGGCCTGGCGCGCCTCGAGCGTCTCGGCGAGGATCATCTCGCGCATGGCGTCGATGCGGTCGCCCTCGAAGAACATGTGCTCGGTGCGGGTCAGCCCTATGCCGACCGCCCCGAAGGCGACGGCGATGCGCGTCTGGTCCGGCGTGTCGGCGTTGGTGCGGACCGAGAGCCTCGTGGCCTGGGAGCACCACTTCATCAGTTGAACGAAATTCTGGAAGGTGCGGCCCTTCTTCGCCCGGGCGTCCCCGTCGACGAGCCCCTGGATGACCTCGGCGGCGGCGGTCTTGACCTCCCCCGCGTAGACGGTGCCGGCGGTGCCGTCGATCGAGAGGAAATCGCCCTCCTTGAATGTCTGGCCGCCCACCGTGAGCGTGCGCTTGTTGTAGTCGACATCGAGCGCGCTCGCGCCGCACACGCACACCTTGCCCATCTGGCGGGCGACCAGGGCCGCGTGGGACGAGACGCCTCCGCGCGCCGTCAGGATCCCCTCGGCCGCTATCATCCCCCGCAGGTCCTCGGGCGAGGTCTCGATGCGCACGAGGAGCACCTTATCGCCCCTCGCCTCCGCCTCGACGGAGCGCTCCGCGTTGAAATAGATGCGGCCGGTCGCCGCCCCCGGGCCGGCGGGAAGGCCGGTGGCGATTGCCTTGGCGCCCTTGATGGCCGCCCGGTCGAAGACCGGGGCGAGCACCTGGTCGAGCTGGTCGGCGGGAACCCGGGTGATGGCGGTCTGCCAGTCGATGAGCTTCTCCTTGACCATCTCCACGGCTATGCGTACGGCGGCGACGCCGGTTCGCTTGCCGTTTCGGGTCTGGAGCATGAAGACCTTCCCATCCTGTATCGTGAACTCGAAATCCTGCATGTCCTTGAAGTGCGACTCAAGGACCTGGCGGATGCGCTCGAGCTCCGTCAGCGACGCCGGCTGCTTCTCAGCGAGCCGCGAGACCGGGTCGGGAGTGCGCACGCCCGCGACGACGTCCTCGCCCTGCGCGTTCATGAGGAACTCGCCGTAGAAAACCTTCTCGCCCGTCGCCGGATCGCGCGTGAAGGCGACGCCGGAGCCGGAATCGCCGCCGGTGTTCCCGAACACCATGGCCTGCACGTTGACGGCGGTGCCCCACTCGGAGGGAATGTTGTACTTGCGGCGGTAGACGATCGCCCGGTCGTTCATCCACGAGCCGAACACGGCGCCGATCGCCCCCTTCAGCTGGTCCCATGGGTCCGACGGGAAGTCATGACCGGTGCGCTCCTTCACAAGCGCCTTGAAGCGGCTGATGAGCTCCTTCAGGTCGCCCGGCGAGAGCTTCGTGTCCTCGATGTGGCGGTCGTGGTGCCGCTCGTCCTTGATTTCCTCTATGGCGGCCTCGAACGGCTCATGGTCCTCGCCCGGGCGCTTCTGCACGCCGAGCACCACGTCGCCGTACATCTGGACGAAGCGGCGGTAGCAGTCCCACGCGAACCGCTCGTTCTTCGTCGCGGCGACAAGCGACAGGACCGTCTGGTCGTTCAGGCCGAGGTTCAGGATCGTGTCCATCATGCCGGGCATCGAGTCGCGCGCGCCCGAGCGCACGGCGACAAGGAGAGGGAAGCCCGAGGCGTCGCCGAACTTGTAGCCCATGATCGCCTCGATCTTGGCTATGCCTGCCGCGATCTGCCCCTGGAGCGCCGCCGGGTAGGTGCGCTTGTTGGCATAGAAGTGGGTGCAGACCTCGGTCGTGACCGTGAATCCCGCCGGCACCGGCAGCCCGATCCGGCTCATCTCGGCAAGATTGGCTCCCTTTCCCCCCAGGAGCGGCTTCATCGAGCCGTTGCCGTCGGCCTTTCCGGCACCCCACGAGTACACGTATTTTGGCGCCTTCGAGGGGGCGGATTTCCTGCGTGAAGGCCCGGCTTTCGCGCGGGCCTTCGGGGATTTGGGTTTTGCGGCCATTTCTATGGTTCTTGGTTTGAAAAAGGTCGGTGCGCGGCCTGCGCAAAAAGCCGATCCCAACGGTTGATGCGGGGGCCTGTCAACCGTCCAGCGGACCGGGGAAAAAAAAGGTCGCATCCGCCCGCCACCCCTTCCAACACTGCGGGCCGTGCTTCCCGACGCCGATCACCGCATCAAGCTCCAGGTATTCGAGGGCCCGCTCGACCTGCTTCTTTTCCTGATCCGCAAGAACGAGATAGACATCTACGACATACCGATCGAATCGGTGACAAAGCAGTACGTCGCCGTCCTGCACTCCCTGCAGCAGCTCGACCTCGAAGTGGCGGGGGAATTCTTCGTGATGGCGGCCTCGCTGATGGAGATAAAGAGCCGGATGCTCCTACCCAAGGGGCTGCATGCGGTGGATCCCGACGCGGACGGCCAGGACGACATCGATCCGCGCTGGGAGCTCGTCCACCAGCTCCTGCAGTACAAGAAATTCAAGGATGCGGCGTCGCGGCTCTCCGAGATGGCGCGCCTGCAGCGCGACCTGATGGACCGGCTGCTTTCTCCCCGCCTTGCGGATTCCCTCGACCGGCCGCTGAGGGGAATCAACAGGATCGAGCTCTGGACGGCGTTCAACGCGGTGCTCCGGCGCCTTGCGGAGAAGCTCGTGGTCGGCGAGATCCACGACGAGGCGGTCACGGTCGCCGACCAGATGGAATGGCTGCTGGAGCGGATGCGCGGCGAAAAGAGCTTTGTTTTCTCGGGGCTGTTCGAGGCGGGCGTCTCGCTCAGGCGTCTGGTCGCGACGTTTCTTGCCGTCCTCGAGCTGACCCGTCTCCGCAAGATGCGCCTGCGCCAGAGCGAGGCCTTCGCGGACATCGTCTGCGAGGCCGCCGACGAAACGCCGCTTGAAACCACGGCCGCCATGGCCACGGTGTCATCGTGAGCAAGAAACGACCGAAACGCGGGCACAGCGCCCTTCTCGGGCTGGGCCTCGACAACGACGACGGGCACAAGCGCTTCACCACCGGGGAACAGTTCGCGATCATCGGGGGGTCGGCCGAGACCCACGAGCGGTTGACCGAGACCGTGGTCAAGACCTTCGAGGAGCTCAAGCAGAGGGGAAAGGACCTGAGCGAGGTGCGCCCCGTTGAGCTCGCCGACATCATAAAGAAGGCTTCTCCCCGGTAGGCGGCGGATTTGCTTTTGTCCGCCGAACGCGTCTATTGTCCGATCCCTATGTCCGACAAGATCACAAACCTCACCACCGACACATTCAAGGCCGCCGTCTCCTCGTCGGCCACGCCGCTCCTCGTCGACTTCTGGGCCCCCTGGTGCGGGCCCTGCAAGTCCATCGCGCCAGTGCTGGACGAGCTTGCGGCCGAGTTCGATGGGAAAATCTCGATAGCCAAGGTGAACATCGACGAGAACCCCAAGATCGGCGCCACATTCCAGGTGCAGTCGGTCCCGGCGGTGTTCGCCATTGACAAGGGCCAGATCGTCGACCAGTTCATCGGTGCCCTCCCGGAAGCTTCGGTACAGGAGTTCGTTGACCGCTTGCTGCCGACGCCGAGCGAGGCGGACAACCTTGCGGCCATCGGTGACGAGCAGTCGCTGCGGAAGGCGCTCGAGCTCGACCCGGCCCACGCCGGCGCCATCGCGCAGTTGGCCGAGCTGCTGGTGAACCGTGGAGAGCCGACGGAGGCGCTGGCCCTGCTCGAGCGCATCGGCCTGCGCGACCGCGCCGACGAGTACCCCGACCGGCTCTCCGGTGGTCAGCAGCAACGCGTCGCGATCGTGCGCTCGCTCGCCATGCGTCCGGCGCTGCTGCTGCTCGACGAG
>PLKS01000183.1 GCA_003140665.1 Opitutaceae bacterium
GCTATATCCAAAACCAGCGCGTTCCCTCAATATGGGCGAGGCCTGACTCGGCCTAAGCGTTGCTTTGGCCCAGTTTGCGGCCTCGAATGAGATCAAGCTGACCAATGCCTCGGTCGTCCAGTTCAGGGAATACATGGAGACCCCCGAGAGGGGAGGGCCGCTTGTCGATTCGCGGCCGATGGACGAGATTTCGCTGGTTTTCCAGAAGATCGAGATCACGGACGTCCCGGGAAAGACGAGCTTCGCGGACGACTGGCTGGCCCCATGATGGCCGCCTGGGCCGCCCGTCCCTGAGCCTCACGCCCTGGGCGGCGGAAGCCTGTCGGGCGCCATTCCCGTGCGGACGTCGACCAGCGCGCAGACCTTGGGGACGTACATCCGCGTCTGCGCCGGGAGGGCCGACGCCACGCCCGCGAAGTCGGTCGCGCCGCGGGACGCGAGCTCCCGGCGGACGCGCCCCTCTCCAGCATTGTAGGCCGCGAGCGCCAGCGGCCAGCTCCCGAATTTCCCATAGAGCGCGCGCAGGTAGCGCGCGGCCGCCCGCGCGGACTTTTCCGGATCCTTTCGCTCGTCGGGCAGGAACGTGCCGAGGCCGAGGGCGTGCGCGGTGTCGGGCATGAGCTGGAACAGCCCGGCCGCCCCGGCCGGGCTCCGCGCATCGGGGTTGAGCGTCGATTCGGCCTCGGCGAGCCAGGCCAGCTCGGGGGGAACCCCCTCGGCGGTGAAGGCCTCGCGCAGCCGCGGCATCAGCGCGGCCGCGGCCCCCGGCACCGGGCGGGCGCGCTCGCGGGCGAGCCAGAGGTCGTAGAGGGGGATCGCGGGCTCCGTGCGGCCGGCAAGGGGCGGCCCCGGCGCCGGCAGGCTCCTCCGGGCCACCGCCTGCTTGGCCGCCTCGATGTCGTCAATCCTGAGCTCGAGCCAGTCCGCGTAGTCCCCGTAGCCCGGCAGGGTGCGCAGCGCGGCGAGCGCGGTGCGGGCCTCGGGCTCGTAGTCGGCAAGGTCCTCGAGCGAGTTGCTGTCGAGCGCGTGCTGCAGCCGCGCGGCGAAGGCGTCCCACTGCTCCTTCGTCGGGAATTCATACTGCTCCTTGACCTCCGGCGGCGCATACTCGTCGAAAAGCTGCTGGCCGAGCTTGTAGAGCTCGTCGGTGCTCGGGGGCGGCGTCGGCGAGGGCGGCTCCGCGCCCGCCGCCAGGACCCCGCCCGCGAGCCAGAGAGTCCAGCGCAGGCGCATCACGGCTGAAACCCTATCCGGCGGTCCCTGGGGGGCGAGCTTTGTCAGGCCCGGGCGGCCATCCGGGGAGCTGGCTGGCTGGCGCGTGCCACCCGTGATGCAACATTTCTGCGACAACTCCCGGAAAATCTGGCGCCATGATGGGGATTTAATACGGATACATGTTTTTACGTATTCTTTTGCCTGCTTTTTATTCACCGCCATTGCATCGGATTCCCGACTCGCCTAGCAACCTGAGCTCCCCTCAGTACCTCAGCCCAAATCAACAGCGTAAAAGGACCAAATCATGCCAACGAAAAAAGCTTCCAACCCCATTTCTGGCAGCGAACGCGGACTCCGGGCGGGATCCCGGCTCATCGGCCCCTCCAATCCCGCCGAGATGGTCGAGGTCACCGTGAGGGTCCGCTCGCGCAGCAACAAGCTGCCGTCGGCGGCGAAGATCGGGTCGACGCCTCCCCTCAGGCGCGTGTACCTGACCCGCGAGGAGTTCGCGGCGGCGCACGGCGCGTCCCCGGCGGACCTGGCGAAGGTGAAGGTGTTTGCCGCGAGGCATGCCCTGGCGGTTGTGTCCGAGAACCCCGCCGAGCGGAGCGTCAAGCTGTCCGGAACCGTGAAGGCGCTCAGCGCCGCGTTCGACGTGAAGCTGATGGAGTACGAGCATCCGGACGGCAATTACCGCGGCCGAATCGGGAGCATCCACCTGCCGGCGGGCCTCGAGAAGGTCGTGCAGGGTGTGTTCGGCCTGGACAACCGGCGCCAGGCGCGGCCGCATGTCTCAAAGGCGATGGACCACGCGGAGGCGCAGGCGAAGGGCCTGGCCACCTTCACGGCGCCGCAGGTCGCCCAGCTCTATGATTTTCCCACGGGCGTCGACGGCACGGGAGAAACCATAGGCATCGTTGAGTTCGGGGGTGGGTACAATGTGTCCGACCTGACGACGTACTTCAAGAACCTGGGGATCGCCATGCCTTCCGTCACGAGCGTGCCGGTGGACGGCGTCACCAACGACCCGTCCGGGACGGGCGCCGCCGACTCCGACGGGGAGGTGGCGCTGGACATCGAGGTCGTGGGCTCGGTGGCGCCGGGCGCCAAGATCGTGGTTTATTTCGCGCCCTTCACGGAACGGGGCTGGGTGGACGTCCTCGCGGCCGCGATGAGCGACAGCACGAACCGGCCTTCCGTCATCTCGATCAGCTGGGGCTTCGCCGAGGGGGCCCCGATCGGGGGCTTTGAATGGACCCAGCAGACGGTCGACGCGGTGAATGAGACCCTGCAGGCCGCGGCGGCCATGGGCGTGACCGTGTGCGTCGCCTCCGGCGACGACGGCTCAAACGACCAGGTCGGCGACGGGCACGCGCACGTCGACTTCCCGTCCTCCAGCCCCTATGCGTTGGGATGCGGCGGCACGCGGCTGACGGCGTCCAACAACAAGATCGCGAATGAGGTGGTATGGAACGACGGCCCGGGCTCCGGGGGAGGGGGAGGCATCAGCGAGCTGAATCCCCTGCCGACCTGGCAAACCGGCATTGTCCCGCCATCGGTCAACCCGGGCCACCCCACCGGCCGCGGGGTTCCCGACGTGTGCGGGGACGCCGACCCGGACACGGGCTACCAGATCTACTTTGCCGGAAAGGCCCAGGTCGTCGGGGGGACCAGCGCCGTCGCCCCGCTTTGGGCCGGGCTGCTCTCGCGGATAAACCAGAGCCTCGGCAAGCCGGTCGGGTACTTCAATCCCCTCCTTTACAGCACGCTCGGGAAATCGGGCGGATTCAGGGACATCGTCAAGGGCAACAATGACACCAGCGGCCACGTCGGCGGCTACTCGGCCGGGCCGGGGTGGGATTGCTGCTCGGGATGGGGCAGCCCCATCGGGGCTGCGCTGCTAAAGGCCTTCGGGGCGGGTGCCCCGGCGGCAGGCGCCGCAAAGGCGAGGAAATTAAAGCCGAAGGTTGTGGCCAAGAAGAAGGGCCGCTTCCTGGCCAAGAAATACCACCGCGCTTCGAAATGAAGAAGAAAAAGGCCCCGAAGGCGCCCAAGCCTCCAAAGGCGCCGAAACTGCCCAAGCCGGTCAAGCCGGCCAAGGCGCCGAAGGTCCCGACGGCTCCAAAGGCCCCGCAGCCCCCAAACCTGATCGGGAGCGGAGGGAGGCTGTTTGCGAACCCGGTCCCGGGCACGGACGAGACCACCTTCCAGGTCGATAACACGAGCTCGGCCTATTACAATTCGCCGTACTACCTGCTTCACCAGCTGCAGCTCCAGCCGGTCCCCCCGCCGAGCACGCCGCAGCCAAGCATGGACCTGGCCGACGTGGTCGGCCCCGCCATGATCACAGCCATCCAGGCCGCGAAGACGATCGCGTTTCACGTGGTGGGGGACACGGGGGCGGCCAAGGTGACGGCGACCCAGTCGGCGGCGACCGCCCTCGCGCAGGAGGGAAGCGTCGCGGACGCGATGGCCGCGGACGTGGCGGGCGGGGGCCCCGATGCCCCTGCGTTCTTCTTCCACCTGGGCGACATCGTCTACAACTTCGGCGAGGGCCAGTACTACTACGACCAGTTCTACGAGCCGTTCCGGGGTTACGACCGGCCGATCTTAGCGATCCCCGGCAACCACGACGGGATGGTGTTCGGGACGAACTCGGATGTCCCCCAGATTCCCACGCTCCAGGCGTTCCTCAGGAATTTCTGCGCCACGGAGCCCGGCCCCTCGCCGGACTCGGGGACGCTCGTGCGCAGCGTGATGACCCAGCCGGGGGTCTACTTCACGCTCGACGCGCCGTTCGTGTCGATCATCGGGCTCTACAGCAACGTGCTCGATGGTCCGGGAGTCATTTCCTCCGAGGGAGGGGCGTACACGACGATCACCGACGAGCAGCTGGTTTTCCTGCAGGCGGAGCTGACCCGGCTCAAGCCCGCCCGCAATGCCGGACAGCAGGCGGTCCTTATCGCCGTCCATCACCCGCCCGCTTCCGTGGACAGCCTCCACGGCGGGACGGTGGGCCTCGCGAACGACATCGACAAGGCCTGCCAGGCGGCCGGCCTCTGGCCCGACGCCGTCCTCTCGGGGCATGCCCACCTTTACCAGCGGTTCTCCCGGAGCGTGCAGGGCCTTGGGCGGGCGATCCCGTATGTCGTCTCGGGCAGCGGCGGCTTCGCGGCCACGGCGCCGCAGACCGCCTCCCCGGCGGCCGGGACGACCATCGGCGCCTATACGCTGGTGACGCCCCCGATCGTCGACTTCGGTTACCTGACGCTGGTCGTGGACATGACGGGCGGCGTGGGGAGCCTGACGATCACGTTCAAGTCGGTGGGCCAGGCGCACGTGGGCGACAGCGTGACGGTGAGCCTCGCGCCGAGCGGCGGGCCGGCCGCCGCCACCAATGTCAGGAGGGGCATCCCGCGGGTAGCCGGCCGGGCGATCCGGCGCAGACGCTGAGGGCCGCGGGCGCGCCCAAGCCGCCTTTTGCCTCGTAAAATCGCGCGTCGATCCGATCGTTCCGGGCTGGACCCCGGGCTCCTTCTCCCATTCCGGGCACTCCGTCCACCCTCATGGCCGACAAGAGACTCCTTCGCACGTTCCCCAACCCCGCGCCGAAGCGCGACTACGTGATCGAGCACACGCATTACGAGTTCACGTCGATCTGCCCCGTCACGGGGCACCCGGATTTCGGGTCGATCACCGTGCGCTATGTCGCCGGCAAAGCCTGCGTCGAGCTCAAGTCGCTCAAGCTGTACTTCCACGCCTTCAGGAACGACGGGATCTTCTTCGAGGCCGTGACGAACACGATCTGCGATGACCTCGGGTCGCTGCTCAAGCCGCGGAAGCTGACGGTGATCTCCGACTGGAAGGGCCGCGGGGGCATCACGTCGGTGGTGACCGCCGAGTGGAAGGCAGGGCGCGCGGCTGACGGCGGCCTCCTAGGCTGACACGCTCAAGAGCCGGTTATCATCTCCCATGGCAGCTTGAGCGCTTGGGGATGCTGAGATTCCGTTTGAGGGCGCGATAAGCGGCTGACCGATCCAAGATCACCGCGTCTGGGTCGAACCTGGGCAGTGCGTCCGTATAATGACGAATCAGGTCGCCGCGCTTGGCCCCGGCGGCGGCTTTGTCGAATCCGTCGATGAGTTCGCGCGCAAGATCGTCTTCCAACGGCCGGGTCCGTGCGCGAAACCGGCTGGTGAACTTCGCGACGATCGTGGGACAGTGGGTGCCTGCTATGCTTTGAGCAAGTTTGGGAAAAAGCCCGAGTCTGCCTGGGCCAGGTGTCTCGAAAAGCGAGGGTGCCCTGTCGTAGCAGAAGGGTTTGGCCTTGGCATCCCAGCGGATTTCTATCCGTGCCTTTCTCCCCCGGATTCCATGTCTCATCAGACGAACCGGGGGTGTCACAAGCATAAGGCGGCTGCCCAGGCGTCCGCCTTGCACGAATGCGACGCGGTCTCCATCGGCAATGGGGCTGTTCTTGGGATGGAGCAGATTCCTTGAATGACAACCCGTGCAGCCGAAACTGCCGAATTCCCAGAACGGATCGGTGCGCTTGTCACCTTTCCGGTGCGGTTGCCTTAGCGTGACGATGAAGACGCGGCAGCACGTTTCTGGATTATTTGCTGACACGAACTCGGGTCGTTGATCGAGAAACCAGCGATAGAAGCGATCCGCATCTCTGAATCCAGGCAACCGGACGCTGCGCTGGATGAAGCCATCCTTGATATCGAGGTCACCCCCCACTTCCAGCAGGTCACGGCGTACGCGGTAGGACTTGTTGCGAAACTCGCCTATGGGAATGCACCTCCGAAGGCGCCCAGATACGCCCGTCCGCACTCTCACCACGATGTCATCTTTTACTGGCACACGCCGAGTGTGGGCATTTTCATGCCACCGCTCGGCCGGCACCTGTATGGCAGCCACAATTTCTTCGACGACGTAGAGTCCGATCAGGGCATAGACCAGCCTGCACCCCGGATCGTCCATGGCACGAAGTGACGCGAAAAACGCGATAATGTCTCCTGAGCCAAGAGTGAGTGCTAACCCCGGATTTCCCAGATTGGCATGACGACTACTAGCAATAAGGATGCATAACCATATGAGGTTGAATGGTATAG
>PLKS01000053.1 GCA_003140665.1 Opitutaceae bacterium
GCCACCTCGTTCATCATGGACCAGCAGCAAATCCTCAACCTGCCGCAGGGGGCGGACGCGCCGTTCAACCAGGTTCTCCTGCGCGCCCCCGGGGTGGCCGAGGACTCGGCGGCCAACGGGGACCTCCACGTCCGCGGCGAGCACGGGAACCTCCAGTACCGCATCAACGACGTCCTGCTGCCCGAGGGAATCACCGGATTTGGCCTGGAGCTCGACCCGCGCTTCGTGAGCACCATGCAGCTGATCACCGGCTCGCTGCCCGCGCAGTACGGCTTCCGAACCGCGGGCATCGTGGACATCCAGACGAGGGGGGGCTCGTTCGACCAGGGCGGCGAGACATCGCTCTATGCCGGGAGCTACGACACGGTCCGCCCTAGCTTTGAGCTCGGCGGCTCCCGGGGCAGCCTGACCTACTTCACGGACGGCAGCTACGACCACAACAGCATCGGGATCGAGAACCCGACCCCCGGCGTGACGCCGGTCCACGACAACTCGGACCAGTACAAGGCGTTCACCTACCTCTCGTACGTCCTGGACAGCTCGAGCCGGATCAGCGTCATGGCCAGCGCGTCCTACAGCGAGTTCGAGGTGCCCGACACGCCGGGCCTGCCCGCCGGGACCTCGCCGGACGGGGACCCGTGGCTCCCGGGACAATTCAGCTCGTCGGGCCTGGACGAGAGGCAGAACGAGCAGAACTACTACGGCGTGGTCGCCTACCAGAAGTCCTCGGGCGAGCTCAACTACCAGCTTTCCGCGTTCGGCCGGGACAGCAGCGTGCATTTCACGCCGGACCCGGTGGGGGACCTGTATTTCAACGGCGTCGCCAGCGACGTTGAGCGGACGCTCCGCTCGGTCGGCCTGCAGGGCGACGCCAGCTACAGCCTCGCCACGACCCAGACGGTGCGCGGCGGATTCTCGTTCCTGGACGAGTCCGTCGCCGCCGACTCGACCACGACCGTGTTTCCCGTGGACACCGGGGGGGACCCGACGGGCCCCCCCTTCCCGGTCGCCGGCGACGAGGAGCTCCACGGCCTGTTCGCGGGAGGGTACCTGCAGGATGAATGGAAGATCGTGCGCGGACTGACCCTCAATTTCGGGGCGCGCCTCGACCTTTTCGACTCGTCCTTCGACGACGAGAGCCAACTCAGCCCCCGCGTCAACGTCATCTACAAGGCATCCGGGTCGACCACGCTGCACGCAGGCTACGCGCGGTATTTCACCCCCCCGCCCGTCGAGAATGTTCCAGGCAGCACGGTCTCGGAATTCGACGGGACCTCCAACCGTTCCGCGGTGACCCAGGACGACCCGGTGAAGGCCGAGCGCTCGAACTACCTCGACGCCGGGATCAGCCAGAAGCTCGCCCCGGGCCTGCAGGCGGGACTGGACGGCTACTACAAGCGGGCTAAGAACCAGCTGGATGACGGACTGTTCGGGCAGACGCTCATCCTCTCCGCGTTCAACTACGCCCGGGGCGAGGTGTACGGCCTGGAGTTCACCGGCTCCTACGAGAACGGGGGCTTCGCCACCTACCTCAACCTCGCCCACTCGGTGGCGAAGGGCGAGGACTGGGACTCGGCGGAGTTCCTGTTCGACCCGGGCGACCTGGCCTATGCCAGGAACCACTGGATCTTCCTCGACCACGACCAGGCGCTGACCGGGTCCGTCGGCGCGTCCTACCACTGGAAGGATAAGCGGGGCGACGCGCGGGCCTATGTTGACGCGCTCTACGGGTCCGGGCTGAGGACGGACTCGACCGCGCCCGGCGGCACAAACATTCCCAACGGCGGAACCGTCCCCTCGTACTACACGATCAGCATCGGCGGGGAACAGAGCTTCAACGCCGGGGCGGGCCACTCGTGGAAGGTCCGCATCGACATCCTGAACCTCACGGACAACGTGTATGAGCTTCGCAGCGGCACCGGCGTCGGTGTCAACGCCGCGCAATACGGAATGCGCCGCGGTACATTCGGGAGCGTGTCCTATTCCTTCTGAGAGGCGGCGCGGGATCCGGCGTCATCCCCGGCGGGGAAAATGAATCTGGCCGGCAAATCCCCGCATCGGGTATCCTCCCGGATGGCAACGAACATAGCGCTGCTGCGGGGTGTCAATGTCGGCGGCAACAGGAAGGTCGCGATGTCCGACCTGCGCGCCTTCCTCTCCAGGCTCGGCCTCGGCGACCCCCGGTCCCTGCTCCAGAGCGGCAACGTGGTCTTTCGCAGCGATGCCAGTCCGGCCAAGCTGGAGGCGATGCTGGAGGCCGAGGCCGGCGAGCGCCTCGGCCTCCAGACGACCTTCTTCGTCCGCACGGCGGAGGAGTGGAGGTCGGTCGTCGCCCGCAACCCCTTCCGCGCCGAGGCCGCAAGCGATCCCAGCCACCTCGTCGTCATGTTTCTCAAGGAGGCGCCGGACGCGGGGAGCGTCCGGGCGCTTCAGGCCGCCATCGTCGGGCCCGAGGTCGTGCGCGCCGGGGGCAGGCACGCCTACATCACCTACCCCGCCGGCATCGGCGACTCGCGCCTGACGGCCGCCGTCATCGACAGGATGCTTGGCACGCGCGGGACGGGCCGCAACTGGAACACCGTGCTGAAGCTCGGCGCCCTCGCCGGATCCTGAGGCGATTCCGCCCGGGGAAATCCCGCGCCACCCGGCGGCGGCGGCCCGCCCGTCAGCCGCGCGCAAATCCAAGGAGCGGGGCGATTTCGCCGGCGTCCGCGGACCCTATCGCCTCTATATAGAGAGAGCGCGCCGACCCGCGCCCGGCCGACGGCGACCGGGAGCCCCAGGTCAAAGCCTCCTCGCCGTGGGTCGCCACGACGATGTCGGCAAGGAGCCGGGCATGGCGCCCGTTCCCGTTCGCCCACGGGCGAATGGACACGAGGCGGTGGTGCAGCCGGACCGCGGCCTCATGCACCGGGTACGTCGAAAACCGGATCCAGCCTTCCGCGTCGTCAAGGAACATCCTGACGCCCTCCGCGATCCGGTTCGCCTCCCAGCCGGGATTGCGCTCGGCCTCCCGGTACCGGCCGGCCCCGCGCCAGATCCCTCCAAACATCCGACGGTGAAGCTCGAGGATGAACGCTTCGCAGAGGAGGTCGCCCCGCTGCAGCACCGCCGCGCGCATGGCCCAGACCCGCGCGGCGTTCGTCTTCAATCGCTCGACTTCGTCGAGCTGGGCGCGCGTGGAAAGGCTTGGGAGGAGCCGGGCCTGCTCCCCCGGCGTGATCGCGGCGTTCCCGTCCGCAGCGTTGGAGGCCTCAACGGGCATCGTCTCGCGCAGCCGGGCCCTTGAGCGCCATCGACTGGTCGGTCGCCTTGAGATGCCTGGACATGGGGTCATGGATCACGGCTAGCTCGGCATAGGTCCGGGCCACCGAACCGCGGGGCACGACATAGTACACAAGTTCGCAGTCCATCGCCTCGGCCGCGCGGCGCAGGGACGCGACGCTGATCGAGCCCCGCTCCTCGGAGGCCTCGAACTGCGCATAGGACTGGCGCTTCACCGCTGCCCTTGCGGCCACCTGCCGCTGGGTGAGGCCCATCGCCTCGCGAACGGCCCGCAACCAGCCGCGGGACGGGGCGCTCGCGGCCGAACGCGCCGCATTCAGCGCCTGGATCTTCTTCTCAAGGCCTTCGAGTATGATCGCTTTGATATCGTCGGTGATTCAGCCTTTAAACTGCCATGTGATGATGAATGCAATATTAAACCTTCTTTATTATTAATTGAGCAGTCTTTAGATTGCCTTTCGATCCACGGGCAGCATTCCCGTTTGCCTGAACCAGTATGTTTGCGAACATGATCAGTCCGCCGCCCACAAGCAGCGACTGCGTGGCCTGCTCGTTCCGGTAGTCGATCGAGACCCAGGCCGAGAGCAGCGCCGGCAGGAAAAGCGCGAAGACCGACGCGATCACCGGCTCGATGCAGTAGATCAACCCCGCCTCGGTCGCCTGTATCCGCGGCTGCCACGTGTTCATGAGCCAGAAGGCCCCGATCGTGCAGACGACTGCCAAGGTCGCCGTGAGGCACACCCAGGCCGGCGATTCCCAAGGCACCACGAGGGCCATGGCCCGCGGCGCGGTCCCCGCCGCCAGCGCGAGGAAAAGGACCGACTCGACCGTGAACATGACGAGCGTCGTCGACGAGGGGCGGCTGCCGGCGAATTCCTTTCGCTCGATCCAGAGGATCTGGCCCATGAAGAAGATCGAGCTCAGGAGCGTCTCCCACTCCCCCCTGCCGAACCGGAAGGTGCGCCAGTCGAAGTGCCCGAGGACGCCGACGCCCAGGAGGACGAGCGCGCATCCCGCCCAGATGACCGCCCCGGGACTTCGCCGGCTCCTGAAAGCAAGCCACACGGGTATGAGGATCGCGTAGAACTGCGTCAGGAAGGCCGACGTGGAGGCGGCCGTGTACTGGAGGCCGTCGGTCTGGAAAAACGTGCCGCCCGCGGCGAAGAGGCCGATCCCGATGCCCTGCCTGAGCTCCCCGCGCGTCGGGCGCAGGCCCCTTCCCGCCCGGAAGGCCAGCATGAGGACCGCCGCCAGCGTGAACCTCGGCGCGAGCGCCGCGGCGGCCACAAACCACGGCCCGGCGTCGGGCAGCAGCGCCCGATTGAGGGACATGATCGACTTGATGACCGGGAAGCTCAGCCCCCAGAACACCGTCGTGAGCACCAGCACCAGGACGGCCTGCCTATGCTGTGATGGGTGAGGGGGGCTCATGGTGCCTCCGGAAGTACGTTGGCGACCAAGCCTGCCCGCCGGGCGATTGGCCGCCAAGGGTGAACCTGTCAAAAAACTCCTAATGTAACATTCCCGGTCCCCGAGACGGCTCGACATCAACCGTGCCAGCGGCTCCTCTCGAACCCAACCCCTGCAAAATGTCGAAATCGGGAGATGACCGGCGCCTTTCCAAGAAAGCCTATGAGGCCCGTCTTCCGGACGTCCGCGCGGCGCTCGTGCGGATGCAGGTCGAGCTCAAGTCGTCCAAGTTCCCGGTGATCCTCGTCATCGGCGGCGTCGAGGCCTCCGGGAAGGGCGAGGTCATCAACATCCTGAACGGGTGGCTCGACCCGCGCGGGTTCGAGACCTTCGCGTTCCACGAGCCCACGGACGAGGAGAGGGAGCGGCCCGCCATGTGGCGCTATTGGCGCACCCTTCCCCCGGACGGCCGCATGGCGATCTACGCCGGCGGCTGGCACGCCGACGCCCTCCACGAGGACCCCCGCAGCGCGCGCGAGCTCGGCCAGTTTGACGCCATGCTCCGGAGATTCGCGTGGTTCGAGGGCCAGCTCGCGGCCGGCGGGGCCCTGATCATCAAGGTCTGGCTCAACCTGTCCAAGTCGGCCCAGAGGGGCCGCCTCCGGGAGCTCGAGTCGGACACGCGAACGGCCTGGCGGGTGACGCCCGACGATTGGAAGAGCCAGCGGGACTACGACAGGCTGGCCCGGCTTTCGGAACGGATGCGGAGCGCGACCCACCAGCCCGGGGCGCCCTGGTACGTGGTCGATTCCGAGGACCCCCGCTCGCGCAACCTGGCAGTCGCCGACATCCTCCTCTCGCGCTTCCGCATCCACATGCGCGCCCGCAGCCGGCTCGCCTCCGCCCGTCGGCGCCGCGGGCGCGGGATCGTCCCCCTTCGGCCCGCGGGGCTGCGCCGCCTCCTCTCGCTGCCCCTCGACAACAAGCTCTCGCAGGCCTCGTACGAGAAGAAGAGGGACAAGTGGCTTGGCCGGCTCAACCGCGTCGTCCGCGCGGCAAGCCAGGAGCGTCGCTCCGTCGTGTGGGTGTTCGAGGGGTGGGACGCCTCCGGCAAGGGCGGCGCGATCCGCAGGCTCACCGACGCGATCGACGCGCGCGACTTCCGGGTGATCCCGGTCTCGAAGCCCACCGACGAGGAGAAGGCCCACCACTACCTCTGGCGGTTCTGGCGGCACGTGCCCCGGGCGGGAATGGTGACCATCTACGACCGCTCATGGTACGGCCGCGTGCTCGTCGAGCGCCTGGAGGGATTCGCGACCGAGGCGGAGTGGCGGCGCGCCTACCGCGAGCTGAACGAGTTCGAGCGCGAGCTCGTCGAGCACGGGGTGATCGTCCTCAAGTTCTGGCTCCACATCGGCAAGGACGAGCAGCTGCGCCGCTTCCGCGACCGCGAGGCCACGTCCTACAAGCGCCACAAGATCGACGCCGAGGACTGGCGCAACCGGCGCAAGTGGCAGTCCTACGAGATCGCCGTCGGCGACATGCTTTCCCTCACCAGCTCGCGCCACGCCCCCTGGCACCTCGTCGCGGCGAACAACAAGCGCCACGCGCGCCTGGAGATCATCAAGAGCTCGTGCCGGCAGATCGAGGCCGCGCTCGGCGTGTAGCCCCCGCGCCCGCAAAAAAGCCGCCGCGGGGATCACCCGCGGCGGCAAGTCCTAAAAAGTGTCCCTGACCTCAGGAAACGTGTCCCGAGACGAGCTTGGTCATCTCGAACATGCTGACCTTGGCTTTTCCACCGAACACCGTCTTGAGGGCGCTGTCGGCGTTGATCATCTTCCTGTCCTTCTTGTCCTGGAGTCCGTTCTTCTTGATGTAGTCCCACAGCTTCTTGGTAAGTTCCGTGCGGGGAAGCGGCTTGGATCCCACGACTGAGGATAGGTGGGCGTCCGGCTGAACCGGTTTCATGAACGCCGCGTTTGGTTTACGAGCAGGTTTTTTGGCCATATTGATTTTGTTTTAGTGTTTTTTACTCTGAAAGCAATGACTTTCTAGAGGGAAAACAGCCTCTTTTCCGAGAAAAATCTTCTGGCCGGCCTGATTCGGACTCACCGCCTGTCGTCGACCTGCACAAACTGCCGGTAGAGCGACGCGTAGTGGCCGCCCCTTGCCAGCAGCTCGGGATGTGTCCCGCGCTCGATGATGCGCCCCTGGTCGAGCACGAGCACCAGGTTCGCGCCGCGGATCGTGCTCAGCCGGTGCGCCACGACGAAGCTCGTCCGCTCGCGCAGCAGCATCGAGAGGGCGCGCTGCAGCCTCGATTCCGTGAGCGCGTCGATCGAGCTCGTCGCCTCGTCGAGGATGACGATGCGCGGGTCGGCGAGGAGCGCGCGCATGAAGCACACGAGCTGCCTCTGCCCGACCGACAGCCCTGCGCCGCGCTCCCCCACCTGGGTCTCCATCCCGTCCTGAAGCTCCTCGAGGATGTCGAGGCAGCCAAGCCTCCTGGCGGCGTCCCGCACCTCCTCCCGCGTCGCCCCCGGCTTGCTGAGGCAGATGTTCTCCAGCACGGAGCCGCTGAACAGGAAGTTCTGCTGCTGCACCATCCCCATCTGCCTGTGGAGCGACGTCCCCGTGATGGAGCGGATCTCGCGCCCGTCGACGAGGATCTCGCCGCCCGTCGGCAGGTAGAACTTGGACACGAGGTTGATGATGGAGCTCTTTCCGCTCCCGGTGTGCCCGACGAGCGCCACGGTCTGGCCGGGCTCGGCCGTGAAGTTGAGGTCGTGCAGGACCAGCCTCGACGGGTCGTATCCGAAGGAGACCCCGCGGAACTCGACCCGGGCGCCGGCCCGCGCCCGGCCGCCCCCGCGCGGGTCGTCGAGGGCGGTCGCGTCCGCGGAGTCCTCCCAGTCGGGCGGCGTGTCGACCAGGCGGAATATCCGCTCGGCCCCGGCCATGGCGAGCAGCCCCTGGTTGTACTGGTTGCCGATGATCGTGATCGGCGAGAAGAAGATGTTGGAGAGGAGGAAGAACATGATCAGGTTGTCCGCCTGCATGTTTCCGTGGAAGATCCGCCAGCCCCCGACGATGAGGAGGGTCGCCACGAAGAACTGGCTGTTCAGCTCGAGGATCGGCGCCAGCACCGCGGAGGTCCTGGCGAGCGCGATGTTGTACCTCGAGTGGTCCGACAGGAGGCTCCTGAAAAGGCCCGCGTTCGTGTCCTGCCGGACGAACCCCTGGGTCACGCGGATCCCGTTCACCGACTCGGCGAGCGTCGCCGTGACCCTGCTGAAGCTCTCCTGCGACGCCCGGGTGAGCCGGCTGAACTTCATCCTGAAATGGTTGTTCACCAGCCACAGGACGGGCGCCATGCAGACGACCACCAGGAACATCTTCCAGTCGTAGCACGTCAGCACGACCGCCGTGAACACCATCTGCCCGAACTGGATCGCGCTCACGAAGCCGACGTCCTGGATGCCGATCCGCACCGCCTCCACGTCGCTCGTGACGCGGCTCAGGATCCGGCCCAGCTTCATCCTGTGGAAGAAGCTCATCGGCTGGCGCTGGGTCTTCTCGAAGATCTCGGCGCGCATGCCGTTGACGACGGTCTCGCCGATCTCGAGGGCGTAGCGCTGCCGGAAATGGAACATCGCGTCCGTGACGACCGCCAGCGCCGCGAACCCGAGGGTGCCAAGGAGGATGCCGTGGAGGTCGCCGTGCGCGATCGGGCCCCGGATCGTCATCGCGGTTATCCAGACGAGCGCCGGCAGCTGCGCCGAGCGGATGATCGTCAGCGCCACCATGATGGCCAGCCTGCGCCTCACCGGGCGCGCGTACGTGAGGATCCTGCGGATGAGGCCCCAGTCGAGCGGCTTGAACTGCTCCTCGTCGTCGTCCTCGTCGCGCACGCGGTGGACGAGGATCAGGCTGCGCCCGCGGTCCTTGTCGGCGCTCATGGCGCGGCCCCCCCCGAGGCCTGCTGGAGCTCCCGGCTGTCGACGAGCTGCAGGTTGGCCACGTGCAGGTAGGGCCCGGGCACCTGGATCAGCTCCGCGTGGGTCCCGCGCTGCACGATGCGCCCGTTCTCCAGCACGATGATGAGGTCCGCGCGCCGGAGCGTGCTCAGGCGGTGGGCGACGATGAAGGTCGTCCTGCCGGCGATCGCGCGGTCGAGCGCCTCGAAGATCTCGTGCTCCGTCTCGCTGTCGATCGCCGCCGTCGGGTCGTCGAGGAGAAGTATCGCGGGCTCGAGGAGCACGGCCCGCGCGATCGCCAGCCGCTGCCTCTGGCCCCCGGAGAGGGTGTTGCCGCTCTCGCCGAGCACCGTCTCGTAGCCCTTGGGGAGGCCCATGATGAAATCATGGGCCGCGGCGATGCGCGCCGCCCGCTCGACCTGGGCCTGCGTCGCGTCGGGGTGGCCGAACGCGATGTTGGCGGCGACCGTGTTGGAGAACAGGAAGCTCTCCTGGAAAACCGTCCCGATGTTGCGGCGCAGGTCGTCCAGGTGCAGCCGGCGCACGTCGATGCCGTCGATCAATATCCTTCCCCTCGACACGTCGTAGAACCGCGGGATCAGGCTCATCAGGACGCTTTTCCCCGATCCGGTCGCCCCCAGGATCGCGACGCATTCGCCCGGCTTGACCTCGAGGTCGATGTCCCTGACGACGGGGTCCAGGCGGCCGTACTCGAACGACACGCCCTCGAATCGGACCGCGCCCTCCAGCCGCGGGCGGCGCACGGCGTCCGGCGCCGAGCGCACGTCGATCGGGGCGTCGACGATCTCGAACACCCGGCGGGCCCCGATGAGCGACTGCTGGACCGAGTTCACGATCGTGGCGACGTTGTTCACCTGGCCGGCGAACTGGTCCAGGAGCCCGGCGAACACCACCAGTCCGGCGCCGAGGGGCAGCCGTCCCTGCGCCACGAGCCAGCCGCCGTAGCCGAGGAGCACCGTCGTGTTGATCCGCGTCAGGAAGCCCGCCGTCGGCGAGAAGAGGCTCACCCACCAGAATATGCTGTACTGCTGGGTGAGGACCGCCGAGTTGAGGGCGTCGAACTTCTCGCGGTTCTCCCGCTCGCGCCCGAAGCCCTTCACGACCGCCGCGCCCTGGATGCTCTCGGCCAGGTACTGGACCATCTTCTCGACGAGCGACCGGTTCTCGGCGTACTCGGGCTGGATCTTCCTGGAGAAGGCCGCCGACAGTATCCAGAGGACCGGGGTCGTCGCGAGGCACGCCAGCGTGAGCCCGGGGCTCAGGCTCGCCATGTAGATCGCGTAGACGGTGAGCGAGATCACCATGATGACGCTCTGGATCAGGACCTGGTCGACGAACATGCGCACCGACTGAACGTCGCCCGTCACCCGCGTGATGATCGAGCCCGTCGTGTTGGCGTCGAAGAAGCGGAAGCTCAGCCTCTGGAGCTTGTCGTAGATCTCCGCGCGCAGGTCGACGACCAGCTTCTGCTGGACGAGGATGTTGACCTGCAGGGCGTACACGTAGTTGAGGACGGCCCTGCAGGCTGAGAGGAAGAGGATCATCGCCCCGAGGACCTCGAGCACGTGCATGGGGGGCATGCCCGCGGGGAGGCTGACGTGCAGGAAGTGGACCGGCCTGAGCGGCGTCGGGTCCGACCTGGCGTGCCCGACCACCTGGAGGATGTAGTCGATCCCGATGCCCGTGAAGCTCAGGCCGAAGAGGCCCATGGTCAGGAGGACGAGCTGGATGCCGAGCACCTGCACGCAACGCAGCCGGTACCGCCACGCCAGTCCAAACAGCCGCCGGACCAGCAGCGAATTGGACGGTCCTGCGCCGGCGCTGTTCAGCGGAGCTCCCATTTGGGACCCACGCTAGTTGCCCCCGCGGCGGGTGCACGAAATATCTGCGGACGGCCTGCCCGGCCGCTAGTGATTGGGCGAGGGCGGGGGCATGTTGCCCGGCACCGGGCCCCCTCCCTGAGTGGCCTGGACGGCCTTCTCGCGCTCCATCCGGCGCCGGCGCACCTCCTGGGCGACCGCGTCCAGGCGCTTCTGCTCGTCCGCCGGGTTCGGGTTCAGGACGACGGGGGAGGACATCGCGCCCGGCATGCTGGGCGGCCCGCCGGGCCCGCCGGAGGCGCCGGCCGTGGCGACCTTGGCCGTGCGCAGGACGAGCCGCAGGCTCCGGCCCTGGAAATCGACCAGGACGCTGTCGTTGGCGGGGTCAGCCGACTTCACGACGAAGTCGTTTCCGGCCTCGTTGAGCCCAACCCAGGCGCTGGTTTTCTTGGCGGTGTCGTAGATGCAGTAGGCGACGCCCTGCGCCGTCGACATGATCCCGCGGAGCTCGACGGGGCCGGCCGGGCCGGCCTGCGCGCCCCCGGCGGCGGTTGAATTCGCGGGGAGGAAGGGCGACGACGGCGCAAGGTCCGCGCGCACAAGCGCGGCGCACCCTAGGGCCGCCGAGGCCGAAAGGAGCATGCGGAAGGTGAGGAATGGATGACGGGTGCCCATGGAATGTCCCCGGACCCATTAGAATGACGCACCGGGATCGGTCAAGTGACGTCCCATCGGGCCCTCCCCGGGTGCGGCCGGGCGTTCCCCGCCTACGCCGAAGCCCGCTTCCTGCGGTAGGCCACGATCCCG
>PLKS01000126.1 GCA_003140665.1 Opitutaceae bacterium
CAGGGCCCGACGGGTGATGACAACAAGACCCTCACGCCGTGGATAACGGGCTATGACATCGGGAAATACCCGGGACGGGTCTACAAGGACGGCATCGCCGCGCTGATCGACGCTGTCGAAGCATCGCCGCGGCCGGTCACCATTGTCGCCATCGGCCCCGTCCACAGCCTCGCGCTCGCCCTCAAGCGATCGCCGGGAATCGCGGCGAAATGCCGATTCGTTGGAATGTTCGGAAGCTTCGACGTCGGGTATGGCGGCGGCCCCCCGTCGGCGGAGACCAACGTCAGGGTGGATCCGGCCGGGCTCAGAACGGTGCTTTCGGCGCCATGGCGCGACATCCTCCTCACACCCCTCGATACCTGCGGCCTCGTGAGCCTGTCCGGCGAAAGGTACCATGCCATATGGTCCTCAACAGGGGACCCCATGCTGCGCGCATTGATCGAGAGCTACTGCGTCTTCGCCCCGCGCCAGAACTGGATGAAGTGCGATTTCTTCGCCACGCGCTCGACGACCCTGTTTGACTGCGTGGCCGTCTATCTCGCGTACTCGGAGGATCTCGTGGAAACGGAGACGATCGCGTTCGACGTCACCGACGATGGCTTCACCCGCCGTGCCCCGGCTGGCCCGTTCAAGGCGAGGGTAGCCATCCGGTGGAGGAACCGGGACGGTTTCGAGGCCCAACTGGCCGGGCGCCTGCTTGCGCCGTGAGGCGGAAGCGGCGCTCGGCGGCGCCGTGCCCGCTAGGAGCGGAGCGCCTCCATGGGCGGGACGCGGGCGGCCCTGACGGCGGGAAGAAGGCAGGCCGCCATGGCGACCACCGCTAGCAGCGCCGCCGTGCCCGCGAACACCGCAGGATGGGCGGGGCCCACGCCGAAAAGGAGCCCCGCCATGGCCCGCCCTGTGAGCCACCCGCCGAGTCCCCCCAGGATCGAGCCGGTGATCACCAGCTTGGCGCCAAGGGAAAGGAACTGGGCCAGGATCTGCTGCGGAAGGGCCCCCAGGGCCATCCTGACGCCGATTTCCCTGCGGCGCTGGGCGACGGCATAGGCCAGCACGCCGTAGATCCCGACCGCGGCGAGCACGAGGGCGACGCCGGCGAAGATGCCCGCGAGCATCACTGGGGAACGGCGAGCGACGAGGCTGTCATCGAGCCTCGCCGTCATCGTCTTGAGGTCGTCGACCGGGAGCTCGGGATCCACGCGCAGCACGGCCGCACGCAGGGCCGGCCCGGCGGCCTGCGGCGCCTGCACCGTGCGAAGGAGCGCCGTTATGCTTTGGTTGGCGGAATGGATGTACGGGAAATAAACCGAGCCACTTGCCCGCTTGTCAGCAAGGTCGGTCTGTTTTGACGAGCCTACGACCCCCACGATGGTGTAGGCTTGGTCAGGCTTGTCCGGCGGCCCGTTGAAGATCCGATGACCGAGAGCGCTCTTGCCGGGCCAGTACCGCCGCTCCACGTCCTCGTCGATCACGCATACCCGAAGCGAGCGGACCGAGTCATCGTTCGTGAGGACCCGCCCTTCGCGAATCGGGATGCCCATGGCCGAAAAGAACTCCCCGGCAACACCGCTCGTGTAGTGGGTGTGGAGCGACTCGCCGGGCGCCGGCGGCTGCCCCTCGATGCTGATGGCATTGTCGTTCTCGTGCCCGCTGAAGGGCAGGTTCGTCGTGAAGCCGACAGCCGTGACCCCCGGCAAGGCGCGAAGCTCCTGGTCCAGCCGCGTGATGAAAGCGAATCTCGGCTTTTCATCCTTATAGCGGTCCCAGGGCAGGGAAACCGTGCCTGTCAGGAGGTTTTCCGGGCGAAACCCCGGGTCCACCGAGAGCACCTTGGCAAAGCTGAGCCCCAGGAGGCCCGCGCCGGCGACCAGCGTGAAGGCCAGGGCAAACTGCGCCACAATCAGCGTGTGCCGGAGCCGGTGCGCCGAGCGCGTCGTCGTGCCCCCGCGCGATTCCACGGAGAGCGCCATCGCGAGATTTCCCCCCATGTTGTGCCAGAGCATCGGCAGCGCCAGCAGCAGGCCCATGAGCAGCGAGGCGATAAAGGCCGCGAGGCAGACTCCGCCGTCGAGTCGGTATGGGGCGAAGTGGGGGAGGTGGTCCGCGCCGAGGGCCTCCAGGCCGCGCAGCCCGGCCCAGCCAAGGCCCAGGCCCAGCACGCCCCCCGCGAAGGAAAGCGCCAGGGTCTCCGTGAGGAGTTGCCTGGCGATCTGGAAGCGGCCCGCGCCGAGAACCTGCCTAAGCGAGAACTCCTTGGCCCGGGCGCTGGCGCGGACAAGGAGCAGGTTTGCCAGGTTGACGGCGCCGATCAGGAGCAGGAAGAGCACCCCGGCCTGCAGCAGCAGGAGCACGGGGCGCGACTCGGCGACGAAATCGCCGTGGAGGTCGACCACGGCCGTATGAAACCCCGCGTCGACGACCAGCTTCGCATATGGATCCTGCTCAAGCGTGTGCTTGTTGAGCGCGTCCATCTGCGACTGGGCATCGCCGATCGTAGACCCGGCGCGAAGCCGGGCGATCATAGACATGTTGTTGCTGTGCCGCTGATCCTGCTTGCGCTCATCGTCGCTGAAGCACAGCGGCGCCCAGACCTTGGCCATCGACGTGCCGAAGGCGAAGCCGGGCGGCATGACCCCGATGACGGTCTGAGGCTTGCCGTCCATCCGGATCTTCCTTCCGACGATGGAGGGATCGGCCCCGTAAGCCTGCCTCCAGAGGCCGTCGCTCAGGATGAGGACATCGTTCTTCCCGTAGAATCCCTCCTCGTCGGTGAAGGTTCGGCCCAGAGCTGGCGCAACGCCAAGCACCCGGAAGAATGAAGGCGTGGCATTCATCGACGCCAGGCGGTTGGGGGACCCGGCCTCCCCAAGGGTCACGCCATTGTCGCGGAAGGCGGCCGCATCGGCAAAAGCCGCAATGCCTGCGCGGCGCTCGAGGTAATGCGGGACCGAGTCTCCACCCCGGTCGACGCCCGCCTTCGGGTATTGGTTGAAAATGGTAACTAGTTGCCCAGGATTCGGATATGGAAGCGGCCGGATCAGGACCGCATTCACCACGGCAAACAGGGCGACATTGGCGCCCAGGCACAGCGCAAAGGTGAGAAGCGCCGTCGCTGTGAACCCCTTGTCGCGAACGAGTCCGCGAAACGCCAGGCGCAGGTCACGGAAAAACGATTCGAGCGGCAGCATGATGCGCTAATAACCCACCGGGCGCACAAAAAGTCGCAGCCAATCTTTCGGGTGGGTAACACCCCATTTCAGGTCGGACGCTTAGTGCGTATGGTCCGTCTTTCCGACGGTCTTTTCATCAATAACACTATGCACACGATATCGTTTTCCCGCCGCGCGCGGGTTCTAGCCGGCACCGCAATGCTCGCGATCGGACTGGCGCCTTCCTCGCATGCAGCCAAGTTTCCGGCGCTCAATGACCCCGCCACCACGGAGCACATTCCCGGCAAGCTCGTGTGGGCCGACCTGATCACCACCGATCCCGACAGCGCCACAAAATTCTACACCAGCCTCCTCGGATGGACCGCGGCTCCCATCGAGCAAAAGGGCAAGGGCTACGTCGTCTTCAGCAACAATGGCAGGCCGGTGGCCGGACTGGCGCCGCACAACGTGAAGGGCGGGACCCACCCGGCCCGCTGGATCGGGTATTATTCCGTGACCGATATCGACGCCGCCGTGGCCGCCGTCACGAAGGAAGGCGGGAAGGTGTACGCCACGTCCCACAAATTTCCGGACCGCGGGCTCCAGGCGATCGTCGCCGACAAGGACGGCAACCCGATTGGGCTCCTGCAGTCGAGCTCGGGCGACTCCGCCGACGCCGAGCCCAAACCGGGCGACTGGAACTGGTTCGAGCTTTATGTGACAAATACCAAGGACACGGGAGACTTCTATCACGGAGCCCTTGGCCTTGAGGTGGCGCCCGAGACCAATTCCGAAAAGAAGAGCGAGTTTGTCCTCTCGACGGCGGGTCAGGCGCGCGGAGGGATAGCCGAGATGCCCGCGGGCGACAATAACAAGCCCAGCTGGCTCGGAGTCATCCGCGTCGCAAACCTGGACGACACGCTGGCCAAGGTTGCGGGGCTCGGCGGCGAGGTTCTCGTCCCCCCCCATTCGGTCGAATACGGCAGCCGGTTCGCCATCATCCTGGATTCCACCGGCGGCACCGTCGGACTCGTACAGTACGTGGACAATGCCAATCCGGCCACCAGCCAATGAAGCACACACGCAGCATTCTCCTTGGCTTTCTCTTTGTAATCGCTGCGCAGGTCGCCGGGACCGGCTGTGTCGGATATGTGGGCGGCGGCGGCGTGGCCTATGGTCCCGACGTCTGGGTTCACGATGATGCTTGGGTCGATGGGGGCGGCCGCGGCTGGTATGGCGGCGGCGGCGGCTACGTTCATCCGGGCGGCTGGCACAGGTAGGCCGGCCCTGTCGCGGGGCTATTCGATTTCCAAGGCTTCCGAATCCCTTGCCGGGGCATCGCCGCCGGATCGCGGGAAGGTACTCGCAAGAAGGTCGCCCGCCCGCTCAATCCCGTGGACAAGCCCATCGGTGAAGGCCTTGCGCCGAAAACGCTCGCCCATGGCCTCGGCCAAGTCGGCCCAGAACGCGTCGCCGCATTTCTCGTGGACCGCCTTGTCGCCTATGACGGCGAATCGCCGCGACAGGGGCGCCAGGAAGATCAGGACCCCGTTGCGGTTGGGAGATTTCGCCATCCCCATGCGTTCAAAATAGGCCTGTGCTGCGGCGATGGGATCCGGCGCCTTGTGGCGCGCGACGAGAACCCGGATTTCCCCCGACGTCTTCGCCTCCGCGGCCCGAATGGCCGCAAGCACGCGATCGTGGTCGATCCTGGGCATGAAAAGGCGCCAGTTCATGAGATCACCAGCTTCCTCCCGCGCCGCCGCCGCCAAAGCCGCCCCCGCCGCCGCCACCCGAAAAGCCGCCTCCGAAGCCTCCTCCGCCGCCGCCGCCGCCAAAACCTCCGCCGCCGCCCAGGAACATCCCAGCCAGCATTCCCGCGCCAAACCCGCTGCGGCCGCCGCTATGGTAGACCGAGGCCTGCCTTCTGAAATAGGACGTCACGACGATGAAGAGTATCACAAAGGCGAATGGGAATAGCCGCGAGGGCACCTGCGCGCGCCGGTCGTTCACGGTTTGTCCCGTCCCCTTGAATTCTCCGCGCGCGGCTGCCATGATGGCGGCCACCCCGGCCGTGACGCCTCCGTCGTAGTCCTTGTTCTTAAACTCCGGAACGATCACGTTATCGATGATCCGCTTGCACACGACATCGGTAAGGCGCGGCTCAAGGCCGTAGCTGGTCGCGATGTAGATCTGATGCGACTCGGCGAAGATGAAGAGGACGGTGCCGTTGTTCCGCCCCTTGATCCCGACGTCCCAGGCATGGGCGACCCTCACGGCGTAATCCTCGACGGACGAGTCGCTTTCCATCCTCGGGAATATGGCGACGACAAGCTGATTGGACGTCTCCCGCTCGAACTGGGCGAGCTCCTGGTTCAGCTTCTCGGCGGTATCCGGCCTGACAAGCGACGCGTAGTCGTTGAAGTACGCCTTGGGCGCCGGCGGAATGACCTCCGTCGCGCCGGCCATGGCGGCGGAGAAGACGATCAGCGCGAGGCCGATGCCGCGAAGGATCACGGCTTCGCGGGCGCCGGCGTCGCGCTGAAGTCGAACTGGACCTTGGGGGGCGTCTCCGAACCCGGCGTAGAGGTGAAATAGGGGCGCGGGGCGAAGCCCATCATACCCGCGAGAATCACGGCGGGAAACCGGCGGATGGCCGTGTCGTAGTCCCGGACGGCATCATTGAACTTGCCGCGCTCCACGGAAATCCGGTTTTCGGTTCCCTCCAGCTGCGCCTGGAGGTCGACAAAGCCGGCGGTGGCCTTGATGTCCGGATATCGCTCCGAGACGACCAGTAGGCGCGAAAGCGCTGAGCCAAGCTGGCCCTGGGCCTGCTCGAAGGCGGCCAGTTGGGCCGGATCCGTCGGCGCGGTACCCGCGGGAAGCTGCACCTTGCCGACAGAGGCGCGCGCATTGGTAACGGCTATCAGGGTCGATTTCTCGAAATTGGCTGCGCCTGAGACCGTGCTGACGAGGTTCGGCACGAGGTCGGCGCGGCGCTGGTAGACGTTCTGGACCTGCGCCCATTGGGCATCGGTCGCCTGTTGGCGGGTCACAAGGCCGTTGTAGCTGCCGGCCACCCAAAAGCCGAGGACCACCACAATTGCGACGATGGCGAGGAGGAATCTTGTCGCTGAACCCATGGATACCCAATAGATCCAGACGCGCGCCGTAGCAAGGGCCAAGCAGGCGATTTAACCCACGATGACAGTCACAATGGACCAAAGGCCGGTTGTCCTGGCGGTTTTCGTCCTGACGTATCTCGGCCTCGCGATCGGCCGGATTCCGGGCCTGAAGCTGAACAGGCCTGGCATTGCCCTCCTGGGGGCGATCGTCATGATGATCGTCTCCCGGAACTCTACGAGCGCGACCGTCGGGTTGGTGAACTGGCCGACGATCTTTCTGCTCTTCGGCTTTTTCGTGATTTCCGCCCAGCTGCGGCTGTCCGGGTTTTTTGACCGGGTGGCGGTCAACATCTCGGCGCGCCTGGACGTCCCGTCCCGGTTTCTCGTTTTCCTTATCGTCGTCACGGCGGGGCTCTCCGCCTTCCTCAACAACGACATCGTGTGCTACGTGCTCGCGCCCGTCGTGGGAACCGCCCTCGTGCGAAAGCGGATCAACCCGGTCCCATTCCTGATCGCGCTCGCCGCCGCGAGCAACATCGGCGCCGGCGCGACGCTGATCGGCAACGCGCAAAACATGATGATCAGTGAATTGGCCGGCCTCAGCTTCGCGCGGTACATGCTCTGGAGCATCGTTCCCGTATTGCTGGGCCTCGCGGCCACTTATTTGGTGACTCGGATCGGCGCATCCTCCTGCAGGGCGATCCCCCTGGTGGACGTGGAGCCCGAGGCACCGGCCTATCCGTTCGATTTCTATCACCTGAGCAAGGGACTCGTCGTGCTTGTGGCCGTTATAGCCCTATTTTTCACTTCGCTTCCTCGGGAGGTAGTAGTCCTCGTGGCGGCGGCCATCCATCTGTTGAGCACAAAATTCAAGACGGAGGAGCTGCTCGCCCTCGTGGACTGGCCGGTCCTGCTCCTGTTCATGTCTCTCTTCGTTGTGAGCGGGACGTTCCAGGCGACGGGCTATGGGGACCAGCTGGTCAAATGGCTCGAGGGGATGGGCTTCGACCTCAACCGCCCGGCCAACGAGGTGGCGATGACCGCGGGCCTGACCGCGCTCATCAACAACGCCCCGGCTGTGATGCTCCTCGTAAAGCTCGTGCCGATCACCCATGTCTCCATCGCGTACATCATGGCGGTCGCCAACAGCTTCGGCGGAAACGCCATCCTCACCGCTAGCGTTGCGAATCTCATCGTGGTCCAGCAGGCCCGCCGGCAGGGAATCGTCCTATCATTCGGTGACTTCGCGAAGCTCGGTATTCCCATCACGCTGCTGTCGCTCGGGGGACTGATCGGCTGGGCGCTGTTGACGGGAGGAGGGGCCTGATAGGGGCGGTGTTTTTGTGTGATTCGGCGCCGGACGGCAGTATAGGTGTGGAAACAATGATAGATGACGCCGAACTCCTTCGCCGGTACGCCGCTGACCATTCCGAGAATGACATTGGGGCGCTGGTCCGCCGCCACGTCGACCTTGTCTACTCGTCGGCGCTGCGGCAGGTGGCCGGCGACCATCACAGGGCCCAGGAAGTGACGCAGATGGTATTCATCGACCTTGCCCGGAAGGCCGCGGCGCTTGCACGCCATCCGGTCCTGGCCGCCTGGCTCCACCGCAGCAGCTGCCTGGCGGCGAAATCCGTCCGGCGCAGCGAAGGCCGCAGGATGAAATACGAGCGTGCGGCGGCCAACGAGGCCTTCGCGGCGGGCGCCGGCGATGATGCCGTCGCCTGGGAGGAGGTGCGCCCTGTGCTGGACGAGGCGATAAACGAGCTGAATGAGGGCGATCGCCAGGCGATCCTCCTTCGTTTTTTTTCGGATCGGCCCTTCGGCGACGTGGGGCGGCAGCTTGGCCTCACCGAAAACGCCGCGCGGATGCGGGTGGAGCGCGCCCTGGGCAAGCTGCGCGGTATCCTGGCGAGGCGCGGCATAGCTTCCTCGTCCGCGGCGCTCGCGGCGGCCCTCTCGGGGCAGGCC
>PLKS01000233.1 GCA_003140665.1 Opitutaceae bacterium
GCCCGCGAACGTGGTGGAACTGTTGTTGCCACCGGTGGTGAGCGTGGAGGAACCGAGGGCGATGCCGGTGGTCGCGCTCGCGCTCGCGATGGAGCCCACCGTGTTGTTGAAACCGTTCAGGGAAAGGACGCCGCTGTTGTTGATCGTCACGGCGCTTTCCCCCGTCCCGCCGAAGGCGCTCGTCGAGCCCGCGAGCAGGCCGCTCGTGCCGTTGATCACGGTCGCGCCGGAATAGGTGTTCGTTCCCGAAAGGGTGTCCTGGACCGCTCCGCTGGCGGTGACGCCGCCGGTGCCGCTGATCGGCGCGCCGACCGTGACGCCGGTGTTCTCGTCGAGGATCAGGCTGCCGTTGTCCGTGATGCCAACGGAGGCGACGGTGCCGTTGGTCGTCCCGTTGCCCAGCTCCAGGCTCGCCCCGCTGTTGATCGTGGTGGTGCCGGTGTAGGTGTTGGCGTTGGTCAGGGTGAGCGTCCCGGTGCCGGCCACCACCAGGCTGCTTCCGCTGACGGGGCCGGTGCTCGAGATGATGCCCGCGAAGGTGGTGGACGCGTTGTTCCCGCCCGTCGTGAGCGTCCCGGAGCCGAGGGCGATGGAGCTGGTCGCGCTGGCGCTCGCGATGGAGCCCACGGTGTTGCTGAAGCCGTTCAGGGAAAGGACGCCGCTTTGGTTGATGGTGACGGCGCTCAGGCCCGTCGCGCCGCCGAAGGCGCTTGTGGAGCCCGCGATAAGGTCGACGCTGTTGTAGATCAGGGTGGCACCGGAATAGGTGTTTGTGCCGGAAAGCGTCACGTTGCCCGCATTGTGCAGGCCGACGGTGCCCGTGCCGCTGATGGAGGCACCGATGGTGACGGCGCTAGCCTCAGTGAAGTTCAGCGCGCCGTTGTCGACGATGCCGCTTGTGGATGCGATGGTTCCGTTGGTCGCCGCGCCGAGCTGAAGGTTCGCCCCGCTGTTGATCGTGGTCAGGCCGGAGTAGGTATTGGCGTTGTCCAGGACAAGCACGCTGTTGCCCGTCAGGGTCAGGCCGCCGGTGCCGGAGATGACGCCCGCGAACGTGGTGGACGCGTTGTTCCCGCCCGTCGTGAGCGTCCCGGAGCCGAGGGTGATGGAGCTTGTCGCGCTGCCGCTCGCGATGGAGCCGACGGTGTTGCTGAAGCCGTTCAGGGCGAGGACGCCGCTGTTGTTGACGGTCACGGCGCTCTCTCCCGTCCCGCCAAAGGCGGCCGCCGACCCGGCCGTGAGGGTGCCGCTGTTGACGGTGGTGGCCCCCGAATAGGTGTTCGTCCCCGAGAGCGTGGTGTTGGCCGACCCGTTCTGGGTGACCGTCCCCGTGCCGCTGATGGCCTTGCTGAGGGTGACCGCCGAGTTCTCGTCGAGGATCAGCGAGCCGTTGTCGGCGATGCCGCTCGTGCCCGTCAGGTTTGCGTTGGCCGTCCCGTTGCCCAGCTGCAGGTTGGCCCCGCTGTTGATCGTGGTCGCGCCGGTGTAGGAGCCGCCGCCCGTGAGCAGGAGCGTGCCGGAGTCGGTCACCGTCAGGCCGCCCGAGCCGGCGATGCCGCCGCCGTAGGTCAGCGTCGAGCCCGAGGCCGTGTCGATGGTGCCCCCCGCGGCGTCGAGGAGGATTCCGCGGTTGGCGTTGAGCGTGAAGCTGGACGTGGCATCCAGGGTGCCGCCGCCAAAGATCAGGTCCCCGGTCACGACCCCTCCCGGCGCCGTGCCCAGGTTGTTGTCGGCGCTGATGCTCAGGGAGCCGCCGTTGATGGACGTCGCCCCGGTGAATGTGTTGGCTCCGGAAAGGGTCAGGGTCCCCGAGCCGGTCTTCGTAAGGGTGCCGCTGCCGGTGGCGATGACCCCGGATATGCTCGTGTTCCCGCTGCCGCCCACCGTCAGGTTCTGGTTCGTGCCGGTGATCCCGCCCGTCGTGATCGAGAGCGTGCCGGAATCCGAATTGATCTGGGCGGCCGAGCCGAGCGTGATGGCCCCGGTCACCGTGTTGTTGCCGGAAAGGTTGTCCAGCGCGCCCTGGCTGCTGCCCATCACGTTGGTGCTCCCGTCGCCGTTGAGGGTGATGGCGTTGGCGACGCCCGTGAGCCCCCCCTGCAGCTGGAGCGTCGCAGTTGCAGACCTACCGGGAGCCACGCTTACCGCGCCCCCGCCAAGCGCGCTGTTGTTCTGGATGTTCACGGTGCCCGAGTTGATGGTGGTGCCCCCGGAGTAGGTGTTGGTCCCGGTAAGCGTCAGGAGGCCCGTTCCCGAATAGGTGAGGCTGCCCGAGGCCGGGCTTGCCGCCCCGTTGGCGATGACGCCGGCGATGGTCACCGCGTCGGCGCCGTTCACGGTGAGCGCATAGGCGGACGTGCCCGAGCCGAGGTTCACATTGCCGCTGAAGGCCAGCGCCCCGCCGTTGTTGGTCCACGTCTGGGCGCCCGCCAGGGTCGTGGTGTTGTAGAAGGTGACCTCCGCGGTGTCCGAGTTCGTGATCCCCGAGGTGATCGTCAGCGTGTTGTTGTTCGCCGTTGCCGCCGTGTCGAACGTGTAGGCGTTTGCGCCTCCCGTGCTGACGAACGAGAGCGAGCCAGCCATCGAGGACGGCAGGAGCGTGATGCCGTTCATGAGGCCGGCCGAGCCGTTGAAGGTCGCCGTGTTTGCGCTGGAGGGCACGCCCGCGCTCCAGTTGACCCCCGTGCCCCAGGCGCCGGAGGAGGTGCTCGTCCAGGTGTCGACCTGGGCGCGGGCGACGTTGGCCGAGACGCAGCATGCGATTGCCGCCAGCACGCCAAGGGATGTCCGGAGCACCGAATTCAGACCGGCGCCCGCGTCATGACCCGCCCGACGGCGCGGCGCCGCGGGTCGATTGAGCCTGCATGAGGTCGCTGTTGACGGGACGGTCATGTCGGTTTGTTTCTCTGTAATGATGCAAGTCCCTGAAGGCAGTGGCAATAGGCAGAACTACTGACGCGGGGCCCAAAAGAGGGATCGGGCAACCCCCTGCCCGATCCCTCCCTAGGCCGCGGAATCCCTTCTGCGGCGGATCGCTATCCCAAGCAGCGAAATTCCAGCAAAAATGGCGCCGTACGTCGCCGGCTCCGGCGCGGGCGAGATCTCCTTGTCATAGCTGAGCCAGCCCGTGCCGCCGGAGGGATAGCCGGTGAACGTGACCTGGCCCTCAGCCCCTGTCCCGCGCGTGCCCAGGGTGACCCCGGTCCAGTTCTGCGCGTAGAAGTAGTCGACCTCGTTGTTCCAGTCCTTGATCGTGAGCGTGGCGCCCGCAGCCAGCGTGAAATCGGTCGTGTTCAGGATCGAGGCGCTGCTGCCGAAATCGATGACCGCATTGCCGGTGACCACGAGGTTGTTCACGGAAAGGTCGGATCCGCTGAGGAGAAGCGTGCTGCCGGAATTCAGGGTGAGCGTGCCGATGCTCGGCAGCGTGCCGCTGAATTCGAGCTCGCCCGAGGTGACCGATGCGGCGCCGCCGAAGCTCAGGGCGTTGTTGGTCAGGTTGATCACCCCCGAGCCGGCCAGGTTCAGGCTTCCCGTGCCCGCGATGAGGCCGCCGAACGTCAGCGTCGTGGCCGAGGCCGCATTGAGGGTGCCCCCCCCTGAGTTCACCGTCATTCCGCGGTTGGAATTGAGCGCCAGGCTGGAGGTTGTGGCGAGCGTGCCGCCGTTGAACGCAAGCTGGCCGGCCGTGGCGGAGCCCGGGGCAGTCCCCAGGTTCGAGTCCGAACCGATGCTCAGCGTGCCGCCGTTGAGGTTGGTCGCCCCGCTGTAGGTGTTCGTGCCCGTAAGGCTCAGGGTGCCGCTCCCGTTGACCGTCACGGCCCCCGTGCCGGCCACGACGCCGCCGTAGGTCAGCGTCGTGCCCGAGGACGGGGCGAACGTGCCGCCACCCGAGTTGAGCGTGATCCCCCGGTTGCTGTTGAGCGCGAAGGTGCCGGTTGTCGCGAGCGTGCCGCCGTTGAAGGCAAGCTGGCTCGCCGTGACCGAGCCCGGCGCGGCGCCCAGGTTGGCGTCAGCCCCGATGCTGAGGGAGCCCCCGTTGAGGTTGGTGGCCCCGGTGTAGGTGTTCGTGCCCGAGAGGGTCAGCGTCCCCGCGCCTGCCTGGGTCAACGTCCCCGTGCCCGCGATGACGCCGCCGTAGGCCAGCGTCGTGCCCGAGGACGGGGCGAACGTGCCGCCAGCCGAGTTGAGCGTGATCCCGCGGTTGCCGTTGAGCGTGAAGCTGGCCGTGGTGCCGAGCGTGCCGCCGTTGAAGGCAAGCTGGCTGGCCGTTGCCGAACCCGGCGCGGCGCCCAGGTTGGCGTCGGCCCCGATGTTCAGGGTGCCCCCGTTTAGGTTGGTGGCCCCCGTGAAGGTGTTCGCGCCCGACAGGGTGAGCGCGCCGGCGCCGGCCTCGGTCAGGGTTCCCGCGCCGGCGATGATGCCGCCGTAGGTCAGGGTCGTGCCCGAGGACGGGCTGAATGTGGCGCCCCCCGCGTTGAGCGTCATCCCCCGGTTGCTGTTGAGCGTGAAGGTGGCCGTGGTGTCCAGCGTCCCGCCACTGAACGTCAGCTTGCCAGCGGTGGCCGATCCGGGCGCGGCGCCCAGGTTGTCGTCCGCGCCGATGCTCACGGCGCCCCCGTCTATGTTCGTGGAGCCCGTGTAGGTGCTGGCGCCGGAAAGGGTCAGTATGCCGTTTCCGGTCTTGGTAAGGCCGTTGGCGCCGGAAATCGCGCTCGATATGGTCAGGTCGCTGGCGAGCGATGAATCCCGGGCCACGCTGATGTTGCCCGTGACGAGGTCAAACGTGCCGCCGGAGATCAGGGAGGTCTCATGGGCGCTGTTCGCGTTCGTCGTGAGGTTCCCGCTGGCGGTCACGGTTTCGCCGCTTGATATGGCGACCTGCCCGCCGTTGAGGGTGAGCGTCCCGAGGCCGGTGGAGGATCCCACGTTGAGGATACCATCGGAGTTGATCGTGACCGCCGACGTCGGCGAGATCTGGTTGGCGACGCTGTCCGAGAAGATGTTGACGATGACGGTGCCCGCCGAGGCCGGGGTGGACGGCCCGACCCCGATGTTCAGCGCCCCGTCGATGCCGTAGTATCCGGCCGCGTAGGGTCCGACATACAGGTCCAGGGTGCCGGCGTTTACGGTGGTGGCCCCCGAATAGTATGTGTCGTACGCGTAGAAGGTGAGGGTGCCGGTCCCGTTCTTGATCACCCCACCGGTGTCTCCCGCTACGCCGACGTTGGCGTCAAACTGGACGTTGCCGGGCCCGTCGATGGTGAGGGTGTTGCCGCCCATCGCAAACGTGCTCGTGTATGAGGAATTCCCGATGACGAGCATGTTGCCCGCGGTGGAGGAGTAGATCGTGGAGTTCGAGCCGAGCGACGTGTTGCCGTTCCAGGTGTTGTTTCCGCTGACGCTCTGGAGCGCCCCCGAGCCCGCCCCCGTCCCCGCCCCGTTGAGGACCAGGGTGCCGGTGTTGGTCGTGCTGATGTTGCCCTGCATCTGGAGCACCGCGCCGCTGGCGACCGTGGTGGTCGAGGTATTGGACGCCGTGCCCAGCGAGCCCGAGCTCTGAAGGTTGAGAATGCCGGCGTTGACCGAAGCGGCCCCCGTGAACGTGTTGGCCCCGGAAAGGGTCAGGGTTCCCGCGCCCGTCTTTGTGAGGGTGCCGCTTCCGGTGGAGATGACTCCGGAGACCGTCGTGTTTCCCGCCCCACCCACCATGAGGTTCTGGCCGGCCCCGGTGATCCCGCCGGTCGTGATGGAGAGGGTGCCGGCATCCGAGTTGATCTGGGAGGCCGAGCCGAGCGTGACCGCGCCGGTGACCGTGTTCGCTCCGGAAAGGTTGTCCATTGCGCCGATGCTGTTGCCAAAGGCGTTCGTGCTTCCCACGCCGTTCAGGGTGATGGCGTTCGCCACCTTGGTGAGGCCGCCCTGCAGCTGGAGCGTCGCGCCGGAGGCCACGCTCGCCGCCGCCGTGCCGAGTGCGGTGTTGTTCTGGATGTTCAGCGTGCCCGAGCTCACGGTGGTGCCCCCGGTATAGGTGTTCGCCCCGGTAAGCGTGAGGGTGCCCGTGCCCGAGTAGATGAGGCTGCCCGCCGCTGATCCCCCATTCGCCATGATGCCGGCGATGTTGACTGCGTTGGTCCCGTCGATGGTCAGCGCAAAGCCGGAGGAGCCGGAGCCGAGGTTCACCTTGCCGTCGAACGTCATGGTCGCCCCGCTGTTGGCCCACGTCTGGGAGCCTCCCAGCGTCGTGGTGTTGTAGAATGTGACGTTGGCCGCGTCGGAATTCGTGATCNNGCCATCGAGGACGGCAGGAGCGTGATGCCGTTCATGAGACCGGCCGAGCCGTTGAAGGTCGCCGTGTTTGCGCTGGAGGGCACGCCTGCGCTCCAGTTGACCCCCGTGCCCCAGGCGCCGGAGGAGGTGCTCGTCCAGGTGTCGACCTGGGCTCGGGCCGCAACCGCCGAGAGCGACACCGCGGCAATCGCCAGCAGCTTCGCGATCGTCCGGTTCCCCATGCGTGGCCCGCTCGCCCCGGATCGGAGGAGCAGGCGTCGGGTGGACATTTCGCTCGGAGTCACCGGGAGTGATGTCCCATCCTGGGGCCGCTTGCAGCGGCGTCCCTGGTCCGGCCACCGTGGACGGGCGGACTGTAGACCAGGTCGGGCGCCCTGAAGACGCGTCGGGAGCCGTCCACGTGTTTCGCATGGCGGACATCGTGCTGGGCGAGGAGGCAGTCGAGGTCCCCGGGATACTCGATGGCGCGCTCGAGCGCATCGCGATCGCGGCGCCCAATTTCGAGGACGCGGACCAGGGCACGGCGAAAGGCTCCGGCTACGATCGTGATCGGCGTCGGTTGGGGCCTCCCGTACGTTTCTGCTGGGCTGCGTTTCAAAGCGACGATAAGCATTATGGAAGTTGATTTCGATTTCTAGAAAAAGCGGCTCGCATACGTAGTTCCCAAGTGATTATTGACCAAATTATTACGAAGGCGCAAATTCAGGCGCTCCCCGGGCCCCGACAGGCCCCGAAAATCCCGTGAGTCACGCCCGTTCCCGCCTCGCATGGATGGCGCTGGGGCCGATCCTGGCGATGCTCGCGGGCCAGGGGTGCTCGAAGCCGGGGCCGAAGGCCTGGCAGGGATACATCGAGGGAGACTACGTCTACGTCGCCTCCCCCATCGCCGGCCGGCTCGAGAAGCTCGCCGTGGAAAAAGGCTCCAGGGTCGCCGGCGGCGCCCCGCTCTTCGAGCTCGAGCGCGCCGCCGAGACCGACGCGCAGCGCGAGGCCTCCCAGGAGCTCCTGGCCGCCAAGGCGCAGCTCGAGGACATGAGGAAGGGCTCGCGGCCGGAGGAGATCGCCGCCCTCGAGGCCAGGCTCGGCCAGGCGCGCGCGTCCGCGGAGCTTTCCAGGCTCGACCTCGAGCGCCAGGAGAGGCTCTTCAAGGAGGGCGCGATCGCGGCGAACGATTTCGACCACGCGCGCCTGACCCACGAGGCGGACGGCCGCGCGGTCGACGAGGACGCGGCCCGCCTCGACACGGCGCGCCTGGGGGGAAGGACCGACGCCGTCGCCGGCGCCGAGGCGCTCGTGCACGCTGCGGCCGATGCCGAGGCGCATGCGCGGTGGAGCGTCGACCAGAAGGCGCAGGCGGCCCCGTGCGCCGCGCTCGTCTACGACACGCTCTACCGCGAGGGCGAGTTTGTCGCGGCGGGAAGCCCGGTCGTCGCGCTTCTCCCCCCCTCGAACATCAAGGCGCGGTTCTTCGTCTCGGAGCCCGACTTCGCGCTGCTCAAGGCGGGCGACCGCGTGTCCGTCGGCGTCCCGGGGCTCGCCGCCCCCCTCGAGGCGAGGGTGAGCTACCTGTCTCCACAACCCGAATACACGCCGCCCGTCCTCTACAACAGGGACAACCGCGCGAAGCTTGTCTACATGATCGAGGCCGTCTTCGGGCCAGGCGCCGCGGCGGACCTGCATCCCGGCCAGCCCGTCGACGTGCGCCCGTCGGGCCGATGAGCGCCGCGGGCGAACTCGCGATCGACGTCTCGGGCGTCACCAAGCGCTTCGGCGCCCTGACCGCCGTGAACGGGATCGACCTCCAGGTCGGCCGCGGCGAGATCTACGGCTTCCTCGGCCCCAACGGGAGCGGGAAGACCACCTTCATACGTATGCTGTGCGGCCTGCTCACCCCGGACGCGGGGTCCGGGACATGCCTGGGCCACGACTTCCTCACCGGACAGTCCGTCATCAAGCGCGAGGTCGGCTACATGACCCAGAGGTTCAGCTACTACGAGGACCTGAGCATCCGCGAGAACCTCGACTTCATCGCGCGGATATACGGGGTCCCCGACCGCGCCGGCGCCGTCCGGCGCAGCCTCGAGCGGCTCGGCCTCGGGAACCGCAGCCAGCAGCTGGCGGGCGAGCTGTCCGGGGGGTGGAAGCAGCGGCTCGCCCTTGCGGCCTGCCTCATCCACAGCCCCCGCCTGCTCCTCCTCGACGAGCCGACCGCCGGCGTGGACCCCAAGGCCCGGCGGGGATTCTGGGATGAGATCCACCAGCTCGCGGACGAGGGGATCACCGTCCTGGTCACGACGCACTACATGGACGAGGCCGAGCGGTGCCACCGGATCGCCTGCCTGGCCTATGGCAACATCCTGGTCCGCGGCACGGTCGCCGAGGTCGTGGCGTCCGCCAACCTCGCGACGTGGTCGGTCACGGGCCCCGAGCTTGTCAGGCTGGCGGGGGCGCTCCGGGGGCGGCCCGGCGTCGGGCAGGTCGTGCCCTTCGGCAACACCCTCCACGTCACCGGTCGCGATTTTGCGAGCCTCGAGGCGACCATCGCCGGGCTTCGCAGCCCGGCCCACGAATGGAGGCGGATAACCCCCGGCCTCGAGGACGTCTTCATCGGCCTCATGGACCAGGCAAAGGACAATTTTGACTGAGGAGCCGCACATGGGCCGCTTCACGCTCCACCGCCTGTGGGCCGTCGTGCTGAAGGAATTCGTCCAGATGCGCCGGGACCGCATCACGTTCCTGATGATGGTCGGGATACCCATCCTGCAGCTGACGCTCTTCGGGTACGCGATCAATTCGGACCCCAAGCACCTCCCCACCGCGCTCCGCCTGGCCGACGAGGGACCGTTCGCGCGGACGCTCGTGGCGGAGATGCGCAACAGCGACTATTTCAGGCTCGTGAGGGTCACCGACTCGGAGGCCGAGGTAGAGCGGCTGCTGCGGCTGGGGAACGTCCAGTTCGTCGTGAACATCCCCGAGGACTTCACCCGGAAGATCCTGCGGGGGGAGCGGCCGACCGTGCTTGTCGAGGCCGACGCGACAGACCCGGCGGCGACCGGGCCCGCGATCGCCGCGGTCCGCGCCATCGCGGACACCGCGATCGACCGCGACCTGACGGGCCCCCTCTCCCGGCTCCGCGGGACGCCGGGCCCCATTGATTTCGAGGTCCACGCGCACTACAACCCCGAGAACATCACCCAGTACAACGTGGTGCCCGGTCTCATGGGAGTGGTGCTGACGATGACGATGGTGATCATCACGGCGCTCGCGATCACGCGCGAGCGCGAGCGGGGAACGATGGAGAACCTCCTGGCGACGCCCGTCAGGCCCTTCGAGGTGATGGTGGGAAAGATCCTCCCGTACATCGTCGTCGGCTATGTGCAGGTCACCCTGATCCTGATGGCTGCCCGGTTCCTGTTCGATGTCCCCATGGTCGGGAGCCTCGCCCTGCTGTACGGCATATCGCTGCTCTTCATCGCCGCGAACCTGGCCATGGGGATAACGTTCTCCACCCTCGCCAGGAACCAGCTCCAGGCCATGCAGATGGCGTTCTTCTTCTTCCTGCCGTCGATCCTCCTCTCGGGCTTCATGTTCCCCTTCCGCGGGATGCCGGAATGGGCCCAGTGGATCGGCACATGCCTGCCCCTCACCCACTTCCTCAGGATCGTGCGCGGCATACTGCTCAAGGGAAATGGCATCGGCGAGATCCTCCCCGAGGTGTGGCCGATAGCGCTTTTCGTCGCCGTGGCGATGGCCGTCGGCGTGAAGCGGTATCGCCAGACGCTGGACTAGGAAGCCGCCCGGGCATTGCCAACACCCGGGCCGCCCGCAACGTCGGGACGGACCCCAAGCGCCGCGCCCGATGCCATCACCGACACGACTTGAAGCCGAACCCGCGGACGGGTCCTTCCGGGCGCGGGACGCCGTCGTCGCCCTTGCCTGCCTGGTGCTTGGCCTCGGATTCGGGTGCCTCGTCTGGCTGCGGCGCGGCGCCGAGCCTGCGCAGCAGTACCTCGCGGGCTATCTGATCGAGCTCAGCCTGAGCGTGGACAATGTCTTCGTGTTCGCGCTCGTGTTCGAGCAGTTCGGCGTGGAGCCGGGCCGCCGCCGGCGCCTGCTCTTCTGGGGCATTGCCGGCGCCATCGTGCTTCGCTCGGCGTTTCTCGTGGCGGGGATCGGGGCGATCGGGCGCTTCAGATGGATCATTCCCATTTTCGGGGCGCTTGTCCTTGCGACCGGGATCCGGCTCGCCGCAAGCAGGGGCCGGCATCGATTCGACCCTTCCGGCAATCCCGCGATCCGGTTCCTGACGCGGCGCGTCCCGGCGGCCCTGGCGGCGCTCGTCGCCCTCGAGGCCGCCGACCTTGTGTTTGCTCTCGATTCGCTGCCCGCCGTGGTGGCGGTGACCCACGACGCCGCCATCGCCGTGGCGTCCAACCTGTTCGCCATCCTCGGCCTGCGCTCGCTTTTCTTCGTCGTCAGCGGGGCCATGCGCGCACTGCGCTTCCTGAATGCGGGAATCGCGGCCGTGCTTTCGTTCGTCGGAGCCAAGATGCTCGTCGAGCCCTGGTTCCCGGTCCCCACCACGGCCTCGCTCGCCGTCATCGCGACGCTCCTGGCCGTGTCGATCGGCGCGTCGCTCCTGTTCAGGGCGGGTAGTCGGGAATGAACCGGCTTGCCCATTCGGGCCTGGGAAGCGGTCGCGGCTTCCACTCGCCGAAGAGCCGGAACCTGAGCCTCGCGACGAGCCGGTAGCAGCCGTCTCGCAGCGCCCTCGGGATAAACCGGATCCACGCAAGCGCGTGCCCGGCGCCGCCGCAGGCCTCAAGGGCGGCGACGAGCGCGTCCGTCCTGAGGGAGTAGCCGCCGCCGACCCCTTTTTCACCGTTCCAGTCGCGGACAAGAACCATGCTGTCGAAATTGTCGGTGGGAAGACCGTGCGCACGCAGCCATGCCTGCGCCGGCGCCCCCTGGAGCGGGGCAAAGCGAAGGACGCCCCGCCGATCCATCCTCAGCAGGAGACGGACGGCGTGGTTGCAGAGACCGCATGTCCCGTCGTAGAGCAGCACGGGGCCCGTCCGGTTCTCCTCTGGATCTGGATTCATTTCGGTAGGTGGGCGCGCGGCTCCGGAGCTTTCGGGGCGGGGCCAATCCTCGGCAGCTCGGTCCCCTCCGCAAACGCAAAAGGCCCGCAGCCCCAATCGGGCATCCGGGCCTCTGCGAACCCTGGCCGACCCCGTCGGTCCCGGGGTGAAAGGTCAGTTGACCGAGATCTTCCGCGGCTTGGCCGACTCGGCCTTCGCGAGCGACAGGTGAAGGATGCCGTCCTTCAACTCCGCACCGATCTTCCCGGCGTCGACCGTGTTGTCATGCGTGAGCACGAGCTCGAACGCGGCGTCCGACGACTCGCGATGGAGGGCGGTGACGCCCTCCGGCAGCTTTGGCGCGCGCTTGCCGGTGATCCGGAGCTCGCCGCCCTCGTCGGTGATCTCGAGCCCGTCCTTGGGGACGCCGGGCAGGAAAACCGTCAGGCCATAGGCCCCCTCGGTCTCCTCGACCTCGAAATGCGGCCTGCGCGACGCGCAGGCGACGCCGTCGCCGTTCGTGCCGGCGCGGCTGAGTGATGGGATGAGTGTGTTGAGTAGTGACATGGTATTTTTTCCTTTTGTGGGGACCCGGAGGCCTCAGTTGACCGACACGCTTATCTTTTTCGGCTTGGCTTCCTCTTTCCTGGGAAGCGTGACCGTCAGGATGCCGTTCTCGTAGGCGGCGAAGACCTTGTCGGCCTGGACCTCGTCAGGGATGCTGACCAGGCGGTTGAGCGACACGGCGTTTTCGCCCTCGCCGGATTTGGCCTTGCGGGAGGCCTGGATGGAGAGGGACCCGTCGACGATCTCGACGCTGATCGCATCGCGGTTCACGCCGGGAAGCTCGGCCCGGACGTACGTGTTGTCCTTGTCCTCGTAGAGATCGACCGGGAACTGTCCTGCGCAGGGCGTGCCGGCCAGGCCGGTGAGCGCCGCACCAAACAGCCAGTCGAGCTGGTTTTCAATGTCCGCTCGCGCGAACCGGCCGCCAGCTGCGGTGGCTGGCGCGACGCTGCGGGTGTTGGGAGTGTAATGTATGAATCGCATTGTAACCCCCCTACTGCATGCCTGATGCCGGACATGGCCGGATCACAAGGAACCCCGGGCCAACGGCTTAAATTTGCCCCACCCGGGCCCGGTGTGCAGTATCTTCCCAATGTGGGACACCCTGTTGCGCAGCATTAGCACACGGCCTGGGGCACCCAGGACAAATTCCTCTGCCGCGGCGGCCTTCCGGGGTTGGCTGGCCCAGGTGAAATTCAACGAATTCCCGCCGCTCGCGCTTCTCGCCGCGCTCATCGCGGGCTGCGCACACGTGACGCCGCCCGCGGCGGATGTGGCCGCCGGCCCGATGGCACGGCAGATCTCGCTGGCAAATTTTGACTATGGGCTGCTCGGAGCGGCTATCTTCGAGGAAACAAACCGCGTGCGCGTGTCGAACGGCCTGCACGCGCTCGCGCTCCACCCGGCCCTCGATGCCGCGGCCGCCGAGCAGGCATCCTACATGGCGCTCATGTTCCGGGCCCAGCACAGCAATCCCATCCCCGGCGAGCACACCGTGGTTGAGCGCGTCAACCGCGCCGGCCTATTCGGGCCGCATATCGCCGAGAACGCGATCATGATGCCCGCGCAACCCCCTGCCGGATCGCCGCGGCCGGACTACACCTATGCGGAGCTCGCGGCCCTGATCGTGGACAGCTGGCTGAATTCGCCCGCCCACCGAGCGAACCTGCTCGACCCGGAGTATACCTATCTGGGATGCGCCGCGCGCGCCGCGCACGGGGTGCTTCACGGTGACCAGAGGGTCTTCGCGACGCAGGTCTTCTTCGTTCCTTTTTCCAGGAACCCCGGCTGAGGAGGGGTCGCGGATGGGCCTCCGCGTTTCTCCGGCCAGATGGGGCTGTGCGTCAGGAAAGGACCGGCGGCCGTGATTGGCGCCGTCTCAAACAGCTCGCCTCGGCGAACCTCGGTGGCATAAGACTGCCGGATGGGCCTCACACGCTTTTCGGTGCCCCCGCTCCACGGGGTCACGCGCGAGCTTGCCGCGGTCGCGATGGGCCGCGAGCTTCCGGACCTCGTCGTCACGGGGGCCCGCATCCTCTCGACCTACACCGAGCGCTTCCATGGGGGGCGGGAGGTCTGGGTCAAGTGCGGCCGGATCGCGGCGGTCAAGCCCGCCGGCGCCTGCAGGCCGCCCAAGGGATCGCGGGTACGCTTCTTTGACGCAGGCGGCGGGATCGTCGCACCGGGCCTGGTGGACCCCCATATCCATATCGAGAGCTCGATGATGACCGCCTGCGCGTATGCCGAGCCCGCGCTGCTCAATGGAACGACGACGATCTTCTGCGACAGCCACGAGATCGGGAACGTCTGCGACACAAGGGGAATCGAGTGGATGCTCGAGGACGCGCGCCGGGCCCCGCTTTCGATCTTCCTCACGGTCCCGAGCACCGTCCCGGCGACGGGCCCGAGGTTCGAGACCTCGGGGGGCGACCTCACTCCCGCAAAGATCGGCAGAATCTTCGACCGCTGGCCCGAGGCGGTCGCGCTCGGGGAAAAGATGGATTTCGTGCAGGTGGCGATGGGCGACCGCAGGAGCCACTCGATCCTGGCGCAGGCCCTCAGGCGCGGCCGTCCCGTCTCGGGGCACATCTACGGGCGCGAATTCGTGGCGGCGGCCGCGGCCTCCGGCGTCTCGGACACCCACGAGGCGATCGACCGGGAGATCGCGGACGACTTCCTCGAATGCGGCTTCTGGGTGTTCCTGCGCGGGGGCCCGCCGACCACCCCGTGGAACTCCCTTCCCCTCGCCGTGAAGGCGGTCACCGAGCTCGGCGCCAGCCCGAAGCGGGTCTGCATCTGCACCGACGACCGGGACGCCGACGACCTCTTCCTCTTCGGCTTGGACTGGGTCGCGCGATCCGCCGTGAAGGCCGGGCTGCGGCCGGCGACGGCCTGGAGCCTCGGCTCGCTTCATCCCGCGACCCGCTTCGGGATGGACGGCGAGATCTGCGGCCTGGCGCCGGCGAGGCGCGCCGACATGGTGCTCCTCAACGACGCGCTCGAGCCCCAGTGCACGTGGCTTGGCGGGGAGCTCGTGGTCAAGTACGGCAGGGTGACGCCGGCCCTCGAGAGGGCGCTGTCGCGGCGCTACAGGTATCCCCGTGCGGCCTACGAGACGGTGAAGCTCCCGAGACGGCCCGTCCTCGTTCCCGAGCTACCGGGGGGCCCGGTGGAGGCGAACGTCATCCGGACCGCCCTCCACCAGATCATCCTCTTCCACGACCGGCTGTCCCTCAGGCCCCGTCCCGGCGAGAAATGGCCCGAGCTCCTCGCGCGACACAGGCTGTGCTTTGTCACCGTCGTCGAGCGGCACGGCCGGTCGGGCTCGGTGGCCCACGGCCTTCTCAGGGACTTCGGACTCAGGGACGGCGCCGTCGGCAGTTCCGTCGGCCACGACGCCCACAATGTCATCCTGGCGGGCAGGAGTGAGTCCGACATGCGCCGGGCGCTCTCCGAGATCAGGCGGATGCGCGGCGGGGTGTGCGTCGTGCGCGCCGGAAAGGTGGCCGCCAGGGTCGCCCTCCCGGTCGCCGGGCTCATCTCGGACAAGCGGGCGAGCGTCGTTGCGGCCGAGACGACAAGGCTCAAGCGCGCATGGAAGGCCGCGGGCTGCACGCTCCCCTACATGGGCTTCAACCTCATCCCCCTGTCCGTCATCCCCGAGATCCGGATCACCGACAAGGGGCTGGTCACCGTTCCCGGGATGCGGATCGTGCCGCTGTTCGAGGGCGCCTGAGCGGGCGCGCGCCCCGCGGGCGGCCCCCAGAATACATTCGGAATCCAATGGGCGATGTGGTTCGCTCGCCGCCCGATGACATTCAACTTCGACACGCCTCCCGACCGCCGCGGCACCGATTCGCAGAAATGGCAGAGGTACGCCGGCCGGGACGTGATTCCCATGTGGGTCGCGGACATGGATTTTGAGACCGCGCCGGCAGTCGTCGAGGCGCTCCAGCGCCGCGTGGCCCACGGGATTTTCGGCTATTCGCGGCCGCTCCAGTCGACGGTGGACGCGGTGGTCGCGGAACTCGCCACGCGCCACCGCTGGAAGATCGACCCGTCCTGGATCGTGTGGCTTCCCGGCCTGGTTTGCGGCCTGAATGTCTCGATCCTGGCCTTCTCGGACGCGGGCGACGAGGTCCTGAGCCTCTCGCCGGTGTATCCGCCCTTTGTCTCGTCGCCGAAGAACAGCGGCCGGGTCGCCAAGAGCGTCCCGCTTGTGCTCAATGCCTATGAGCCGCTGTGGGACATCGACTGGGATGCGCTCGAGGGCTCGATAACGGACCGCACGAAGATCCTCCTTTTCTGCCACCCCCACAACCCGCTCGCGCGCATCTGGAGCCGCGAGGAGCTCGCGCGGGCCGCCGATTTCTGCACGCGCTTCGACCTGGTCCTCGTCTCCGACGAGATCCACTGCGACCTCGTCCTGCAGCCCGGCGCCGCCCACGTGCCCATGNNGCGGGCATCGTCCCGGAGGTCAACGCGCTCGGCTACGCCGCCTGCGAGGCCGCGTACAGGGCCGGAGCCTCATGGCGCGGGGAGTTGGTCGACTACCTGCGCTCCAACCGCGACTACCTCGCGGAATTCTTCCGGCGCGAGATCCCGGACATCGTCATCGAGGCGCCCGTCGAGGCGACCTACCTTGCGTGGCTCAACGTCAAGGGTCTGGGCATTCCCGGCCCGGTGAAGCATTTTGAGACGCACGGGGTCGGGCTGAGCGACGGCGTGCCGTTCGGGGCCCGGCCCGGGACCCATCTGCGGATGAATTTCGGATGCCCCCGGGCCACGCTTGTCGAGGCCCTCGCCCGGATGAAGGCTTCCGTCAGGCGATGATCCCTGCCGGGGCAGCGAGCCCGACCCTGCTGGTCCGCAATGCGGACGTCCTCGTCACAATGGACGGGCGGCGGAGGGAGATCCGGGGCGGCGGCCTGTTTGCGGAGGGCGGCCGGATCGTCTCGGTGGGGGACGCCGCCGAGCTGCCGGCGACGGCGGACCGGGTGCTCGACCTGGCGGGGCACGCGGTTGTCCCCGGCCTGGTCAACACGCACCACCACATGTTTCAGAGCCTGACGAGGGTCGTTCCCTCGGCCCAGGACGCCGGGCTTTTCGGTTGGCTTGAGGCGCTCTATCCGATCTGGGGGCGGATCACCCCCGAGATGATCCGCGTCTCCACGCTGACCGCGATGGCGGAGCTGATCCAATCGGGATGCACCACCTCGAGCGACCACCTCTATCTCTACCCAAATGGGTGCCGCCTCGAGGACAGCCTTCAGTCGGCGGGCGAGATCGGCATGCGGTTTCACGCCTCCCGGGGAAGCATGAGCGTCGGGCGAAGCCGCGGGGGGCTGCCGCCGGACGGCCTCGTCGAGGACGAGGCATTCATCCTTTCCGACATGCAGCGCGTGATCGAGGCGCACCACGATCCGGCGCGCTTCGCGATGAGGCGCATAGCCGTCGCCCCGTGCTCCCCCTTCTCGGTGAGCCGGGACCTCATGCGAGAATCGGCGAGCCTCGCCAGGGCCCTTGGGGTCTCCCTCCACACCCACCTGGCCGAGACCGACGGCGACGTCGCCTACAGCCGCGAGAAGTTCGGCATGACCCCGGCCCAATATGCGCAGGAGCTCGGATGGGTCGGGCGCGATGTGTGGCATGCGCATTGCGTCAAGCTGGACGAGGCGGGAATCGACTTGTTCGCGCGCACCGGGACGGGGGTGGCCCATTGCCCCTGCTCGAACATGCGCCTGGGTTCGGGGATCGCTCCGATCCGAAGCATGGTCGCAAAGCGGGTCAACGTCGGGATAGGCGTGGACGGGTCCGCCTCCAACGACGGGGGCAGCCTTCTGGCGGAGGTGCGCCAGGCCATGCTCCTTCAGCGCGTGGGGCTGGGTCCGGCCGCGATGACCGCGCGCCAGGCGCTCGAGCTGGCCACGATCGGCGGCGCCGCGGTCCTCGGGCGGGACGACATCGGCGTCCTCGCCCCGGGGATGGCCGCGGACTTCGCCGCGTTCGACCTGCGCGGCGCCAACATGGCCGGAGGCCTCCACGACCCGGTCGCGGCGCTCGTCTTTTGCGCGCCCGAGCGGGCCGAGTGGGTCGTCATCAACGGGCGTGTCGTGGTCGACCGGGGCCGGCTCGCCACGATCGACCTTCCGCCCGTCCTCGAGCGCCACAACCGCCTTGCCAGGGAGCTCGTCTCGGCCTGAACCACGCCTTTCCGGCGCGCGGCGGGACCAAGTTGCCGGTTGCGGCGCCCCCTGGGCATGGGCATCCTCCGCAGCCTGAAATGCGAATAGGCACGATCGGGATCGACTCCAACCTCTTCCTCTCGCCGCTGGCGGGCTACACGAACCTGCCGATGCGGCTGACGCTGCGCGAGCTCGGGGGCCTGGGCTGGGCCACGACCGACCTCGTCAACGCGCGCTCCCTCATCGAGCGCAACCCGGTCGCGCTCAAGCTGGTCGAGTCGTGCGCGGGCGACCGGCCCCTTTCGATACAGCTCTTCGGGAGCGTCCCGGGGGAGATGCGCGACGCGGCCGTGATCTGCGAGGACATGGGCGCGCAGGCCGTCGACATCAACATGGGCTGCCCCGTGAAAAAGGTGACGCAGATCGGCGGGGGCTCGGCGATGATGACCGAGCTTGGCAAGACCGCCGGACTTGTCCGCGGGATGGTCGGCGCGATCGGCATCCCCGTGACCGCAAAGATGCGCCTTGGCTGGGATTCGGAGAACATAACGGCCCCGGACCTCGCCGAGGCGCTCGAGGAAGCGGGCGTGGCGGCGATCTTCGTGCACGGGCGCACGCGGGCGCAGGGATTCGCCGGGACGGTGAACCTCGCCGGGATCCGCGCCGTCGTGGGTGCCGTGCGGTCGATACCGGTCATCGGCAACGGCGACATCACGACGCCGGAGGCGGCCCGGCACATGGTGGCCGAGACCGGGTGCGCGGGCGTGAGCATCGGGCGCGGGGCGTTCTACGACCCCTGGATATTTCGCAGGACGGATCACTACCTGAGGACGGGCGAGCTTCTGCCCGAACCCGGCTTCGGGGAGCGGATCCGCGTCATGAGGCTTCATTTCGACCGGTACTGCGAGTTCTATGGCGAGGCCCGCGGCGCGAGGCTCTTCCGGAAGGTCGCCCCCTGGTACGCGAAGCGGTTCGGCCCGGCGAAGCCGTTCAAGCAACGGGTACTCACGATCGAGTCGAAGGCCGACTTCGAGGCCGTGATCTCCGAGTATACGGGGTGGCGCGCCTCCTTCTGCGACCCGTCGGGCGAGCTCCTTCCAAAATACCGCCCCGCCCCGATGTCGCCGTCGTTCATCGGCGCGGACGACGAAGCGGGCGTGTTCAGCCGGGAATCCATCCCCGTGCCCCGCGGGCCAATCGAGACCTGGTGACCACGCGGGCGGGCGGCGGGGTCGTCAGTAGTTCTTGGAGACCTCGGCGCCGGTGTAGTCCTTGAAATAGATTATCTTCCTGCTCGCGTCGATGCGCTCAAATGCGATGCCGAGCGCGCTGTCCAGGACCTGGCCCTCGCGGGCGACCGTCCCGTTGATGAGGGCCTTTGCCGGGGACCCCTGGTAGACCCCGCCGACGTTGGCGTTTGCCACAAACGAGCGGAACGCGGCGCTCGCCGCAGGCGCGGCGTCGATCGGCGTGTTGCCGACCGTCACGTCCTTGCTGATGCTGGATTGGCCCATGACCGACTCCGCAATGGACGAAAGCGGAGTTGGCGTGGGGGTCAGGGTGGTGTCGTCGTCGCTCGATGCCCCCGCATCCACCTTGGGCACGGTCACCGTCAACGTCGAAGCCTTATCCCCCGGAACGCCCGCGGCCGAGCCGGCCTTCGCGTTGGCGTCCGTCCCCGCCGGCTTTGCGGTCCCGGGGAGCGCCGGCTTGATTGGGTTCAACCGCCTTATCCTCATGTCCGGAGTCTCGGCCGGAAAAAATATCCTATAGCTGTAAAAGCCGCCCACGCCGATCGAGATGATGACGAAGGTGAGGCCCACCTTCGCCATGCGGCTCAGCGCGGCCCGCTTTCGCAGGACCGAAGCCGTCTTTCCCGGTTTCACCATAATCGGCTTGCCGCCTATCTTCGGAAGGCCGTCCCCCACCTTGGGCGGCGGCACCTTCGGCGCCGAGGCCTTGTCACCGGGCGTGGCTAGGGAAAGACGCGGGATGGCACCCGGCGGCGCTGGCGCCTCCGCAAGGGAGCCCGGCTGCGGAGGCAGCGGGGCTGCAAGGATCGACATGGGCGGCATGGTCGTCACGGAACGCTCCTGGAGGAATTCCGGGATCGGCATCGGCTCCCCCTCCGCAGGAAGGGGCTCGGGCGGAGGAAACGCCTCGGCCGGGCCCGGGGGCGGCGCCAGGGGAGGCGGGGGCGGCGGCACCGCGCCGGCTCCCTTGGGCCTCAGCTTGAACTTCGGGGCGTCCTCCGGCTCGGGATCGGCAGCCGCAGCCGGCTCGGGCGGCAGAAACCCGCCGGATGTTGGTGGCGGGGGCGGAGGTGGCGGCGCGGCAAAGAGAGCGGGTGCATCCGCGTCGGGGGCGGCGTGCTTCGACGGGTCCTCCGGAATTTCCAGGCGCGGCTTGAGGCGAAGGCGGCCGGTGCCCTCCGCCGGGTCCGCACCCGGCGGGGCCGGAGGAGCCGGCGCCTCGGGAGGCGGCGGCAAACCCTCCGCCGAAGGCGGCCGCGGCTTAAGGCGCAAGGGTTGAGGCTCGTCGCTCATTGGGTGTAGCAGAGCACCTATCCGAGCGAGACGAAACCAAAAAGATTCACTCGCGGTCCGACCCGCCAAACCCCACCCTGACCGAATCCCTCCATGAAACGCCTTGTTCCATTCCTACTGGTGGCCGCGCTGATGGCGAATTCGGGCTGCCATTTGTTCTCCAAGAAGAAGAACCCGGTGGCTCCCAAGGAGAGCCCGACGGTCGCTACCGATGTCGAAAAGGAGTTCATGCACCGCTGGGTCGACAAGCGGTCGAGCGAGCTCGTCTCCCAGGGAAAATCGCCCGCAGACGCCCAGGCGCAGGCCGTTGCCGAGTTCAAGGTGAAATTCAACTACACGGACGCGGCCCGGCAGGCGAAGTGATCAGGTATCCTTCTTGACCCCAAGGACCTCGATCTCGAAGACGAGCGTCGCGTAGCCCGGGACCAAGGGTGGGCTACCCTTCCGGCCATAGGCGAGCTCGGGTGGTATGATGACGGTCCACTTGTCGCCGGGGCGCATCAGCTGCAGGATCTGGTCCCAGCCGTCGATGACGATGCCGCGGTCGACGCGAAAGGTGAAGGGGTGCTTGTCGTCATGGTTCTGGTCGAAAACCTTCCCGTTCAGGAGCTTTGCCACGTAGTGCACCATGACCAGGTCGCCGGGCATGAGCAGCGGGCCTTTGCCCTCCCTTTCCACCACGTAGCGGATGCCCGTGTTCGACTTCTTGGCCTGCGGCCATGTCTTCTCGACGAAGTCGAGGTCGTCTGGGGGCAGCTTCTCGCGCTGGGCGTGAAGGAGCAGGGGGGCGGAGACCAGGGCGCACAACGCGGCGAGCAGCCGAAGGGATGACATGCCCGATTAACGTGCAAAGCCGGACCCGTGCGTCAAGAAACGAGAAGCGACGGCGGGATGCGACGCAATGAGCCCGAGCCCGCGCGAGAGCAGGGTGCTGCCGGGCTCCATCCGGTGCCAGGGGGATGCCCCCGAGGGATGCGGGAGCGGGATGCAGTCCGCCTCGCGTCCGGACAGGCGCACGCGAAAGCTTCTTCCGACAAGTTCCTTCAGCGGCGCGGGCTCGAGGAAACGCCCGATCGCAAGCCTGCCGACCGGGATCACAAGCTCGGTCCGGAGAAGGTCGAACTCGCGTTCGAGCCAGGGGGCGCAGGCGTCGATCTCGCCGGGCGAGGGCACGCGGTCCCCGCCTCTGGGAAGCTTTCCGGGAAAACACCGGCAGACCGCCGCGAAGTAGATCCGGTCGCGGACCTCGTCCTCGGTCCAGCCGAGGGCCCCTGAGAACCACCTGAAGAGCGTCCTGCCGGCGGTCCAGGCGAAGGGTCGCCCCAAACGGGGCTCCCTGTCGCCTGGCGCCTGGCCGACGAGCATGATCCGGCTGTCGACCGGCCGGCCTACAACGACGGGCTTGTGCATCCTAGGGCAGCGATCGCACCTCAGGAGCGACGCGAGGTGTCTCTGGATGGCCGTTGGAGTCATGGCAGAAAAAAGGGATGGAGGCCCGTGGGGGCTCTCCATCCCTTGCAAATCTTCTCGTTGCGTCAGGTTCAGTAACGGCGCTCGCCGCGGTCGCTGCGA
>PLKS01000009.1 GCA_003140665.1 Opitutaceae bacterium
GCTGCCCGGGCTGGGATCGAACTTAGGGGCTGTATTCATTACCAATGACTTAACCGAGGTAATTGGCTGTTTCAATGCCGATTCTTTGACGAATTCTATGCACAGCTCAGGGGTGCATATCGGGTTGGAATGAGACTGTGCCTGCCCTATGAATTTAGGCGACTTCTTGGGTAGAAGTATTGACTCGGGGTCAATGTGCTACATTTAGTAGCACATGAAAACGACGACGGTCAGGGAGTTGAGAAACAACTATGCGAAGGTGCTCAAGTGGGTTTCGAACGGGGAGGAAGTCGAGGTGACGCGACGAGGGAAGGCTGTGGCAAAGGTCGTTCCCGTTGCGTCCGTCAACCCAACCAGAGTTGATTGGGCGCAAAGCGCGGCGCTTAGTAGCATTCCTTGGGCGGCGAGGTTAACCGAGGCAGAGACAAAGGCGATTCTCTCCGACAGCCAAGGGGGTTGAGATGCAGACTGTCATATCGGACACAAGCTTCCTGTTTTCGCTTTTCGGCAATGATGTCCATACGTTGAGTGCTAGGAATTGGGTTAGCCAGAAGCGCCTGCCGATTGCTATTAGCATGTTCAACCGATACGAGTTTCAGAATGCGATTCGTTTTGCGGCATTCCGAAAGGCAATTTCGGGCACCGAGGTGATCACCACATTGGATGCATTCGAGGCCGATTTGAGAAGTGGGCACCTTCAAACGATCTCGGTCGAGTTGTCCGCAGTGTTAGTCGAGGCTTCAAACCTTTCGGCGCGCCACACAATGAGCGGAGGGCATCGGTCGTTCGACATTTTACATGTCGCCGTGGCTAGAATCTTAAAGGCGAATACCTTCCTTACCTTCGATGAGAATCAACGTAAGCTGGCCAAATCGGTACGCCTAGAGGTCGGCCCTTAGCGGTATCTGGTCTACAATCCCGACCAGCCGAGGTGACCCTCGGCTTTCTCGAGGGAGCGGTGGATTCAAAACCAGCCATTTCGACCCTCGGGTCGCAGGGGGTCGAGGTTGAGGCAAAACCAGCCATTTCGACCACGGCTTTTGCGGCCGGCAGGAAGAGCGACAGCAGCTCATATTGCGCCGAGATCGAGGCCGGCCTGACGAGCGGCCTTTCGCTGAAGCGCATCCACCAGGACCTGGTGAGCGACCATGCGTTCACGGGCAGCTATCAGTCAGTAAAGCGCTTCGCCCATAAGTTCGCGGCCAGCATCGATCCGCCTTTCAGGCGCATCGAGTGCGCCCCGGGCGAGGAGATGCAGGTCGACTTCGGCAGCGCCGCCTGGGTCGTCGAGGCCGCCCGTCGCCGACGCCCCCATCTCTTTCGCTGCGTCCTAAGCATGCTTGATCACCAAGAGTCCATCCTGGGAGTACGAACAGGAATATCGTTTGGTAACAGCCCGCGAGAAATGCATCCACGAGGGCGGAATGGACTTTTTCGAGTTCGACCCGGCGTGGGTTCATCGCGTTGACTTCGGCGCTCGTCATGCCCCGGACTTAGCGAAGAAGACTAGGGATCTGTTAGCGGCGGATTTTCCGAATGCAAAATGCTACGACGCAAATTATCACCCAACACAGTATGCGCTTAGTTAGGCGAAGCATCTCTTCTCACGGACGAACGGAAGGAGTTGATTGAGGACTACCGGTACTACCGCGAGACCAAGCGACATCGGCGGCCTGACGTGTGGCAAATAAGCCATCCGAATTTCTAGACCGGGCGATTGAGGGCTAGCGGCCCGCAGGTTCTGTGGCAGTCTGGCGTCCTTGCCGAATCTGCCGTTAGACGGGTCCGGTCCTGATGGCCCTGCCACCGTTAGAGGCCGCCTAGCCAAAGGAAACGGTCCCGGCGATGGTTTCCACCGCAATCCGCAGGTGCGAAAGCCCTTCGGCGGGCAAGGGAAATAAGTGTAAGAAAAGGGAAAGAATTGCCCAAAAATGCCCAATATTGCCCCAAATAGAACGTGTATCATGGCTGAGGTGGAAAATACAAAACCCCCTGTAATTCAGGGGGTTTTGTGGTCTAAATTGGGTGCAGGGGCTGGATTTGAACCAGCGACCTTCAGGTTATGAGCCTGACGAGCTACCAGGCTGCTCCACCCTGCAATAAGGGGACGGCAACCTGCTCCGCAGTCGCCGGCCTGTCAACGCCTTTCCCTATTTCAGCCGGACCTTGAGTTCCGCGTTTCCAGCGTCGGGATCATCAAGGGCGAAGGTCACGGCGGCCTCCGAGAGCTGCCTTATCCTGATCCGGATCGGCTTGGACTCGGTCGAGGAGGTGGGGACCCTTGCCGTGAAGACGTCGCCCTGCTTGTGGAGCTGGGCATCCACGGTGAGCTGAATCGTCCCCTTCATGGTCACGACTCCGCCGATTCGAACCGAGTCTATCGCGCTCTTGAGGAGAGTCTCCGCAAAGTCGGGCGGCCGGATGCCCAGCTGGGAGGCGTCCATCGCGGAGGGCTTCGCGACAGGCACGATTGCCGGCGCCCCATCCTCCACCCCCGGGATCCGGAACGGGTTCCAGTGGCCGTCAAACGGCGTGGGCTTGATCCTGTAGTGATAGAGCGAGTCCATCTCGTAGCGGACGTGGCGGAACCTTGCCTTCAGGGGACTCTCGGCCTGTGTCACCTTTGCGGGCGCCGTATTGACGACGGGCGGCGGCGTTCGCACGTCTATGAAAAAGTGCCAGAGGAGCGCCCAGACAACGATCAGGGCGACTAGCGCGATCACCTGGGTGCGCTGCTTCTTCATTTCTTGCCGAGCAGCTCGATATTCATCTCGAGGATGGTCGTTAGGCCCCCGGGATCACGGCGCTTGAACGAGAGGGAGGTGATGTTGGCAAGCCGCGGTCCGGTCTCCGTCAGGTAGAGGAACGCCCCAGTCTGCTCGTAGGTGCCCGATACGCGTATCTCGAAGGGGATCCGCCTGTAGAGCGACTTTGAGTCGGAGGTGATCGCGTTGAGAGGGTGGAGCTCGAGCACATGCGCCTTCGACTGCTGCTCGATCTTGTAGAAATACCAAAGGTTCTCGGCCAGATTGTCGGGTACCACGAGGTTGTCCTCCATCCGACGGGTGATGTCGCGGGTTGCGGTGAGCTCCTGGCGGACGGCGGGACCCGACACCAGTGTCGACACCGCGAGGTCGGCGTCCTGGCCGAGCTGCCTGTGATCGAAGTCCAGCCACTTCAGGTTGACGTGGATGTACCAGGAAACGAGGGCGCAGCCGACGCAGACGAAGGCGCAGAACACGCTCAGCGGGTGGCGGCGCAGCACCGCGATCCATTGGGCGATGTCGGCGGCGTTCACGAGTTTCGGGGCTTGAGATGCATGGTGATCTCGTAGCCCATCATCTGCTCGTCGTCGGAGGAGCGGTTGAGGCCGGTGAGGATGATCGAGCTGAAATGCGGGCCGACCTCGGGGTCGTCCCGCAGCTTGTCGACATAGCTCCCGAGGAGCAGGCTCGCATGCTCGGACGTCTCGCGCAGGCCGCCGCGGATGGTCACCTTGCCATCGTTCAGCTCGATCGAGTCGATAAGCATCCGGTCGGGCAGCGTGCGCCCCAGCTCGGATAGGAACCCGGAGATCAGGAACGGGTTCCTCATCTCCGAGTAGGCGCTCTCGACCTTCTTGGTCTCGATCTCGTAGAAACGCTGCAGCCGCTTGATCTCGACCACGTCCCAGTGATTCTCCTCAATCCTCTGCTCCGCGTCATCGTTCATGTGGCGCAGGCTCAGGTCCCGGTAGGCAAGCCAGCCCGTGAACAACAGCGCCGCAAGCGCGATCGCGCTGGTTATCGCGTAGGTCATGAAGCGCACGCCCACGACGCTGTCCTCGGGCAGCTCCACGATGAGCCGGCAGTCGACATGCCAGTTCGGGGAAAGGGACAGACGGTCGGGCGTGCTCTTCATGCCGTTTCGAGGACGGGTCCGGGGGCCAGCTGCGCCACGAGGGCCAGCGGCTGAATCCACGAGGGGCCGAGCATCGCGTGCCCCGGGGCGTCGATCCCGACGGCCGGCAGCCATTTCGCGAATTCGGGAGAAAAGTACTCGAGGTCGACCGAGGCGGCGAGCGCCTCCTCGAGCCATGCGAGCCGCTCGGGCAGGTGGGCGCAAAAGAGCGCGCCGATGCGCTGCCCGGTCTGCATCTCGAAATAGTCGACGGCCGGGCGAAGGTGCCGGGACAGCATCCTTATCAGGCGCCGCCCGTGACTCTTCAGCTCCTCCGTCGGCTGCTCCAGCGACTTGCGGGCAGACTCGGCGTCGGGCGCGGACAGCTCCTTCATGGCTGCCTCCTCGATCGACAGGAGGCCATGGGGCAGGGGTGGCGGCGTGTGCACGCCGTCCTTGCCGATGAGGTACAGGTGGGTCTGGTTCCGGGTGATCTCGCAGACGGCGATCAGGTGGTTGTATCCGGTCAGGCTCAAATAACGCGTGAGGGCGCCCAGCAGCACGGTCGATCCGAGTTCCAGGCGGCGAGGCCGGACGCCCCAGTCCCGAAACGTCACCTGCGTCGCCCTCGTCGCCGACCAGGGGACACCCAGGAAGAGCGCGGCCCGGGTGCTCGAGTCGGTCGAGAGCGGCATGCCGTCCGCTGGGTTCAGCGCGGTCACGTGCCAGGCCTTTGCCGAGATGATCTTGGCGTGCTCGGCGATGACGTTGTAGAGGAAGTCGCGGTCGGACAGGCGCCGGACGTTGATCGAGTCCCGCTGGAAGATCCTTTCGGCCGGGTGGAACCCGCAATAGGCCGATATGAACTTCCCGGCGCGATCGCTGAAGGTGAAATCCAGCCAGCGCGCGACCGACGCCGTGTCCTCGATCGAGACCTCGGCAAACGTGTCCACGGCAAGCGGGCGTATGTCCAGGCGTCCCAGTCGGGCCAACTGCACGCAGTGATCTGTAAGGTTGATCAGGACACTATGTCGTTCCCTGCGTTTGAACATGCGCGGGGAATTAGGCTAAAGCGGCCCTTGGCTGTCAATCGGCGTCAGGTGGCGCCGAAGGGGTACTTTTACGAGGGTTGCGACGCTAAGGTCACGGCCCCGAAGGCCCGGCCCTACGCTATGGCGCAGCGACTTCGACAACGTTTCCTATCGTGACCGGGAGCGTACCGGTCGTTCCCTGGCTCGACGACCGGAAGGCATTGAAGACGGGGCCGGAAAAGCCGGGGGAACTCGAAAGCAAAGGAGCTGCCGATTGCAAGTGCACGTCGTAGTGAATCGACGGCGACGACTGATCGCCTGCAAACGTAATCGAGCCCGCGACGATGGAGCCATAGATCTGCGGGCTGCCGCTGAGGGTCAGCGAATTACTTGGAAAATCCATGACACCGTAAAATGGCGTCGTCGTCCCAACTTCAAGGGCCCCTAACGAGCTCCCGGTGCCCATGATAAGCAGCCGCTCGGGACTCAGGGTGCTATTCACGATTCCGCCGCCGTCGATGTTCATGCTGCCTCCTGCGACGTGCATCTCGAGCGAGACGTTCGGACCGCCGCCTGACGTTGGATTGGTGGTTGCGATCATTATCTGCGCATTTCCGGAAATGCTAAGGTTTCCATTTACGACAAGAATCACAGGTCCCTTGATGCTGAGCACGGCGGAGTTGGAAAGGGTCGTGCTGCCAACGGAGTAGGGGGTTGGGTACGTGGCCGTCGGACTACCAAGTGTCATTGTCTGCGAGCCCGACAGGTTGATCGAGATGGGCGTGGCGCTTACCGGAAGGTTTTCAAGGTATTGTGGCTGGTTTGGCTGCGATTGCGTCAGGATCCGAGTTGGATCGATCGTCTCGGAGCTCGGCGTACTTGGCCCAATGATCTCGGCTCCGCTGGAATACGACACCGGGCTGGAGCTTTCGCCGATGACGTAACCTTTCACATTCGCGGTGTTAAGCAGTATGCTGGGTTGCGGCTGGCCATACGAGGTTGGCGCGGATTCAGAAAGCAAGATCGCTGAAAATCCAGGCGTTTGGGACAAATAGGTCCCAAGGCTTGAATCGTAGCTGTCCACAGTTCCTCCTGCTTGAAATGTCACAGGCCCCAGTGTTGCGCCAAGAGCATTCACGAATGTCGTCGAAATAGATCCTGTCGTCTGAAGCTCCCTCTTCAAGACAGTGCCGTCTGGAAGTGTCACATAGGCCTCCGATGTGAAGGATGGGGAATTGGTGTTATAGCCGATCACCGACAGTGCGATTGATCCAGTCGCGCCATTTTCAAATGTAAATCCAGTCNNCAGTTGCGTTGCCGGCTGCTGTGGTCCACAAGGCGGGATTCCAGTCATTGTTATTCACTGCGTAGAGCGCCTGTTCAAGACCCGCTTCCGCAAGCTCGATGCTGTGCGAGCTCATTAGGTTTCGGGTGCTCATCCTGAGCGAAGTGTAGCAAAGCGCGATGTAGCTCGAAAGGCATAGCGCGAACACCATGGCAAGGCATAGCGCCGCTAGCATTGCGGCACCGCGCTCGCTCTTCGGTATCGATTGTGACCGACGCAGGCTCATTGAAGACTGGGCTTATTCTTCATGATAACCCTGGGCGAGACGACAGTAATCTGCGACTGGGCACCACTCACCGAGGCTCCGGCCATAGCGGTGTACGTGAACTGGATCTGTTTCACGGTCGTGGCGCTCGATGGGGCGATAACGGGCGGTGATTGCCCCGCCGAGATTGTTAAGTAATTGAAGGTAAAGCTTGCGAGTCCCGTGAGAAGAATAGTCGGGTTCGCCGCATTTAGCTTCCGAGTGAGATAGCCGTCGTAGCTTTGAGAGGATGTTGGGGCCTGGAACGAGTATTCGACGGAGGCTGACGGCGTGGTTAGCACCATGTCATTCTGGGAAAAGTTGGCCGAAATGGCCGTCGCGGCGCTGACGTCCTGGGTGAAATAGAAGAGGGTCGTCCTGCCCCTGGATTCCAGTTCCTCCTCATGACCCTGCCGTACCAAACCTCGGCCCAGAAAGATGTACGCCGAAAGTACGCCTGCGAAAACAAAGGCCGAGATGAGGGTGACGACCATCACCTCGACCAGGGTGAATCCCTGGCGCCCCAGCGGCCCCGGGGACTTACGATCTTTGGTAGGCGGCATTGAGGCCATTCTTACCGACATAGGTCGTGCTGGTGCGGGTATACTGGTGACCGGTAACGCCGGTCCATGTCACCGTGAAGGACACTTGCACCAGAAGAACCGTGGTTGCGGTGGCTGGCGGGGGTGGGGCGGGCTCGAGATAGGTGACAGTGCGGGTACCGGTGAATGGGAAACTCCCTCCCATCTGCTGCGCAAATGTCGAGAACGTCGCGTCGGTGGAGATAACTGTCGCCGGAGTGGGTAAACTGGTGATCTGCGACCATGACATCAGACGCAACTGATCTATCTCGTCCTGCAGGATCTGGGCCGCAATCGTCTGCT
>PLKS01000080.1 GCA_003140665.1 Opitutaceae bacterium
GCGCGCTCCTTCGCGGCCGCGGGCTGGACTGGGGATCCGGCAACGGCCCCGCCTTCTACGGCAAGCGGTAGGTCCCCTCCGGGCCCATCAGCGCCCGGCCGCGGCTTTCGAATCGGCCCGCTCGCCCGGATCCATGAGGTTCGTTTCCATCCANNTCGACCATCCGCGCCCACATCGCGGGCAGGTAGACATGCCCGGTATCCGGAAAGATGACGCTCACGAACGCCTTGTCCGCGCCGGCCAGCCGGTAGACCGGGGAAACCCTGGCCTCGAGCGCCCTGACCCCGCCGACCGGCGAGCCGGGGTCGCTGTCGCCGGTCATGAAGAGCATCGGGCGGGGCGCGCCGCAGGCGATCACGGCCTCGGTGTCGAAGTGTCGGAGCATCCCGGGCACGAAGTAGTAGATCCCATGCTCCTTCATCCCTCCCGCCTGGATAAGATCCTGGTATCGCGTCATGCATGCCACGCAGACGGCCGTCTTGAGGCGGTCGTCAAGCGCCATGAGCCACCAGCTGCTCGTGCTTCCCATGCTGATCCCGGTGACGCCGATTCGCGCCGCGTCGACCTCCGGCCGGGAGCAGAGGTAGTCCAGCGCCATGAGGTCGTCGCGCAGGATCATCCCCCAGAGGGTGCGCCCCGCCCAGAGGCTGAACTTTGAGGCGGTCAGTTCCTCGGCGCCCCCCCTTTCCGCGGGCCCGGCGGGTCCGTGGCCGTTGCGCTCGCCGAAGCCGGACGCGTCGATCCCGAGCACGGCGAAGCCCAGCCTCGCAAGCGTCGGCCCGGGAGGCACGGGCGTGGCGTTCGTCTGCAGCATCTCCTCCTTTCCGCTGTCGTACTGCCCGGCGTGCCAGTGGCAGTAGAGGATGGCCGGGACCCTGCGCCCCGCGTTCCTCGGCAGGAAGAGGTAGCCCGGGACCGTCGCTCCCAGCCCGTTCCGAAACGTGAATTTCTCGAGGACATAGCCGTCGTGCTCGGTTCGGGACAGGATCGCCACCTCCGGGATCGGGGGACGCGGCGGGAAATCGCCGAGCAGCGCGCGCAAGGTCGCCCGGATTTCCGATCGCTGGCGCATCCATGCGTCCCACGTCGCCGGCGGGTTCAATTCCGGAACGTCCACGGAGCCCAGCCACTCCTTCACGCTGGTCGTCGGCTCGGGCTCGCTCACCGCCGCAGATGAACAAATCACAAATCCGACGGCAATTGAAATGGCGGCAGGTTTCATGGCGGGGGACGAGGTGCGGCCGGGAGCCCGTCAGCCGAGGGGTGTCCGGGAACGCCTGGGGCTCTGAAGCGAGTCTCGCGGCTGCCCCTTGACTGCGCAAGACCCAGCGGGCGAGGGCCGGGGAATTCCGACTCGCCCGGGCGCCCGCGACCGGCAAGAACGGGAGGCGCCCCAAAGGCGGCGAATCATGAAACGACTCCGCATGGCCTTCTCGATCGCCTGTTCCGCGGGCGCCCTCCATGCCGTCGACAAGGTTCCCGAATTTGAGATCACCGACAGGTACGTGACGAGCCCGACGATGCTGGTCCGCGCGGGGATCGACGGCCAGATAAAGGAGATCTGGTCGGGAATGGACGCGAAGCGGATGCGCCATGTGCCGCTTTTCCTGGAGACTTCCATCCACGGCGAGGTCCGCTCCGGGGACGGATGGCTGGACCTTCGCACGCTCCGGTACCGCCATGACGGCACGAGGCCCGGATACGTGCACCTGCAGTCTGACGACGGCCTGGTGTCGATCGAGGTCACCTCCAGGAAGAACGCCGCCCTGAGCCCGATTTTCATCCGGTACGCCTTCTCGAGGCCCGTGGTCCTTAGGCTGGTCGCCCGTTTCAAGTACCCGGACTTCACGCGGGATTTTCATTCGGATGACGCCGCTGGCTACTCAGAATTCCAAACGGCCTGGCGCGGGGAAAACGCCGTGCTGACGACGACCGGTGGGCCAAGGCTCGTCCTCGCCTCACGGCCCGCCGGCAAGACCCTTGCGATCGACAAGGGCGGCGCGACCACCCAGTTCGAGCCGACCAGGGAGGTCCTCCTCTGCGTCGACGCGACGGACCGCAAGATGGATCCGGCTTCCTCCGGGTCCTACGTCGCCTCCTGGACGAACCTCCTGGGAGGCGTCGGGGACAGCGAGGAGGAACTGGTGCCAGGCCGGGTGACCCTGGAAAGCGACGACGGGAAGCTGGACCGGATGTTTGCGTATTCCATCGACGCCGTCGTCACCGGGCAGTTCGCCTCCGGTGACGTCATCGCCGACGAGTTCTTCTACCGCGACTCCTGGCTACGGGACGGCACCTACTCGATGATCGGGCTCTCGCTTGCGGGAGACACCGGGGCCGTCGACCGCTACTTTGACTTCTGGGACGCCCAGCGCGATTTCTCCGTCGGCGGCGAGAGGGAGGCCCAGCAGCCCGCAATCGCGATCACCGGGATGTGGTTCCATTCCCGTCTCAGGCCGAACGGCTTGGCCTTCCTGGACAAGGCGTGGCCGTACGTTGAGTTTTACGCCGAATACTATGTGAGGCGGATCGAGGCGGAGGGAATGCTCCACGTGGCGGAAGAGTGGATCTGCTTCATCCCGGCCCCCTCGAGCTGGCCGAACGCGGAGATCTACAGCGGGCTGCGCGCCGCGGCGAAGATCGCCGGCGCCCTCGGCCATCCGCTGGAGGCTGGCCGATGGAACAGCGCCGCCGACCGGCTGAAGAAGCAGTTCTCCGAGCAGGCCTACGACGCCGCGAAGGGCCGCATCATCCCGATGGCGGGACCGGCCGGCCAGGTGTTCACGGACCCTGAATACCCCAGGGCGGAGAGCCGCAACGGCCCCCTGCGCGATGACCGGGTCGACGCGGGCATGCTGATCATCGGGCGGCTGGAGGCGTTCGGCAGGGACCAGGGGATCATGGCGGTTGACGATCCCCGCTTCGCCTCGACCCAGGCCGAGATCATCCGGGACCTGGAGAACCCCGACCACTCGATCTTCCGCTTCGGACCGAATCCCGGAAGCCCCCATGCGCCCCAGGGGGAACCGGACACCTGGCCCATCATCATGTCATGGGCGGCGCAGGACGAATGGCTGCTCGGACGCACCGACCTGGCGTGGAGGTACCTCCTTTCCGGGATCGTGAACAAGCAGGGATATGACGCGGAGGCCTGCTCCTACTATCTGCCCGAGAACTGGGACAGGAAGGGCATCCCGGACAAGCCCCTCATCACCTGGTCGCACGGGGACTTTGTCACGTCGGTGCTGCTGCTTCTCCTCGGAGTCGACCTTGAGCCCGCCGGCGCCGACCTCGGGCTCGCGCCAAGCCTGCCTCCCGGCGTCGAGCATGCGCGGATCGGCAATTTTCATTTCCGGGACTGGCGACTGGACATCGACCTCAGACGCGGGGACGGGCTCCTCGCGGTCAGGGTCAGGCCCGCTGCATGGGCGGCCGATGGCAGGCCGCTCCTGATCCGTGTCCCCTTTGGAAAGATCGTCACACTCCGGCTCGGACAGGAGGCGCGCTTCAGCGTCGATCCCGCGCAGTATTACCTGGCCTTCGGCAGGTCCCGGAATGCGGCCGAGCGCGCCTCGGTGACCTCGACGATCCTTTCCGGCAGGCCGCCCGCGGAGGATCCGCGCACGATGACGCCGTCCGAGCTGGAGGCGCTCCTCTGCAGCCTCGAGGCCAACGACGCCCATTCCGGCAGGTGAAGGCGAGCCGCCGGCCTAGAAGAGACGGGACGGGCCGCCCGAATCCCGATTGCGGCGCCTTGACTCAAGCCCCTGTCCCATAGGAGACTAAGAAAACCAACGTCCATGAAGAGAATCATCAAGATCGGGATGATTTGCCTGACCGTGTCGGTGTTTCCCGGCACGGCCCTTCGGGCGGCCTCCGATCTCACGATTGGGGACATCCTGAAATGGATCGACAAGCACCGGACCGAGCTGACGGCGGAGTGGCACCTGACCGACGGGCCGACGAAATGGCAGCCGGATGACTTCAAGGATTTTTCGGGAACCCAGGACTACTACTGGGACCGCACGATAAAATGGGATGTCACCTCGGAGTGCCCGCGCTTTGCCAGGGGACTGGAGAAGGATGGCGTGACCTATTCCATCACCCGCGCCCTTTCCTCCGTCGGGGAGGTGTCGGACATCAGCGACCAGGAGGCCACCAAGGACAGGAGCCACACGGCAAGGGTGGCTTCCAGCTACACGTGGCGGATAAAGCTTTCGCAGGTCGCGCCGGACCCCGTCGTCATGGATTACAAGGAATACATGCAGCGGATAAATCACGCCGACAAGCGGACCGTCGACGCGGGCACCTATTACTATGTCTGCATCCTGCCAAAGCCGGATGCCGACCCGAACGCGATGATAGAGACGGACGCACAGACCACCGACGACGGCGAGGGCCACGTCACGGCGGACAACGACCTCGTGACCCCCTCAAAGATCGCGAGCATCGCGGCGGTGCGCGACCGGCAGATGGCGGACCGCCTGGCCACCGCGATGGGCCACCTCATCAAGCTGCTACAGAAGGCGAAGCAGCCGAAGGAAGCGTTTTGAGCTGCCGGGCGAGCCCGGGTACCGTTCCCGCGCCGTAGGAGTGTTCGCGTGGGGTTGTCTGCCGTGAATCAAGTCCCCGTCCCCGTCTGCATCCGCCTGGTCCTCCTGCTCTGCGTGGCCTCGTCGTTCCCTCCCCCGGCCGCCGCGGCGCCGGACGCGGGAACGGTGGCGAGCGAGGAGAGTGACGGGCTGCGGGTCAGGTCGGGCTACCTCGACGCAAAGTTCTCCCTGACCCATCCGGCCCTGCTTTTCCTGGGCGTGGACAGCCTGGGCGGCGGCAAGGTTGGGCATGATGTCCTCTCGGCGGACGCGGGGACGACGGTCGCCTATTCCGTCGCGCACAGCGTCACCGGTTCCGGCGCCATCGTGAGCTATTCGGCGGGCGCGCCGTCCCGCTCCGTTCCCGATTGGACGTTCGAGGCCACCGCCAGGGGCCTCCGCCTCACCTCGATATGGACCGCGGCAGGCCATCCCGCTCCCCTCACCCTTTCGTTCGACACCCACCGCTGCTACAGCACGCTTCTCGGAGTCTTCAACGGGAAGGGCGACATCGCCCTTCCCGCCGTGCTGCACCTGCCCGGCTTCGGCACGCTGCGCCTGAGCTGCGGGGGCCTTCCGGATGCCGCCCTGGGGTATGCCTCGGGCGCGGGCTGGATCAAGGTCACCCTCCCGGCCGCGAGCCAATTCAATCGTTCGGTCGAGTACCGCTGGGACGTCACCACCGTCTGCCCCGAGGTGGCGGCCGCCGAGGGCGATCCCCGGCTCGATGGCTTTCGCCGGAACTGGCTCAATATCTTCCAGCTCAATCCGAACCGGCGCCTGCTGTCCAACAACACCAACAGCGACTCCTGCGGCTTCTGCTACTACGAATACGCCGACATCGCGATGCAAACGCCTGCGCTGGCCGGCGACCTCCATGCGCTGGACATGGTGCGCCAGTCGCTCGAGCTCGTCCTGGGGGGCACCAAGACCTACGGCATGCCGGGCTATGGCGATTTTCCCGAGGAGTCGTCGGACACCTTCCCCTCGCTGCTCATCGCGGCCTTCGACTATGCAGAGGGACGCCGCGACCGGCCCTGGCTGCAGCGCAACTACCCGGGCCTCAGGTCCTGGGCGGACAGGATGCTGGCCACGGATCGCGACGGGGACGGCCTCATCAAGTATGTCGCGACCGGCAACTCGGGGTCGTGGCCCGAGGGCTTGCCGAAGGTGCGGCCCTCGAACTGGTGGGACACGATCGGATTCGGCCACGAGGACGCCTACGCCAACGCGCTGGCCTACCGCGCCCTGGGCGGAATGCGCCAGATGGCGGCAGAGCTCGGGCGGACGGACGACGCCGCGCGGTACGGGGCGGCGGAGAGAAAGCTCCACGACGCCTATTTTCCCGCCTTCTTCGATCCCTCGACGGGCGTGATGGCCGGCTGGCGCAGCGCCGACGGCCAGCGGCACGACTATTATTTCCTATTCGTGAGCGGGATCGCCATCGTCTACGGGCTGGTGCCGGAGGACAGGGCGGCCGGGATCATGGACCGTCTCTGGGACGAGATGAAGCGGGTGGGATATTCGAATTTCCGGCTCGGCCTGCCCGGGGACCTGATCCCGATCGCGCGGAAGGACTATGCCCACAAGGACCCGCGCTACGGCGGCGGCCTGAGGGAGGACAACACCGACGCCTTCCAGGTCTACGAGAACGGGGGCGCCTCGGCCTGCTTCGCCTATTTCACCATCGCGGCCCTCGACCGCGTGGGGCGGCACGGCAGGGCGGACCAGATCCTCCTTCCCATCCTCGATGCCTTCGAGAAAAGGGAGTTCGAGGGATCGGGCCCCAACCACCTGACCAACGACTGGAGAAAGTGGGATGGGACCTCCGAGGGCTACGAGGGCTTCCTGGTCGACAACTACTACACCTTGCTGGCCGTGCCGGGGCGGGGCGAACCCCGCTCGCCCGCGCACGAGTGAGCCGGCCCGCGCCTAAGGGATCAGGTAGACCTCGACGAGGCCGACCCCGGTGGTCCCGTTGACCCCGCTCAGCTGAAGCGTGTAGCTGCCCGCCGGCAGGGACACGATCATCGCCGCGTCGGCCGATCCCGCCGGGAGGGGGAACGCTCCCGCCTGGGCGAATGCGGCCGAGAGCGCGGCGGTCCCGCCCCAGCCCGAGTTGCTCTGGATCACCGCCCCGGCCGAGTTGAAGAGCTCTATCTGCGGCTGGGCCAGGGCGGCCGGCACGTTGAACGGCGCGGTCCCCAGCGTCGGGCCGATCCCCCGCAGGAGCACCTGGGCCGGCTGCGAGCCCTGGATCACGAAGCCCGCGATGACGATGTCCGCCCCGGTGCCCACGTACGCCCTCGCCGAGATGTTCACGAGGCTCGACGCGGTCGATCCCGGGTCCGCGTCGTAGATCTCCGCCAGGGCCACGCCCTGCCCCGTGTTGACGCCGGAGATCTGCGAGGTGTACGAGCCCGCCGGAAGGTCCTCCTGCACCGCCGCGTCCGCAGAGTTTGCAGGGAGGGCAAAGGCCCCCACCAGCGCGAACTCGCCGGCGAGCGCCGCGCTTCCGCCCCAGGCGGTTCCCGTTACGATGGTCGCGCCGGACGCCGTGTTGATGAGGGTGAGCTGCGGCTGCGCAAGGACGCCCGCCACGTTGAAGGGGGCGGTGCCGAGCGTCGGGCCCACGCCCCTCAGCACCACGCTCTTGCTGGAGCTGCCGGAGATCACGAAGCCCGCGATGAGGATGTCGCCGCCGGTGCCGACGTTCGCCCGGGCCGACAGGTTGACGATCCTCCCCGGGATCGCCGCGCCCACGGTCACCGCGACGGGCGCGCTCGTAACGCTGGCGCCGTCGCTCGTCACGGTCACGGTGTAGCTGCCGCCGTCCGCGGCCGTCGCGGAGGCGACGGCGTAGGTCGAGTCAACGGCGCCCGCGATCGCGGCCCCGTTCAGGTTCCACTGGAAGGTGAGCGCGCCGGGTCCGGTGGCACCCACCGTGAGGGAGAACGGCGAACCGGTGGCGACGGACTGGGCGGACGGCTGCGAGGTGATCGCGAGCGCGGCGGCGATCGCACGGCCGACCCTCTGTGCGTTGAACTGGTACATCGGCCACGCCGATCCCGACGCGCTCGCGCCGATGTCAAAGGCGTAGACCTTGTGGTCGTTGCTCCCGAAATAGAGCGAGGTCCCGGATATGACGGGCGACGAGCGGATGATGTCATCGGCCGCGTAGATGCGGTCCAGGGTGCCCCCCGCGCTGACCGCGTAGACATTGTGGTCGTAGCAGCCGATGTAGACGACGCCGTTCGCGTCGACCGCCGGCGCGCTCGCCCGCACCTGCGTCCCAAGGGGGAACTTCCAGGCGAGCTTCCCCGCGGTCGTGAGCGCGTACAGGTTGCCGTCGTAGCCGCCAAAGTACACGTCGCCGTTCGCCAGCGCCGGCGCCGACGTGATGCTGTTTCCCACCGCATAGCTCCAGAGCATCGCGCCGCCCGGGCTGACCGAGTAGAAATTCCCGCTGAGCGTCCCGAAATAGACGTTTCCCTGGGCGTCGATCGCCGCCGCCGTGTAGATCCCCTCCCCCGCCACCGGAGCCGTGAACAGCCACTTTTGCGCACCCGCCGGAGTGACCGCGTAGAAAAGCCCGCCGTCGGTGCCGATGTAGATCGTGCCGTCGGGCGCGATCGTCGGGGCGGCATACGAGACCCCGGGCACCGCGAACGTCCACTTGAGGGATCCGTCCGGGTTGAGCGCGTAAAGGTTTCCGTCGTCCGCGTGGATGTAGAGGGTCCCGTCCGCGGCCAGGGCCGGCGAGGAGGACAGGCCGTTGTCCAGGCCGGAGCTGGCCGAGGGGGTGGGCACCGTGTAGATCCACTTGAGGGACCCATCCGCCGGGTTGAACGCATACACGTTCCCATCCTCGCCGCCCGCATAGATCGTCCCATCGGGGCCGATGGCGGCCGAACTCGTGTCAAAATATCCCCCCGACGTGTAGGACCACTTGACCGAGCCCCCCGGGTTCAGGGCGTAGAACTTGGTGTCGTTGCTCCCGACGTAGACCGTCCCGTCGCTGCCGATCGCGGGGGAGCAGGTGACCGAGTCCCCCGTGACGCCCTGCCACTGCGAGTCGTCGATCGAAAGCGTGAACTCTCCGACGTCACCCGAGGTCTCGCCGTCGACCGTGATCAGGTAGGTCGTGCCCTCCGTCGCGTTGAACGTGCAGAGGCACTGGCTGGCGACGGCGGTCGTCCCGGTCTGGCCGGTGGCCGCGCCCGCGACGACCAGGTTGAGGTTGCCGATCGCCGTGCCGGTGTACACCGCGACGGCGGGATTGAAGTCGTAGCTGTAGCCCGAGACCTGCGCCGTCCCGGTGGCGGGGGCGGTCCAGGAATACCAGAGCGAATGGCCGCCGGCATCGCCGAGGATCGTGGGCTCGCCGCTCTGCCGCGTCGCGTTGGGGTTGGCGTCCAGGATGGAGACGCTCGGGCCCGTCAGGACCCGCGGCGTCGCGATGTTGTCGTAGTCCGGGTCCGTGTTGATCGCCAGGATCGTCTGGCCGCTCTCGCCCATCTCCCCCTGGACGAGGATCTGGTACGTCGTCCCGGCCGTCGCCTCGAACTTGACCTCGCTGTAGGGGACCGAGGTCCCGTTGCCCCCCTCCAGGGGCTCCGTCCCGTAGGTGGCGCTGGTCGCAATGGGGACAAGCGAACCGAGGCCCGTTCCCATGTACACGCCCAGCAGCGTCGAGTAGGTGCTCCCGCCAGTCATATCGCGACCGCCGTCCGTGCCGCTCGTGTCGATCTCGACGCTCGCGTTCTCGGGCGCCGTCCACTGCCACCACAGGGAATGGCCGACAGCGGCGATGCCGTTCGGGATGACCGGCGTCCCCGCCTCGGGCGCCGCGGGCGAATCCACGTTGTTCGACCGCGTGTAGGGATCCAGGCCGACGAGGACGGTCCGGTTCGCGAAGAGGGCGTTGGGTGGCGTGTTCGCGGCGGTGGTGAGCGCCGTCGCAAGGTCCAGCCGGCCGCCCGTCTGGGCTTTTCCCGCAAGGGCCGCCTTCGCGTCCGTGCCGTTGAGCACCCGGTTGATGGTCTCCCGGTAGGTGTCGGCTGGGAACTTCGCCCGCAGGAGCGCCACCGTGCCGGTGACGAACGGCGTCGACATCGAGGTCCCGCTCTCGTAGGCATAGGACGACGTGTTCGAGTTGTAGGTCGAGAGGATGTTCTCGCCGGGCGCGAAGAGCTCGACCGAGCCCGATCCGTAGTTCGTGAAGTAGACCGGCAGGTCGCGGTTGTCCGAGGCGCCGACGCAGATGATGTTGTCGAGCGGGTAGTCCGCCGGAAAGAACGGCGAGATGTCGTTGTTCTCGGCGTTGTTGCCCGCGGCGCACACGAAGATGATGCCCGCCTTGCCCGCCGCCTGGATCGCGTCCATCTCGGCCTGGGAGGCACCCTGGCTCCCGAAGCTCGCGCTGAGCGCGCTCACCTTGTGGGCGATCGCGTATTCGATGCAGGGCAGCTCCGCGGAGGTGGATCCCGAACCCGTCGCGTCGATGAACTTGAGCTCCATCAGCTGCACGGTCCACGCCACGCCGGTCACCCCGAGGCTGTTGTTGCCGACCGCCCCGACAATCCCCGACACGTGCGTCCCGTGGCCCACGTCGTCCGTGGGGGGCCCGCTCATGTTCACGGCGTTGAGCCCGTTGGTGCTGTCCGTCTCGCTGATCGTGCTCGGGTCCTCCGAGGCGTACGACATCGTCGTGTTCGGCGCAAGATTGACCCAGAGGTTGGCCACGAGGTCCTGGTGGGTCAGGAGCGCGCCCGAATCCAGGATGCCGACGATGATGCCCGAGGCGCTGGTGCTCGTGTTCCAGCCGGCCTCGGCGTTGATGTCCGCGCCGGCGATGCCGCCCCCCCCGCCGTTTCCGCCCGTGTTGTTGAGCGCCCACTGGCTGGTGAACTGGGGATCGTTGGGCGTGAGGGCCGTGTGCCGGATGAGGTCAGGCTCCACGTACTCATAGCGGCCGGTGGCCTTCAGCCTCGCGATCGCGGCCGCCACCGTGTCGCCGGCTGCGAGCCCAAGGATCCGCACGTTCCCGAAACGCGGGAACTGCGCCCGGGGCACCAGTCCCTCGCCCCGCTCCACCCCGTCGATCGTCGGAAGCATCTCCGCCTTCGGCTTGGCGAGGACCACCCCGTCCCGGAAGCCCTGCGCCAGCTCCCTGGCCGTCAAGCCGCCCCCCTTCGGGAACGGCAAAGCGCCCGCCCCGCACGCGAATGCCGCCGCGGCCGCCAGCGCGAGCCATTGCCGCGCACGCGCAAGGCGGCGCCGGAAGCCGGTCTGGCGTTGGGCGGGTGGGGTCGGCAAGGGGATCGGTTTCATGACAAGTGACGAGTATCAAGGTGCCATTGTTTCAGGAAAACAGCGCTCCTAATCGATTCGTCCCGCGGGAGGCGTTGGATGCGCGGCCATCACAAGAAAAGGGGCCTCGCCTCCCGCTCAGGTTTCCTGCCTAAGAATCTCCAGCGGAGGATGATCAACGACCCCGCGGCCGGCGATGAAGCCGGTTGCGACCGTGAGGACGGCCACCCCCGCGACGGCCGCCGCGACCTGGCCGATGGACGCGGTCGCCGGAATGTGGAACACGAATCGCGCCAGCAGCGCATTCCCCGCCACCGCGAGGAGGCCGCCGACGACGGCCGCCTGCATCCCCAGCACGGCGTATTCCACCAGCTGGATCAGCGCGACCTGCCTGCGGGTCGCCCCGAGCGTCCGCAGGAGCACCGTCTCGCGAATGCGCTGGTGGCGACCCGTCAGGACCGCGCCCGCGAGGACGACGAGTCCCGTCGCCACGGTGAAGAGCGCCATGAACTGCACCGCGAACGCCACCTTGCTGAAGATCCCGTCGAGCGTCTCGACCACCAGGCCAAGGTCGATCGCGGTCACGTTGGGAAACTGGTCGACGACCGCCCGCTGTACCCGCGCCGAGTCGGCCGGCGAGGCCGTGATCAGCGCCGCGACATAGGTCTTCGGGGCGCCCTCGAGGACGCCCTCCGGAAACACGACAAAGAAATTCGGCTCCATCCGGCGCCACTCGACGGCGCGGATGCTCCCCACGCGGCTGCGCACCGGCAGGCCCTGGACGTCCCAGTCGATCTCGTCGCCGATATGCAGGTGCATCTCGCGGGCGAGCCCCTCCTCCACCGAGACCGGCACGGGCCCGGCGCCGGGATCGGCGCGGCCCACGAACGCGCCCTCCACCACCTTCTCGGTGGAGGAAAGGCGTCCCCGGAAAGTCGACCGGTATTCGCGCCGGAGCGTCCAATCCGGCAGCCCCGCCCCCTTGTTCGCCAGGAGCTTCTCGACCGTCACTCCCCTCACGGACCCGATCCTCATGGTGACGATGGGGGCGCGCTCGACGACCGGCGACCCGGCCGCGGACGCGACACGCTCCATCGGGTCGATCTGGTCGTCCTGGATGTCGAAGAAGATGAGGTTGGGCCGACCGGCCGCGCCCGAGCCCTGGATCTCTCGAAGCAGGGTCGTCCGGACGAGAAAAAGGGTGAGGACCAGGAAGGTGCCAAGCCCGAGCGACAGAAGCAGGAGGACCGTCCGGTTGTTCGGCCGGTGGAGGTTGGCGAAGCCCTGGCGCACGACATAGGGAAGGCCCCTCGGTACGAACCTGCGGGCCGCCCACGCGACCGCATGCGCGAGGCCCAGGAGGACCCCGAATCCGAGGCCCAGCATCCCGGCGAATCCGAGGCCCACGGAAATCTTGCCCGTCTGCCATACGGCGAATCCGGCGATGGCGGCGGCGATCGAGGCGATGATCGCGAGCCTCCAGGGGTCCGGCGCCATGCCCACCCTCTCGGCGACCGCCGAGCGAAGGGCCGCGAGCGGCGGGATCCGCCTCACGGAAAGGAGCGGAAGGAGGGAAAAAAGCAGGCAGATCACGACCCCCGCCCCCGTCCCCCGAAGCAGCGCGGGCCAGGACACGAAGAAATCCACGCTGATCGGCAGCATTCCCCGGACGAGGGCGGGAAGGCCCTTCTGGACCGCCACGCCGAGCGCGCCGCCCGCGCATGCTCCCGCCAGCCCCAGCGCAAGTCCCTGGGCCATGTACACGGCGAAGCTCTGACGCGCGCTCGCCCCCAGGCAACGCAGGACGGCGACCGTCGCAATCTTCTCGCGGACGTAGGCGTGAAGCGCGCTTGAGACCCCGATCCCCCCGAGTACAAGCGCCACGAACCCCACGAGGCTCAGGAAACCGTCCAGGTTGGCCAGCGCGCGCCCAAGGTTGCGCTTGCGCTCCTCCACCGTCTCGAACGAGAGGCGAATCGCGGGGAATCGCTCCTTCATCTCGCGAATCACCCCGTCGGGATCGCGGCCGGCCGGCAGCCTGACCATGGCACGGTAACGGGCGAGCGCCTCCCTTCCGGCAAGGCCCGTCGCGGCAAGCGACGCCATCGGGATGTAGGCGCGGGGCGCCATCATGGCGACCCCCGGGGATTCGCCCGGGACTTTCCTGACCGCGCCGATGACGGTGAAGAGCGTCGTGCCGAGCTTCACCCGGTCGCCGACCCGCAGGCCGAACTGGGCGAGCAGTGTCGGCTCGAGGATGACGACGTTGCCGCCCGCCCGCAGGCGGCCCGGGGCGCCCGCCGGATCGGTCTCAAACGCCCCGTAGAAGGGAAAGCCGCCCTCGACCGCATGGACCTGGACAAGCCGGAGGCGGTTCGCCTCCGGGAACGTCATCATCGAGGAGAACATCTGCTCGCGCGAGACTTCGCCGCCGAGCGACCCCAGGTAGTCCGTCACGGGGGCGCCCAGGGGGGCGGGCGCCGTCACGAACAGGTCCGCCCCGAGCAGGCCCTTGGCCTCCGCCTGGATCGCCTGCCGCACGTTCGCGCTGAACGAGCCGATCGAGACCAGGGCCGCGATCCCGAGCACGACCGAGAGCGAGTACAGGAAAAGGCGGCGGCGTGAGGCGCGGGAATCGCGCCAGGCCATCTTGAGGATGAAATTCATTCCTCAGGCGGCACCAGGGGTACGCTCGTCGGACGCCACCGCCCCGTTCCTCAGGCGCAGGATCCGCTGGCAGCGGCCGGCGAGCTCGAAGTTGTGGGTCACCAGGACAAGCGTCGTGCCGCGCTCGCGGTTGAGCCCGAAGATGAGCTCCACCATCGAGCCGGCGGTGTCGCCGTCCAGGTTGCCGGTGGGCTCGTCGCAAAACAGGATCTTCGGCCGGTTGATGAACGCCCGCGCGAGCGCGATGCGCTGCTGCTCGCCGCCCGAGAGCTGGACCGGGTAGTGGTCCGCGCGCGCGGCCAGGCCGACGCGCTCGAGCAGCTCCCTCCCCTGCGGCTCGCAGCCGCGCTCGCCGCGGAGCTCCAGCGGAACGAGCACGTTTTCGAGCGCGGTCAGGGTCGGGATCAGCTGGAAGTTCTGGAAGACGAACCCGACACTCTCGTTGCGGACCCGGGCGCGCTCGTCCTCGTCCAGCGAGTCGAGCCGCTCGCCCGCGAGATCGATCGAGCCTCCCGTCGCGCGGTCAAGGCCGGCGCACAGCCCGAGGAGGGTGGTCTTTCCGCTGCCGCTCGGCCCCACGATCGCCATGCTGGCGCCGGCCTCCAGCTCGAAGCTCGCCTCGTGGAGGACGGTCAGCGGGCCGGCCGCGGTCCCGTAGGTCTTGGTCAGGCGCTCGACGCGGAGCATCGCTTGGATGGACATGGCGGATACGAAATACTCAGGTCAAAGCGAGGCCAGAGCAAACAGGCGGCTCGAAAATCGGGGAAAGCCGGGTTAATGTCGCCCATCCGGACTGGAAAGACCATGGCAGCACCCATCATAGGACGGTTGAGTAGGCCCATCGCCCTGTGGGTTCTCATGGCGGTTGTCACGGGCTCGGCGTCCGCAGCGCGAGCGTCAGCAGGCACGCCCGACGAGCACACGATCGTGTTCTTTGGAGACAGCCTGACGGCGGGCTACGGCCTCGCCGATCCCGACACCCAGTCCTACCCCGCCCAGATCCAGATGAAGATCGATGCCGAGCGCCTGCCGTGGCATGTGGTCAACGCCGGGCTGAGCGGCGAGACGAGCGCCGGCGGCCTGCGGCGGATCGACTGGGTCCTTCGCCAAGGCGTGGACGTGTTTGTCCTGGAGCTGGGGGCGAACGACGGCCTGCGCGGAACGGCGACGGAGACGACACGGGCAAACCTGCAGTCGATCATCGACCGCGTGCGATCGAGGTACCCGGCGGCGCGGATTGTCCTGGCCGGCATGAGGATGCCGCAGAGCATGGGCCAGGACTATGCGGGCGCGTTTCGCGCGATTTACCCGGCGCTTGCCCAGAAAAACGGGATCACCCTCGTCCCCTTCCTCCTGGAGGGCGTCGCCGGGAAGCCCGAGCTCAACCAGCTTGACGGGGTCCATCCGACCCCTTCGGGAGCCGCCCTGGTTGCCAACGAGGTATGGAAGGCGATCGAGCCTCTCCTGAAGAGCGGACCCTAGGGCATCGAAGAACCCCTGGCCGGCGGCCTTCGCCACCACGCGTGAATGGTGCCCGGCCAGACGGGAACGCCGCGCACGCCCGGCGCGAATTGGGCCTTGCCGTCAGAATCCCGTCGTCCCACGGTCCCTGAAGGATGATACGGCTGAGAACGGTCGCGATATGCCTCACGGCTTCCGCCGGCATGGGCGGAGATGCGTTCGCGCAGACGTTTTTTTGGACCGGGGACGGCGCCGGCCCCAGTTTCAACAACCCGGCGAACTGGCAGGGCGGCGCGGCCCCGACCGTCAACGCGCTCCTTGCTTTCAACGCGGACATTGCAACGGGTGCGAACGGGATGGCCATGACCCTGAACCAGAATTTCGCCGCCAACGGCCTCGATGTCGAGGGCGGGGTTTCGGCCGGGGACACCATCGTCATCAACCAGTCGCTGGTTGCCGCCTTCACCCTGACGCTGAACGCCTACGGGATCACCGTCAACACGACCTCCAACCCGAACCCCAGCACGCTGACGATCAATGTCCCGGTCGAGCTTTCAACGAGCCAGACCTGGCAGATCGTCGGCTCCGATCTCACCTCCAATGGCGCGATCTCCCAGATCATCCCGGGGATCTCGCTCGAGCTGCTGGGCACGGGCACCCTCAACGCGTTCACCCTGAATTCCGGCGCCAGCACGTTCTCCGGCGGCCTGTTTCTCTCCGGCGCGGCCACGGTCCTCTATCTCGGGGCAAGCAGCACGGGACCCGCCGGAAACCCGACGAGCGGGCCGGTGGGCACGGGGACGCTCACGCTCGGGAATGGGACCTCGCTCACGCTGGTGACGAATGCCGCGACCACGCTCGCGAACAACATCACCATCGGCACCCCGGGCATCACGAGCACCGCGACGATCGCGGGGCTCGGTAGCGGGACGCTCACCCTCACCGGCGACATCAGCAATGCCATCAGCGGCACGGGAAAGATCCAGGACGTGGGCTTGGGTCCGATAAACCTCGAGGGGAACAACACCTATTCGGGCGGGACGCTGATCGCCAACACGACGGCCATTTTCGGAACGAACACGGCGTTCGGTTTCGGACCCGTGACGGGCAGCGCGGCCTTGATCAATTTCAACGGCGCCAACCCGACCCTCACGAGCCCGACATTCACGGGCAACTCGACGGTGAATTTCACGGTTGAGGGCGGCGACCCCACGCTCAACGCCCTCACCCTGACGAATTCCACCCTGAACATCGCCGTCGAATCGTACGCGTCGATCGTCGACATGGTCAGCGATTCGCCGGGTTCAACGAATGTCATCAATATCGGCTACGAGTTCTCCGATCCCACCACCTATGTGAACCTCCGGGTCGACTCGCCGACCAACTACTACGGGACCATCGCCGACGGAGGCAGCCTGATCATTTCCGGGAGCCCCGACGGGACGCTGGACCTCTACGGCGCCAACACGTATTCGGGCGGAACATCGATAGCCTCCTTCGGCGTTGCCGTCGCGGACAACAACACCGCGTTCGGAAGCGGCCCCATCACCGTGAACAATGGCGCCGCCCTGGGGGTCGCATCAGGAATCACGATCACCAACATGCTGAGCCTCGCGGACGGCTCCGCGATTGAAGGCTACGGCACGTTTGCGACCCCGACCGAGGTCCTTACCATCGAGAATGGCTCGACACTCTCGGGGGGAAAGGGGTCGCTGGCCCCGGCATCCGCCGTGCCCGTGGTCGGCACGCTCACGTTTGGGGCGAATGCCTCCCTGGTGTTCGCGGGGGGAGGCATCCTTCAATTCTCGATCATGAATGCCGCGGGATCAGTCGGAACCGGGTACAGCACGATCAATGCGCCCGGCAGCAATCTCAACATAACGGCAACTCCCGGCTCCCCGACGACCGAGTTCACAATCCAGCTCGTCTCGGTCAGCCCATCGACGATGCAGCAGGGGGTCGCGACCTTCAACACCACGCTGCCGTATTCCTGGACGCTGCTCTCGGCGGGAACGATCACCGGGTTTACCGGCTCGGACCAGTTCAACATCGACGACACGACCTTCTTTCAGAATTCGGTCGGCGGCGGCACGTTCTCGGTGTCCGACGTGGGAAACAACTTGGTGCTCAGTTTCACGCCCGTCCCGGAGCCAGCGACATGGGCCCTGATGGCGACCGGATTGTGCGCGCTGTGCGCTGCCGCGTGGCGGCGACGGAGCCGACCGGCGCACATCTGCAACTGAACCGGCGGGGCCGGACTGATCGCATGATGGATCCAGCACCTGCGGAATCCTTTCCCGCGAAGCCAAGCGGCGTATAGCCAGTCATTCGCGATTGGCGATCGATGGCCGCTGGGTTCTTCCGGAGCAATTCGACCTTGCCGTCGAAAATCGACTGCCTCAATCCTTTGGAATGATCCGCCTGAAATGGGCCGCCATGGGTCTTACGGCCTGCGCCTTTGTCGGGGGCACTGCGTTTTCGCAGGTGGTCGGGGACTGGACGGGCAATGGCACCACGAATTTCAACGATGGCGCGAGCTGGTATCAGGGCATCGTCCCGAACGGAACCATCGTGATGCGGTTTTCGCCGGATTTCTCGACGGGCCCCTCCGGGAACAACATGTCCATGAATATCTCGGGCAGCACCCTGGGCATCGACGTCGAGTCGGGGGCGGTGAGCGGCGCGGGCAACATCTCGATCACCGGCGCGAACATCCTGACGCTCGGCGCGTCCGGCATCTCCATGAACCAGGTGAACGACACGAGCTTCTCCATAGCGGACATCACGACCCCGCTTGAGCTCTCGGCGAATCAGACCTGGGCCATAACCAACGCCGACCTCACCGTCTCCAACGCGATCACCGAGGTCAGCGCCGGGACGACGCTCGCGATCGCGGGATCGGGCTCGATCAATGTCATGCTGACCTCCGGCAACAGCACCTATTCCGGGGGGACCACGTTCACCGGCGGCGCGGGTGCCGTGCTCGTCATCGGCGCGAGCAGCACGGGAGCCGGCGGGGCCCCGACCCGGGGACCGGTCGGCACGGGGACGCTCACGCTTGGAAGCGGCGTCGATCTCACCACGTCGGCCGCCGGCACCTACACGCTTGCCAACGACATCACCGTCAACGCCGGCACCGAGACCATCCAGGGGGGGCCGGGCGGCGGCATCATCCTCACCGGCACCATCAGCGGCCCGGGGACGATCCAGGCCCCGATCTCGGGCAATGGCACGATCACCCTTGACGGCGCCAACACCTATACGGGCGGGACGATCCTCGACTATTCGAACGCGACGATCGGAAACGACCGGGGGCTGGGGACGGGCCCCGTGTCGACGTTCGGCAACACGATCACCTTCAGCAGCAACATGCCGGGCTTCGGGGTCCACAGCTTCAACTTCGACCAGTCGATCGTGGATTTCACCATGGGAGGAGGCGAGCCCACCCTCGACAATCTCACCATATACAGCTCCACGCTCAATTTCGCGGGGGCCTCGCTCATCAGCATCACCGACATGACGAGCGACGCGTCGGGTTCGACGAATGTCATTAACCTAGGCAACACCTCTGTGCTGGGCCTCAGGATCGACGGCCCCGTCAGCTATTATGGGACGATCACCGGCACGAACAGCGACATAACCGTCACGACGGGGAGCACGGCGGCCCTGGACCTGTTCGGCGCCAACACCTACAATCACGGGACGACGATCGACAGCAATGTCCTTGTCATCGCGGACAACAATTCCGCATTGGGCAGCGGATCGATCTCATTGAATGGCGGAGGGGCGTCCCTCGGGATTGGAACGGGCGTCACCATCACCAACTCCATAGGCACGTTCAGCTCGGGCTCGAATATCGAGGGCTATGGCAGCCTTGCGCCTTCAAGCGCCTCTTTCCTGACCGTGAGCCACGCCTCGGTGATCGTCGGGGGCAAGGGCGACCTTCCGGCCGGGGGCTTCGCGAGCTCGAGCGTGCCCGGGACGCTGACATTCGGGGCCAACACCACCCTCATCCTGGGGAACAGCGGCGTCATGCAGTTCTCGATCATGAATGCCACGGGGACCGCGGGGGTGGACTACAGCACCATCAGCGCCCCCGGCAGCACCGTGAGCATCTCGGCGCTCGCCACCACGCCCTTCACGATCCAGCTCGTTTCGGTCAACCCGTCGTCGGGCCAGGTGGGGATGGCAAACTTCAACGACACCCTCTCGTATTCGTGGACGCTGCTCTCGGCCTTCTCGATCTCGGGGTTCGCCGCCAATGAGTTCACGGTGGACGACACGACGGACTTCCAGAATGCGACCGGCGGCGGCACGTTCTCCCTTTCCGAGGTCGGCGGGAACACGCTGAAGCTCACGTTCACGCCGGTGCCGGAGCCGGCGACGTGGGCCCTGATGGCGGCCGGCTTGTGCGCGCTGGGCGCCGCGGTGCGCCGCCACCGCAGTTGATTTCGCGCGCGTTCCGCCTCGCCGGCATAGGCCTCCTGCTTGCCTCGGGGTGCGCCCGGCGCGATACGCCCCAGGCCGCGGCCGTCCGCGCACAGACGCTCCTCTTGGGAAACGGGGCGGAGCCCGAGGACCTCGATCCTCAGGTCGTCACCGCCTACACGGACCAGAACATCCTCCTCGCGCTGTTCGAGGGCCTGACCGCAATTGACGAGAAATCATCGCAGGCCGTCCCGGCTGCGGCGGAGTCATGGGAGGTGTCGGCGGACGGGCTCGCGTGGACATTCCACCTCAGGGAGGGCCTGCGCTGGTCCAACGGCGAGCGGCTGACCGCGGACGACTTTGTGCGGTCATGGCGGCGGATGCTCCTGCCGGCGTTCGCCGCCGAGTACGCGTACCTCCTCTACCCGATCCGGAACGCCGAGGGCTTCAACCAGGGCCGCGTCTCCGATCCCTCCGCCCTGGGAATCGCCGCGCCCGACCCGAGGACGGTGCGGATCGAGCTCGCGCGCCCCATTCCCTACATGCCCGTGCTGGTCGCGCTGCCGCCCTGGTACCCGGTGAATCCCAGGGTGCTCGAGCGCTTCGGGGCGACGGCAAAGCGCGGAACCGCCTGGACGCGCCCCGGGAACCTCGTCGGCAACGGAGCCTTCACGCTCGAGGAGTGGATGCCCAATTCCCGGATCGTGGTCGCCAGGAACGAGAACTACTGGAACGCCGGCGCGGTGACGCTGCGCCAGATCGTCTTCTTCCCCACCGAGAGCCCGGACACCGAGGAGAGGGACTTCCGCGCCGGCCAGCTCCACGTGACGTACAGCCTGCCGATCTCGAAGATCGCGGCGTACCGGCGCGACGCGCCGGACCGGCTGAGGGTGGACCCCTTCCTCCAGACCTACTTCCTGCGCTTCAACGTCAGGCGCGCGCCCTTCGACGACCCGAGGATCCGCAGGGCGCTCTCCCTCGCGATCGACCGCGACGCCATCGCCCGGAGCGTCCTCTCGTCCGGCAATCCCCCCGCGCACTCGTTCACCCCGCCCGACTGCGGCGGCTACACGGCCAGGGCGCGCGTCGACCGGGATGTCGCCCTCGCGCGCAGCCTCCTCGAGGAGGCCGGCCATCCCGGTGGAAAGGAGATGCCCCCGATCGAGGTCCAGGTGAGGAATGACGGCGTCCAGCCGGCCGTGATGGAGGCCATCCAGGCGATGTGGTCCAGGGACCTCGGGGTCCACGTCACCCTGGCGACTCTGGAGCAGAAGACATGGCTCCAGAATCAGCAGACCCTCGACTACGCGGCCTCGACCGCGGGCTGGGCGGGGGACTTCCTCGACCCGGTGACCTTTCTCGACCTGTTCGTGACGGGCGGCGGGAACAACTGGACCGGATGGGGCGACGGCGCCTATGACCAGCTCATCCAGGACGCGGCGGCCCAGTCCGACCCCAGGGCACGGCTCGAGCTGTTCCAGAAGGCCGAGTCGGTCCTGCTCGAGCAGGCGCCGGTGGCGCCCCTCTATTACGGCGCGCACGCCTACCTGATCCAGCCGTCCGTCAAGGGGTGGACCCCCGCCCTCCTCGGCTATCACCGGTATGCGTTTGTCCGGCTCGGGGACTGACGTATCGGGTTGTCGCCGGCGAATGCCCCGCCTAGGCTCCCGGCAGATGCGGTACGCCCTCGCCCCGTTCCTCCTCCTCGCGGCCTTCGCCGCGCGCGCCCCGGCGGCCGACCTGAGCTTCGTCCGGGTGTGGCCCCAGTGGCACAGCGCCGACTCGTTCCAGAGCTTCTACGAGTACGACACGGGGCGCGAGCTGGTCGGCAAATGGATCGTGATGCGCAGCCAGCCGGACGAGCGAAGCGGCCTGTATTTTCTCGTCAGGGTCAAGAACCCCGGGACGATGGTGCACGGGGCGACCTTTGTCGTCCGGGTGATCACCCCCGACGCCACGGAGACCAAGGTCTTCAGCTTCCCGTCCGACGTGAAGGGGGGCAGCTGGCTCTACGAGATCGGGCTCACGGGCAAGGACTGGGCCGCCGAGCATATCCATCCCGTCGCATGGGACGTCGAGCTGCAGTCCGGCGACGGCGCGGTGCTCGCCAGGAAGACGAGCTTTCTCTGGGAGAAGCCCAACCGCTGACCGGGCTCCCAGGCCCGATGATCGACCCCAACAACGTCACAAACCCGGCCCGCACGGCGGCCGAGCTCGAGGAGTTCCTGCTCTTCTGCGTGGTGGTGGCGGGCAAGAACGCGGACCAGCAGTCGCTCAAGCTCGAGCGGTTCCTCGGGGGCCGCAGGCCCTTCGCCTTCATCCGCGCCAGCGACCGGGACGGGACGCTCGACGGGCGGCTCAGGGACGTGCGCCTGGGAAAGTACTCGCTCCTCGGCCGGAGCTTCCGCGAGCTCGCCCGCTCGGGGGCCGACCTCGGCTCGTGCGGGTGGGAGGCGCTGACCCGGTTCCCCGGCATCGGGATAAAGACCGCCAAGTTTTTCATCCTCCACTCGCGCGCGAGAGAGATGCACGGGGTCCTGGACACCCACGTCCTCGGCTGGATGCGCGACCACTGGTCCCCCGCGGGCCCGCGCCCCGCGGCGGTACCCCGCCATTCCCCGCAGGACCCGGGCCACTACCGCTTCTGGGAAACCGTGTACTTCGGGATGGTGACGGCCCGGCACCACCGGGGCGCCCATGGCGCGGCCGTCGACTGGGCGCGCTTCGACCTCGAACTCTGGAAGGAGCGGCGCGGCGGCGTCCCCGCCCCCCCGGCCTGACTAGCCGCGCTGGATGAGCTCGACCTCGTAGCCCTCCGGGGCGTCGATGAAGGCGATGATCGAGCCGGAACCGGTGCGCGTCGGGCCGTCGCTCAGCTTGAAGCCCTTCTTCGCGAGCTGCGCGGCGAACGCGGCCATGTCCTCCACCTCGAACGCGAGGTGCATGAGGTCGGGCTGGACCTCCACCGCCGGGCTGTTCGGCAGCTGGCAGAGCTCGATCTCCTCGTCGCTGTTGGGCGTGCGGATGAACGCCAGCAGCGCGCCCCGGGGTGACGTGTGCCGCCGGCCGACCTTGAGGCCAAGGGCTTCCTCGTAGAATTTCACGGTGCGTTCCAGATCGTTCACGCGCATCCGGGTGTGGAGGAGTTTCTTGACCATCCCCGCAGGCTAGCGCCTTCGAAACCCGTTCGCAAGCGCGGCCCGGCGCCCCGCCGGGCCGGGTTTGCGGGCGGCGGCGGGTTCCAAATGGACATTTTGGCCAAACCCGCGCACGCTGGGGTCGAATCCCCCCATGAAAACCCCCGCCGCCCCCGCGCTCGCAATCCTCCTCGCCGCGTCCCCCCTGCTCTCCGCGCCCGACCCCAGCTGGCTCGACCACGACCGTGACCGCCCGCAGCCCGCGGTCGTCGATCCCGGCACGTTCAGCTCGCAGGAGCAGCCGGGTCGGCCGCCCTCAGACGCGACCGTGCTCTTCAACGGGAGCGACATCTCGCAGTGGGCGTCGATGGACGGCAGCCCGACGAAATGGGTCGTGAAGGACGGGGTGTTCCAGTGCGTGCCGGGCAGCGGCTACGCCCGCACGCTCGAGTCGTTCGGCGACTGCCAGCTCCACGTCGAGTGGGCGTCACCCACCCCCCCGCACGGGAACAGCCAGGGCCGGGGCAACAGCGGCGTCTTCTTCGGCTTTGACCGCTACGAGTGCCAGGTGCTCGACTCGTTCGAGAACAGGACCTACGCGGACGGCTCCGCGGCGGCGATCTACGGACAGTATCCCCCCCTCGTGAACGTCACGCGCCCTCCGGGCCAGTGGCAGACCTATGACATCCTCTGGACGGCGCCCCGCTTTGACGCGAACGGAAAGCTCGTCTCAAAGGCCCGGGAGACCGTGTTCCACAACGGCGTGCTCGTGCAGAACAACGTGGAGCTCACCGGCCCCACCTCCTGGCTGGAGCGGGCCCCGTACAAGGCGCACCCGGAGCGCCTGCCGATCGCGCTCCAGGACCACGGCAATCCCGTCCGGTTCCGGAACATCTGGGTGAGGGAGCTGGCCACGTACCGCCACAAGGAGTTCATGCTGCCCGACTCCGTCCTCGACGGGTACGTGGGCGACTATCCGCGGGGCGGCAGGGACGTCATCCATGTGGCCAGGGCCGCCGACGGCCTGCTCACGTTCAACTTCGGGGGCGCCGACTTCGTCATGCATGCCGAGTCGCCGACGAGGTTCTACGCCCTTACGACCGACGTGCAGGGGGAGTTCACGGACAAGGACGGCAAGAAGGAGCTCAGGGTGACCGTGGGCGACTGACCCGCGGCGGCGGCTAGAACATGCAGGCGATCTCGAGCCGGAAAAGCACCGGCGCCGCCAGCTGGTCGCCGGTGAAATGCTGGTAGACGGGCAGCTCGATGTCCGTGTAGACCCTTACCGGGTGCATGCTGAGCTCGATTCCGGGGGAGAGAAGGACGCGCTCGAAGCCGGAGGCCACGGGATAGCTGGCATTGTTCCCCGTGTCGCTTTCGCGCAAGGAGATCTTCGCCTGCGCTATGGGTGAGATCAGCACCCGGCCGATCGACCAGCCGTTGTAATAAATCCCCAGGGCGGCGTCGAATTCCGTTCCGGGGCGGTACTGGACCTGGGTCAGCACCGGAATGGCCAGAAGGCCCTGAAGGAACCCGGACCAGCCGTAGTCCGTCGCCACGTTGAACCGACGGAAGCCGCCCAGCAGGAGGTCGGTGCTGCCGGTTCCTATCTGGCTGTCCCGGTCGACGTCCCCGTACGCGTTGTTGTTTGTGTAGCTGCCGGTCGGAAGCTTGACGCCGAACGTCAGCCCGCTGGAAAGGTCGGGCGAAAATCCGGTGTAGATCCCCTGGATCCGGATGTCGCCGATGCCGCTGAAATTGAGCGCGACAATGTCGTTGCCGGTGGCGCCCCCGGTCGTCTCGAAGTAACGCCTCTCATAGGGCAGTTCGAGCCTGATCCCCCATGCGCGGTTGAACATGTCCTGGTATCCGAGCGTGAACCAGCTGGTCCTGATATCCTTGTCCCCGTTGTCCGCGGCCGGGGCCTCCGAGCTCCCGCTCCAGTTGTGGTCCTGGTCCTGGTAGTCATAGTCGAGGAATGCCATGGCCCCCGACCCGTCGGGAAACATCGCGGCCGTGCCGACCTCGTAGATGCCGCAGCCGCAGGCGCAGGCCCGCGCGGCGCTCGGCGTCATTGCCAGGGCAAGCAGGGACGCGGCGAACGCGACGCGCGTCCGGCGCCCGCCGAGAAGGCGGCCGGTCGCGTCGGTTTCGGCTGCCGGTCGAGTTGAAGCCGGACCAAGCCGGCGATTTGGGGATGAGTTCATTGCGCGGAAATAATTGCGGTGGTGCAAGCGGTTCGAGCCCTGGCGCGGCTGCGCGGGCCCGGAAAACGTCGGCGCGGAAACGCCGACTCGAGACGTTGCGAGCGCCCCTCCCCCATTCGCATGGGGAGGGCGCGAGGCTGCCTAGGCGTCGCCAGCCTTCGGCGGAGGCACCGGCACGTCGCCGCTGCGCTCCGGGGCGAGGGCTGACCGCACGCCGGGCCATGTCCGCTGTGCGGACAGGGCGACAAAGGGCGCGCCACGATCGAGGATGAGGACGATCTTTTCCGCGCCCGCGGACGGCACCCCGGGCCCGTGCCTCTCCGACGCCTCACGCGCCTTGCCGACGGCCCTGCAGATCTGGCAGGGCTTGCCGGGGTCGAATGTCTCCCGGGCCGCCGACGCGAGGGACTCGGTCCTGGCGTAGCCCGCGAACATCCGTGTCCACGCGACCGTCTGGGCGATGTCCAGCACCGCCCCGCTGGCGCAGAGCCACGCGCAGAGCAGGGAGACCGCCGACAGCCGCCGGAACATCCCGCCGAGCCTGCGAAAAACGGCCGGGCGCGCAAGCCTTCACGCTCTGGACAACGGCCGGGCAATGCTGCATCGTGCCCCTTTCAGGCAACCGGGGGCACCCCCGGGGACAGCCGCCCCAGAACCCCGCGCCACCGAGACCACGACCATGGAGGAAACACTTGTCACCCGCCGCGAGGCCATCGCGAGGACCGCGATGGCCGGGCTCCTCCTGCCGATGATGGGGGCCGCCCGCGCGGTGGCGGCGGGAGCCGAGGCACCGGCCGCCCGACCCCCGGCGGAGCCGCGCCTGACCCTGGGGCTCGCGGGGTATTCGCTGAGGAAGCTCCCGATCGACGCGGCCGTCGCCGCGCTCCAGGAGATGCAGATCGGGTCGACGTCGGTCTTCAGGGTCCATGTCCCCATCCTGCTCAGCACCCCGGAGGTGTGCCGCGACGCGGCCCAGAAATTCAGGAGCGCGGGGATCGCGATCGCGGGCACGGGCGTGGTCACGCTGAGGAACGACGAGGGCGTCATGCGCAGGGCGTTCGAATGCGGGCGCGCCGCGGGCCTGTCGATGATGACCGCGAGCTACGCGGAGCCGCCCGACCGGGACACGTTCCTGCTGACGGAGCGCTTCGTCCGGGAGTACGACATCACGCTCGCCTTCCACAACCACGGGCCGGAGGACAAGATCTTTCCGTCCCCGTTCGACGCATGGGCCGCCGTGCAGCCCTATGACAGGCGCCTGGGCCTGTGCATCGACGTGGGACATTCGGCGCGGGCCGGGGTCGACCCGGTCGAGGCGATCCTCAAGTGCCGCAGCCGGCTCTATGACGTCCACATGAAGGACACGCTCGCGGGAGCCGGCGACAAGAAGGACAGGCCCGTGGGGCTGGGATTCGGCCGGCTGGACATCCGGTCCATCATGGCCGCGCTCCTCCAGGTCGGCTACCGTTTCCAGGTCGGGCTCGAGGACGAGGTGGATTCGGCCGACCCCATCCCCGGCATCGCCCAGTCGTTCGGGTACATGCGCGGCATCCTTGCCGCGCTTCCCGCCGGCCCCACAGCCACCTGAAACCGATCCGGCACATCCTGGGATGCGTCCTGCTCGCCGCCCTGCCGCCCGCGGCCCGGGCGCAGGAGCCGGGCGCGACCGCCCTCACCGCCGCCGAGACAAGCGCCGGCTGGAAGCTCCTCTGGGACGGCAGGACGACCCAGGGCTGGCGGAGCGCCCGGGGGCCGGACTTCCCGGCGAAGGGGTGGCGGATGAGCGACGGCGTCCTCACGGTGCTCCCGGCCGGCGCCGGCGGGGACATCATCACCGTCGATGAATACTCCGACTTCGAGCTCCTGTGCGACTTCAGGATGACGCCCGGCTGCAACAGCGGCATCAAGATCTTCGTGGACTCCGAGAGCAACCAGGGGCCCGGCGGGGCGTCGATCGGGCAGGAATACCAGATCCTGGACGACGAGACGAACCCCGACGCGAAGCTCGGCAGGGACGGCAACCGCACGCTGGGTTCGCTCTACGACCTCTACCCGCCGCTCCCCGGCAAGAGGCCCAGCCCGATGGGAGAATGGAACACGGCCCGGATCGTCTCGCGGGGCCCGCGCGTCGAGCACTGGCTGAACGGCCGGCTGATCCTGGCGTACACGCGGTTCACACCCGAGTTCCGGCAAAGGGTCCTGGAGAGCAAATTCAGGAAATGGCCGGGTTTCGGCGAGCTCCGCAAGGGCCACATCCTCCTGCAGGACCACGGCGACGAGGTGTCCTTCCGAAACATAAAGATACGCATCCTCACGCCGGACGCCGCGCCGGCACCGAATTGAACCCCGAGCAGACCAACACCCATGAACACGCCAACCGACCGCCGAGAATTCATAAAGACGGGCGCAGCCGCCGGCCTGGGCCTCGGCCTCGCGGCCGCGCTTCCCACCTGGCTCAGGGCCGACGCCCCGACGAGCCCGGCCGCCCGCACGCGGCTGGCCGTCATCGGGACGAACAACCGGGGCCTGGACCACATCCAGATGCTCGGGGGGATAGACGAGGCGGAGATCGCCTACATCTGCGACGTGGAGGACGGGGCGCTGGCCAAGGGAATGGCGGAGGCCGGCAAGGCGGCGCCGGGCTCGCAGCCGAAGGCCATCAAGGATTTCCGCAGGGCGCTCGACGACAAGTCCGTCGACGCCATCACGATCGCGGCGCCCGACCACTGGCACACCCCGATGTCGATCCTGGCGCTGGCGGCGGGAAAACATGTCTACGTGGAGAAGCCGTGCAGCCAGAACCCCCACGAAGGCGAGGTCCTGCTGGCGGCGATCGCAAGGTACGGCCGCCTGGTCCAGATGGGAAACCAGCGGCGCTCCTTTCCCAACATGCAGGTCGCGATCAAGGAAATCCGCGGGGGGGTGATCGGCAGGGCCTATTACGCCAAGGGCTGGTATGACAACAACCGCCTGAGCATCGGCCATGGCACGGTTGTTCCCGTCCCGCCCACCCTCGACTATGAATTGTGGCAGGGACCGGCGCCGCGCCGGCCCTACCGG
>PLKS01000084.1:0-244 GCA_003140665.1 Opitutaceae bacterium
GCTCGCGCTGCCCTGCGCCCTCCTCGCGGTCCTCCGGCGGGAGGAGCGGCGCCTAGCGAAGGCGGCCGAACGGGCGCGCCCCGTCAGACAGCCGGCTCCTGCTGCTCCTGCTCGGCGGCCGCGGTGAGTTGCACGAGGCTCTTCATCGAGGTGAAATGCTGGCTCAGGTCGAAGTCCCCGCCCAATCCGCCGACCAGGCGGTCGAACAGGTCCTTCTTGGACGCCTTGAGGGCCTGGATCCGCT
>PLKS01000084.1:251-15176 GCA_003140665.1 Opitutaceae bacterium
GCCGGGTTCCACCAGGGGTCCAGCAGGAAGACATAGTCGGCCGCATGCAGCGTGATTCCCGTGCCCGCGGCCTTGAGCGACACGAGCATGGCCGCCGCCCCGGTCGCGCCCTGGAAGGCCTGCACGGGCTTGAGCCGGTCAAGCGTCATCCCCGTCAGCTCAAACCGCGGCAGTTCGGGGAAATTCTGGATCAGCGCGGCCCGCACGCGGTCGAGCAGCATCACGAACTGGGAGAATATCACGACCTTGTGGCCGTTGCCCACGATCTCCGCGAGCTTCTCGACGAGCAGGTTGATCTTTCCCGAGTCAGACAGCGGCGCCTTGAGCCAGGGCAGCATGTCGGGATCGCAGCAGGTCTGCCGCAGCCTCGTGAGGAGGGCCAGGAAGCCAAATGATTTCTCCCTCATCGCGGCCCCCACGTCGTCGCCCAGGCGCTCAAGCCCCTCGGTGCAGATACGCGCGTATTCGGCGCGCTGGACATCCGTGAGGGGGCAGATGAGGTCCATCTCGACCTTCGGGGGCAGCTCCTGCGCCACCTCCTTCTTGGTCCTGCGAAGTATGAACGGCGCCAGCTGGGCCCTGAGCCTGGCGAGGGTCCCCTCGCGGTCGGCGTTGAGCGCCCCCTCGAAGGACGAGCGCGAGCCGAGGAGCCCGGGAAGCAGGAACCGGAAGATGCTCCACAGGTCGAGCTGCCGGTTCTCGAGGGGAGTGCCGGTAAGGACCAGCCTGTGGCGAGCGCGCACCGCAAAGCAGGTCTGGGTCACCTTCGCGTCCGGGTTCTTGATGAACTGGCCCTCGTCGAGGACGGCGTAGCCAAAGTCGACGCTGTCGAGCAGCGAGCGATGCTTCCTGAGCTGCGTGTAGCTGCACAGCCAGATCACGGGGTCCTTGCGCGCCGAGAAATCGTTGCCCGTCTTGAGGACATCCACGGCCATCGCGGGGAAGAACTTCGCCATCTCCTCCCTCCAGACCGGGACGACGCTCGCCGGGCAGACAACGAGGCTCGGCCGATCCTGCGAGGGCCTGGCCGCGAGAAGGGACAGGACCTGGAGCGTCTTGCCAAGGCCCATTTCGTCGGCGAGGAGCCCGTGGCAGTCCACCTGGCAGAGGTGGTGCATCCATTCGACGCCGCGCCTCTGGTACGGGCGCAGGACCTCAGACAGCTCCGGGGGGGCGTCCGGGGAAGCCAGGACCTTCTGGCGCCAGGCCTCCATCTCGGGCGAGAGCGTGAGCTTGAGGCGCGCGTCGTTGAAAAGGGAGAACACCAAGTACTGCAGCTGGGCCGTGCCGCCCTCCTGCGTCTCCTCGACATTCTTGCGCCAGGAGCTGTACGACTCCCACCTTTCCGCCGAGAGGGCGACGATGCCGAGGTTGGGCAGGATGACCGGCTGGCCCCCTCGCCTGAGCAGCGCCGAGACCTCGGTGTCCGTCAGCATCCGCTCCCCGGCCCGGAAGATCCAGCGCAGGTTGAGGCCCGCGTCACCGGAGGCGCGCTCGGCCACGGCCTCGATCTCGATGCTCCGGGTCCCCTTCAGCAGGTTGGCGGTACGGTCGTCGAGCTCGATGGAGAACACCCGCTTCCAGAGCGGCAGCGTCACCTTGAGGAAATTCGGGATCTCCACCAGGGACTCCATCAGGTAGACGCCCGTCTCCTGATTGTACTGGAAATGGGCCTTGCGCGCGTAGGCGGCCAGGCCGATCAGCTTCGCGCGCTCGCCCGACGAGACATGCCCGTTTCCGTTGGATCCGGCGTGGGCCCCGTGCCCCAGCGCGGGATGCCGCGTCTTCTTGTCCGAATTCACCCAGAAGGCCTGGAAGGCGAGCCCCGAGGACCTGATCTTGAAGACGAGCAGGAGGGGGCGCGAGGGGCCGTTGAGGCGCGGGGCCGGGGAGCTGCGGGACCCCCCGTCCACCGGCCGCTCGCCGTTGGCCGCTGCCGGAGCGCCGTTGGGGACGGCGGCCCCCGTGGAGCCGGCCTCCGCGGGAAGAGGCGATATCTCGTCGGCCACCAGCTCCTCGATCTCGTGAAGTCCTGCCACCGCAAGCGCATGCGCAATTTCCCGGTCCGTCGTCGACGACCGGACCGCAAGCCCCCCGGCGTTCCACTCGATGACCGCGTATTCGTCCTTCTTCTCGATCCGGCGGTGGATGATGGCGTCGCGGTCCGTCAGCTCCAGCTCCCTGACCTCCCCGTTCCTGTAGATCCTTCGGCCCTCGTCCAGCTGGCTCGCGGAGAATGTCTCCGACCAATCGTCGGCAAGCATGTCGAACCAGTATTCAAGCGAATGTGGTGTGTAGACCCGTTTCGGACCGTGGGTTTGCATTTGCCTAAAAGGTTGAAAGTAGAGAGCCGCACGTTCGCGGCGCAACAGTTATTTCAGTACGTGAAATATTGCTGACGAACGTGTTTGCGGCTTGCGCACCCCCCGTGAACGAGGTTGGCGTTGCGTTCCCAAACAATGATAACTCCGCGCCCGATCGCCGTTGCGGCGGATAGGCCTACGTTCTGGATAGACCTGCTCGTCCTGGGCGGCTTCGTCGCGCTCTTTTTCAGCGGCGCCCAGGTCGCCTCGGAGTGGCGCCATCCCCTCAAGGACCCGATCCCGATCGATCTATCCATCTCGGCCTTGCCGAGATACGCGCTTTTCTCGTTTGCGCGCGGCTGGATCGCCTACTTCCTTTCCCTGGTCTTCACGCTGGTGGTGGCCTCCTGNNTCCTCCTGGGCGTTCTACGACGTCCGCACGCGCAGGTTCATCCTGCCCGCCCTCGACATCCTGCAGAGCATCCCGGTCCTCGGCTTCCTCCCCGGCCTCATCCTGGCCCTGGTCGCGCTCTTNNGGCCAGGTGTGGAACATGGTCTTCAACTATTACGACTCCCTGAGGGGCACACCAGGGGATTTCCGCATGCTGGGAAAGCTCTATAACTTCGACTGGTGGCACCGCTTCTGGGGGATCGAGCTGCCGTTCGGGGCCCAGGGGCTCCTCTACAACAGCATGGTATCGATGGCGGGGGGATGGTTTTTCCTGTGCGTCTCCGAGGCACCCCCTCCCATCAACGGGGTGTCGCTGCGCGTCCCGGGCCTGGGCTCTTACATGCAAGTGGCCACCGACGCGGGGGACACCCGCGCAAAGATCTTCGGCATCATCGCGATGGGGATCGTGATCATCGTCGTCGACAGGCTCATCTGGTGGCCCCTCGTCGTCTGGTCGCGCAAGTTCAAGCTGGACGACTTCGGCGGCAGCCGGTCGCCCAAGAATCCGATCCAGCTGTGGCTTGCCCGGTCGATGTCCGTCCAGGCGATGGCGGCGTTCTGGCAGAAGGCAAAGATGAGACTGCTCGGCCCCTCGCATCCGCCGACCGAGGCGACGTCGCTGATCGAGGTGGGCGCGCCCGTCCCGAAGCGCAGCAGGACGGGCCGGATCATCTATTCGATTCTGCTGTGGGCGCTGGTGGCCCTCCTTGCCTGGGGCGCGGTGAGCCTCTTCCTCCTCCTGAGGCAGGTCGGCGTGGCCGACTGGAGCGAGATCCTCGCCGACACCGGCTACAGTTTCCTGCGCGTCCTGGCGGCCGTCATGATCGGCACCCTCTGGACCGTCCCCCTGGGAATATGGATCGGCCTCAATCCCAAGCTCTCCGGCAAGCTCCAGCCCTTCATCCAGTTCGCCGCGTCATTTCCGGCACCGATGATTTACCCGTGGATTCTCGGGCTCGTGCTCCTGCTCCACGGCAACCTGCAGTGGGGGGCCGTCCTGCTGATCCTCTTCGGCACGCAATGGTACATCCTCTTCAACGTGGCGGGATCTGCGGCGGCGATTCCCAACGACATCATCAGCTGCGCGGAGGTCCTGCACCTGTCGGGGTGGCGCCGGTGGACCAAGTTTCTCCTGCCGGCGATCCTGCCGGGCCTGGTCACGGGATGGATCACGGCGGCCGGAGGGGCGTGGAATGCGACGATCGTCTCGGAGGTCGTCTCAATCGGGAAAATCGAGTACCTCGCCACCGGGCTGGGCTCCTACATCAGCAAGGCGTTCGACGCCAATAATTTTCCACACCTGACAGCCGCGGTGATCGTCATGTCGGTCGTCGTCGTCGGCATCAACCGCTCGCTCTGGAAGCGCCTTCAGGCGATTGCGAACGACCGCTGCCGCTTCATCACCTGATCCCCTTCGCCATGGATACCGCCCGGCAGCCGCTCATTGAACTGCGACACGTAAGCCACGAGTACAACGCCGGCACATCGGACAAGGACCTCGTCCTGAGCGACATCAACCTAACGGTCTCCGAGCACGAGACCGTCGTCCTGCTCGGGCCCTCGGGCTGCGGAAAGTCGACGCTCGTGCGCATCATGGCCGGGTTGATCGCGCCCACGAAGGGCGACGTGCTCTACAAGGAGAAGCTCCTGATCGGAGTCTCCCCGGGTGTCTCGATGGTGTTCCAGAATTTCGCGCTCTTCCCGTGGCTCACGGTTCGGGGCAATGTCCTCCTCCCGGTCGGCCACCTTTCCGCCGACGATCAGCAGGCGCGCCTGGAGAAGGTGCTGCAAACCGTGGGTTTGGGCGCGTACGAATACTCCTATCCCCGCGAGCTCTCCGGCGGCATGAAGCAGCGGGTGGGCATCGCGCGGGCGCTCATCGCCGACCCCGAGGTCCTCGCGATGGACGAGCCGTTCAGCGCGCTGGACGTCCTGACGGCCGAGACCCTCCGGAACGAGATCGGCCGCCTCCTGGCGGATCCCAACCATCCCCTGCGCACGATGGTCATGGTGACCCACAACATCGTCGAGGCGGTCTACTTCGCGACCCGCATCGTCGTCATGGCCACGGGACCCGGAAGGATCGACGTGATCGTTCCGAATTCCCTCCCCTATCCCCGCGACACGGACCACCCGGAGTTCAAGAAGATCGTGGAGCAGCTGCATGGCATCCTGACCCATACGAACATGCCGGACAGCGTCGCGGCCGTCGCCGGGAAGGTGACCACCAAGACGGCGGACAACCGCAAGCGGATCGCACCCGTGTCGCTCCCCAACGTCGGCGCGGGCGAGGTCCTCGGACTCATGTCGCTCCTTGGCGACGAGCCGTGCGACGTGTTCGATCTCGCGGAGAGGCTGGGGAAGGAGTTCGGGGCCGTCGTCCGCGTCGTCAAGGCGGCGGAGCTTCTTGAATTTGTCCGGACGCCGGGCCAGGACGTCGAGATCACCCCGCTCGGCAAGGAGCTTGTGAGCTCCTCGACCGCCGACCAGAAGCGCATCGTCCGCGAGCAGATAATGAAGCTGAAGATCTTCGAGCTCCTAATTCGGCTGATCAAGGTCCAGGAGAACCAGTGCCTCCCGAGCGAGGAGCTCATCCGGGAGCTCCAGGCGGCGCTCCCCCATGAAAAGCCGCGCCCGCTCTTTCGCACCCTCCTCAGCTGGGGCCGGTACGCCGAGATCATCAGCCTCGACCAGCGCCGGCACGTCATCCGTCTCTACGAGGCCAAGGGTTCCGGACGCGCCAAGTCGGCCGCCGTCTCACTGCCGCCGATCGCGCCGCCGCCCACGCCCGCCGCGCCACCCGCGACGCCACCCGCCGCGCCCCCGTCCGTCCCGGCAGTCGAGAAGCCAACGGAGCCGTCGTCGGACGATTTGCCGAAGTCGTAACCATTTCGACACCGATTTGACACGTGCGGCGAGCACGTTGGGATGCGTAAACCACGCCTCCCGTGAAACTCGCAATCGTCACCGAGACTTTCCCTCCCGAGATCAACGGGGTGGCCATGACCTTCGGGGTGATTGCGCGTGAACTCGCGCGGCGCGGACATTCAGTTGCAGTTTACCGGCCCCGGCGCCCTGACCTTCCGGACCAGGAGGTATCGGGCGAATACCGGCAGATCCCGATGCCCGGCATCCCGATACCCGGCTATCCCCTGCTCCGCGTCGGGCTGCCGGCCCGCCGAAAACTGCGGCGCGTTTGGACGCGGGAACGCCCGGACCTGGTGCATGTCGCGACCGAGGGCCCCCTGGGACTTTCCGCGATAAGGGCGGCCCGCTCGCTGTCGATCCCGGTGACTTCCAGCTTCCACACGAACTTCCACGCCTACACCAGCCACTACGGGATATCGCTGTTCCGCCGCGCGGCGCTCGCCTGGCTTCGCCACGTGCACAACCTGACGCAGGCAACCTTCGTTCCCACGCCTGAACTCTGCGCCGAGCTTTCGGGGCTCGGGTTCAGGAACCTGGCGGTCCTTTCGCGGGGGGTGGACACCCGCCAATTCCGGCCGGAGCGCCGTTCGCTCGCGCTTCGCGGCGAATGGGGCGCGGCCAACGACGATCCCGTCGTGATCCATGTCGGCAGGATGGCGGCGGAAAAGAACTATCCGCTGCTCTTCAGGGTCTATGCCGCGATGAAGAAGGCCAATCCCGCGTGCCGCTTTGTGCTCGCGGGCGAGGGCCCGCTCAAGCGCGCGCTCATGCGCGACCATCCCGACTGCGTCTTCGCGGGATTCTTCTCGCGCGACGAGATCGGAAGGTACTACGCCTCCGCCGACATCTACATCCATGCGAGCTTGACCGAGACGTTTGGAAACGTTCTGACTGAGGCGATGTCGAGCGGCCTGGCCGCGGCCGGATTCGACTACGCGGCGGCCCGAATCTTCGTGAAAGACGGCGAAAACGGACTCACCTCACCCTGCGATCGACCCGACGCCCTCATGGCGGCCGGCGTGAGGCTCGCCACCGACCCGGAGCTCAGGAAAAGGCTCCGCGTCGCGGGGCGCGCGGCGGTCGAGGAGCAGTCATGGGAAAAGGTCATCGCCCGCTTCGAAGGGGATCTCGCGTGCGCCGCGGGCGTGGAGCGCGCGCCGTCCGGAGCGGCGCCCGCGCTCGCCTGAAAATGGAGCCGCGAATCCTTGTCATGACCGCCGGATATGGCGAAGGCCATAACGCGGCGGCCCGGGCGCTGGAGACCGCGTTCAACGAGGACACCCCGGACACCGCCCTCGTCGTCGACATCTTTGCGCTGACCTGCCCGAGGCTCAACTCGCTCGTTCGAAGGGCGTACCTAGCCGCGATAAACGGGACGCCGCGGCTCTGGAAGCACGTCTACGCCTGGATGGACAGGCCCGGATTCATGACGAGCGGGATTCGCATGCTCGGGGCGCAGTCGAGGATGCTGGAATCCGTGATCGAGCGCAACCGGCCGGCCGCAATCTGCAGCACGTTTCCCGCCTATGCCGCGCTCCTCCAGAAGCTTGCGCGCGAGGGCCGCTTCCACGCGCCCCATTTCAACATCGTCACCGACTCCATCAGCATCAACTCGATCTGGTGGCGCCCGGGGTGCGACGGATGGTTCGTGCCGAACGAGGACTCGGCCGAGGTCATGCGCGCGGCGGGGGTGGATCCCGCCCGCCTCCATGTCACCGGGTTCCCCGTCACCCCCTTTTTCAGGGACAACGAGGGGATCGTTTCCCGGCCCGCGCTCTCGGAGGGCGGCGTGCCGCGGGTCCTCTACATCGTAAACTCGGGAACGCGGAACGCCGAGGCGACGGCGAGGCTGCTGCTCGCCGAGGAGGAATGGGAGGTCACCTGCACGGTCGGGCGGGATGAGTCCCTGCGCCGCACGCTCTCCGCGGCGGCGGAAAAGAGGAGCCGCCCGGCCAGCATCCTGGGCTGGACGGACCAGATCCCGCGCCTCCTCATGACCCACCACGTCGTCGTGAGCAAGGCGGGCGGCGCGACCACCCAGGAGGCCATCGCCGCCCGCTGCCCGATGATCGTGAACCAGGTGGTGCCCGGACAGGAGGAGGGAAACTGCGAGCTTCTCCTGCGCCACCGGGCGGGGGCGCTCGCGACCACGCCCGAGTCCGTCATGGAGACGCTCCGCGCCGCGTTCTCGGAGCGGGGCCGCGCGTGGGACGGATGGCGCGCCGCCCTTGAGCCGCTGTCGCGGCCAGACGCCGCCAGAGCCATCGTAGCGCACGTCCTTTCGCATGTGAACCGGGGTGCCGGCGAAGGCCGCCTGGGTGCGCCTGCAACCACGCGATGAAGCTCAGATTCGTCATCAACCCCCATTCGGGAAGGCAGGGCCGCAACGCCGGGATCCTCGGCCTGCTGCGGGACTTCATCTCGGCGAGGTCGCTCGACGCGGACATGGTCTCCACGGAGGGGCCGGGACACGCCACCGAGATCGCCAGGGACGCCGTCGCCGCGGGCTGCCTGCGGGTGGTCGCCCTGGGTGGCGACGGCACGGTCAACGAGGTCGCCCAGGCGCTCATCCACACGCCGGCGGCGCTGGGCCTCGTCCCCTGCGGCTCAGGCAACGGGCTCGCCCTTCACCTGGGGCTGCCCAAGGGCCTCCCCGAGGCCCTCGAGCTCGCGAGCGGGACTTCTGGGCGGGCGGCGGAGCTGGACACCGGGACGGTCAACGGCCTCACCTTCGTCAATGCGATGGGGTTCGGCCTCGACGCCGAGGTGAGCCGCCGTTTCAACCGCCTCGAGCGCCGCGGCTTTCTCACCTACGCCCGCGCGGCGCTCGCCGCGTTCATGGGCCGCCGGAGCGAGCGATGCGCCATCGCTGTCGGAGGCCACCGCGAGATGGTGGAGGCCATACTGATCGCGGTGGCCAACTCCGACCAGTACGGCAACCATGCAAGAATAGCCCCGCACGCCCGCGTCGATGATGGCATTCTTGACCTGGTCGCCGTGCGCCCCGTCGGATTCCTCGGGGCAGCCGTCCTCGGCGCCCAGCTCTTCGTGGGCTCGATCGACCACAGCCCGAGGGTCCGCCGCCTTCGGGGCTCCCGCTTCCTCATCGAGAGGCCTGCCGCGGGGATCATCCACACCGACGGCGAGACGCACATGGCGAGCGCCTGTGTCGAGGTCCTGGTGCGGCCGCGCAGCCTGAGGTTCATCGTGCCGGCCGACTGTACCGCGGTCACGCCCTCCGCGGACCGCGCCGCAACGGGCTTCGCGCTCCAGTTCCCGTGAAGAAGCTTCGCGTCAGGACCGTGATTATTTCCGACATCCACCTGGGGACCGTCGATTCCAAGGTCACCGAGGTGAACCACTTTCTCCGGCACGTCCGGTGCGAGAAGCTCGTCCTGAACGGCGACATCATCGACGGCTGGCAGCTCAAGCGAAACGGGCAGTGGACGAAGACGCACACCCATTTCATCCGGATTGTCCTCAAGATGCTGGAGAAGCGGGACACCCAGATCGTCTACCTTCGGGGCAACCATGACGACATCCTGGCCAAGTTCCTCCCGCTCGAGTTCGAGAACCTGATGATCGCCGACGAATACGTGCACGAGGGTGTCAGGGGCCGGTATCTCGTCCTCCACGGCGACGTGTTCGACACCGTGACAAAGAATTTCGTCTTCCTCGCGCACCTGGGCGACTGGGGCTACCGCACGCTCCTCGGGATCAACCGCGCCTACAATGTCTGGCGGTCCTGGCGCGGGCTGGAGTACTGGTCCCTCAGCCGGGCGATAAAGGCGCGCGTGAAGTCGGCGGTGAGCCACGTCTCGAACTTCGAGGAGCACATCGCCGAGCTTGCCCGCTCGCGCGGCTGCACGGGCGTCATGTGCGGCCACATCCACACCCCGGCGGACAAGATGCTCGGCGACATCCATTACCTCAACTCGGGGGATTGGATCGAGTCGCTGACGGCGGTCGTCGAGCACTGGGACGGCCGCTACGAGCTCGTCGAATACTCGAAGTTCCTGAAGGAGTTTCCGATCGCGGAGGACGAATTCGCGCCCGAGCGGCAGGCCGCCGCGTCGGATCCCGCCGAGGCGGCGCCCGCGCCCAGATTCGAGGGCTCGCACAGCGAGACGCCGGTCGTATGACGTTGGGTTGACAGCGGCCGCGGGGCGGCGCGTCGTTGTCCCGCCATGCCAGCACCCGAGAGAATCCTTGTCGCCATGTCAGGCGGCGTCGACAGCTCCGTGGCCGCCCTTCTCCTGAAGAGGCAGGGGGTCGACGTGGCGGGGGCCTACATGAAGAACTGGGTCAACGAGGACGGCGTCGTCGGCAACTGTCCCTGGAGGGAGGACATCGACCACGCCCGGCGGGTCGCCGAGCACATCGGGATCGGTTTCCAGGTCGTGAATCTCATGCGCGACTACCGCGAGAAGGTCGTCCAGTACCTGCTCGATGGATATGAGCGCGGCCTCACGCCGAATCCCGACATCATGTGCAACCGCGAGATCAAGTTCGGCGTGTTCCGCGCATGGGCGCTGGCCAACGGCTTCTCGGCAGTGGCCACCGGCCACTATGCGCGGCGGCGAGCCGGCGCGGGCGGCCCCGTTGAACTGCACGAAGGCGCGGACCGCAACAAGGACCAGACCTACTTCCTGGCCCTCCTGGGGCAGGAGCAGCTCCGGGACGCGCGGTTTCCCGTCGGCGACCTTCAGAAGCCCGAGCTGCGACGGATCGCGAAGGACGCCGGCCTTGCGACGGCCGACAAGAGGGACAGCCAGGGCATCTGCTTCATCGGCGAGGTCCGGATGGCGGATTTCCTGAGGGCCTATGTGCCGGAACAACCGGGCCCGATCGTACGGGCCGCCGACGGACGGGAGCTCGGCCGCCACAATGGGCTGCACTATTACACGCTCGGCCAGCGCCGGGGGATCGGGGTGCCGTCCAATGCCGACCGCGAGTGCTATGTCGTCGTGGGCAAGCGCGCGGCCGACAATGCGCTGCTTGTCGGATTCGACCACCCTGACGCGCCCGGCCTTTTCCAGTCCCAGGTGCGCGTCCACTCCCTCAGCTGGACCGGCGAACCGGTCCAGCAATCCCGCGCGCTCGAGGGCCGGGTCCGCTACCGCGATCCGCGCGTCCCCCTCCGCTTCGTCCCCGAGGGCGGCGGGACCGGACGGGTGCAGTTCGAACGCCCCCAGCGCGCGCTGGCGGCAGGCCAGGTGCTGGCGCTTTACGAGGGCGACCGGCTCCTCGGCGGCGGCATCTACGTCTAGCGGCCGGGGACGGCCCGCGGCGGATGTCGCGTCCGGTCAGCCGAAGGACGCAAGCGCGAGCGCCGCGGCCAGCGCAAGGAGCACGACGCCCATTGCACGGTCGACCCAGTGGCCGGCCTTCAGGTACGCGCGCCTGATCCGCTCCCGCGTGAGAAAAAACGAGACCATGGAGAACCATGCCGTCGTGGCGACCGACATCCACACCCCATAGGCCGCCTGGATCAGCTTAGGGGTCGACGGGGCGACGACGGAAACAAAGATGGCGACGAAAAAAAGCGTGACCTTGGGGTTGAGGGCGTTGGTCAGGAAGCCGGTCGTCCAGGCCGCGCGCGGCGCAGGCTCCCCGGCCCGTGAAAGCGCCTCCTCGGCTCCCGCTGGGCCGGTCGACAACTCGTGCCGCGGGCGGCTGGCCAGGGCCTTGATCCCGATCCATGCAAGGTATCCGGCGCCCGCGAACTTGACGGCCATGAAGGCGAGTTGGGAGCTTCTCAGCAGGATGCCGATCCCGAGGAGCGAGTAGGTGACGTGCAGGAGGATGGCGCTCCCGATGCCGATGCTGGTCCACACCGCCGCCCGCCGGCCATGGGCGACGCTCTGGCGCACGACCATCGCGAAGTCCGGCCCGGGGCTCGCGACGGCGAGCAGATGGGCCAGCGCCACCTTGAGGAACTGTTCCCAGTAGCCGTGCACCGTCGGCTCAGGGCGAGATGGACTTGACCGCCGGATCCGCGACCAGTCCGTCCACCCCTTCGCTCCCGACGAAGCCGCGCAGGCGCCTGTCATCCGGGAATCTCGCCCGCGCCCGGTCCACGGTGGAGCGCGCCTCGTCGGCTCGTCCAAGGATCACCAGCACATACGCCCGGCGCAGCACGGCCCTCGAATTCGCTGGGTCCCGGCTGCAATCGGCCTCAAAGGCGGACAACGCTGACTTGTAGGCGGACCGGGCGCCGGGGTGGTCGTCCAGGCGCATGCGAACGATGCCCAGGTTCATCCAGAGGTCGCCGGTGTCGGGGCAAAGGCCCGCGGCCTGCGCGTACAGCCCCTCCGCACGCTTCCATTCGCTCAGGTTGACGGCGAATTCGGCCTCGCTCGCGACGCTGGCCGCCTCCTTTCGCTGCAGGGACGTTATTTCGCGCGGACGGCAGCCTGCGAGCGCGAGCGCGGCCGCCAGCACCGGGGCCAGGCGCGCCTTCATCACAGGTCCGGCGGAACCGTCGCTATGGCTTCCTCGACCGTTGAAACGCCGTCCTTCACCTTGAAGAGGCTGTCCTGGTGGAGGGTCTTCATGCCCTGTCGCACGGAGATCTTCTTCAGCTCGGCCGTCTCCATCTTCTTGTTGATGCCCTCGATCAGTTCCTCGTTCACGATCATCAGCTCGTGGATGCCGACGCGGCCGCGGTAGCCGCTGCCCGCGCACTTCGGGCACCCCCTGACGTTGTGCTTGAAAATCGGCCCGCTCCAGCCGATCGCCTTTTCCAGGATCTCCTGCTCGCGGCCCTTGGGCTCATACTGGACCTTGCACTGCTTGCAGACGCGGCGCATCAGGCGCTGGGCGCATACGCACAGGATCGACGAGGAGATCATGAACGGCTCGATGTCCATGTCCGTGAGGCGGGCGATGGCCGAGGGAGCGTCGTTGGTGTGGAGCGTCGAAAGGAGCAGATGGCCCGTGAGCGCGGCCTCCACCGCGATCTCCGCGGTCTCGAGGTCGCGGATCTCACCCACGAGTATGATGTCGGGGTCCTGCCGCAGGAAGGACCTGAGCGCCGTCGCGAACGTGAGCCCGATCTGCCGGTGCATCTGCATCTGGTTTATTCCGGGGAGCGTGTACTCGATCGGGTCCTCGGCNNCCGGTCGGCCCGCAGTGCAGGATCATCCCGTAGGGCTGGCGGATGCACTCGCGGTACCTCGTGAGGTTCGTCTCGCTGAAGCCGAGCGACGTCAGCGGAAGCGTGGTCTTCTGCTTGTCCAGGATACGCATGACCACCCCTTCGCCGTGGTTCAGCGGGGCGGTCGAAACGCGCAGGTCCAGGTCGAGGTTCTTCTTCGTGTACTGCTTGAAGACGATGCGCCCGTCCTGGGGGAGCCTTCGCTCCGAGATGTCCAGGTTGCACATGATCTTGAGCCGGGCGACAAGGGCCGGGCCCACCTTGACCGGCAGCCGGAGCTTTTCCTGGCACAAGCCGTCGACGCGGTACCGGACGATGACGTCCTTCTCCTGCGGCTCGATGTGGATGTCGCTGGCCGCCGCGAAATACGCGTCCTCGATGATGCGGTTGCCGAGCTGGATGATCGGGCCGGACTCCTCGTTGACGTCGGTGTCCTTGATGCTCTCGGTCTCCGCCTGCGCGCCGTACTCGACGCCGATCTTCTGGACGACATCGTCGAACCCGGACGACTCGTCGTTGCCCTTGCTGAACTTGTCCTTGATGTCCTTCTCCCGGGCGAGCAGGCGGACGACGCGCTTGCCCGTCATCTCCTGTATCTTCGCGGGAAGCGTGACCTCGAACGGATTCGCGAAGGCCACGAGCAGCAGGTCGCCCACCTGGCCCACCGGAAGGACGAGGTTCTCGTGGCAGAAATCCTGGGGGATCCGCTCGAACGTCGAGTTCGAGACCTTGTAGTGCGCGACGTTGTAGGGAGCGAGCCCGAGCGCCCTGCCCTTCGCGACGAGGCATTGGAACGCGGTGATCTTGTAATCCTCCTGCAGCAGCCGGTCGAGCGCGTCGCCGTTCAGGTCCTGCGGCCGCGCCGCGATCTGATCGCGCTGCTCGGCGGTGAGCCGGCCCATCGCGATGAGCTTTGCGACAATCTGGGACTGGACTTTGCCTAGTGCCATGGGACGGTTGGCTGGTTCAGGCGGAGCGCGTGGCCGCCATCGGCGGCCGCGTCCCGGAACTCGACGGAGCCGGCGCGGCGCCGCCGGACAGCGGGTCAGCCGCCTTGTAACCGGTGGAATCGCCGATGCGGTCGAGGTGCTCGGCGATGCACTCGAGCGTGGTTCCAAACCACAGGAGGGGGGTGTTGAACCGCTTCTCCCAGTAGGTGCGCACCGCCGGGCTCAGGTAGTACGCCGTTGCGATGAACATGAAGTCCTCCTCCTGGTCGAAGGGAACCGACCAGGTCGCCCAGCAGGCGTCCATGTCCAGTCCCTTCTTGATGTCGTCGGGGGGCTCGTAGCTGCGGAGGTCGACGAGGCCAAGGCCCTCCGCCTCGACCATGTGCTGCAGCACATCCTCCTCGCGGATAACCTTGAGGTCGTACGCGAGCACCCCGAGCACCGTGGCCTGGCGCGGCTGGTTGGCCGCGATGAGCTCGAGAAGCTTCTCGTTCGCCTTTTCCAAGTCCTCGATCTTCACGAGGTTGTGCTCCACCAGGGCCGCGCCGAACAGGCGGTTCGCCCGCATCAGGAGCGAGCGGTTTTCGGGGGACATTGTGGAGGCTACAGTAGCCACGGCGGTCGAAGTCTGGCCTACGCAGCGGCCGCTGGCGACACCTTTTCCTTTCTGCGGAACGCGACGACCCTCTTGAGCAACTCCTTCTTTAGTCGCTCCAGGCCAGCGCCCTGCAGACACGATATCTCAAGTGCGTCGACCTTGTGCCGGCGCTTGAACTTCGCGAGATTCGCAGCCGCCTCCGGCAAATCCATCTTGTTGGCGGCGACAAGCCTCGGCTTGTCGAGCAGCGCCGGATCGTAGAGCTCCAGCTCGTGGAGGAGCTGCGTGTAGTCGTCCTTGAACTCGACCACCCCGATCTGGGGATGGAGCGTGGTGAAGGGGTATGCGGCCGTCTTGGGGTGCGCCTTCGTGATCGCGTTGGTGAGGGAGGATTTTCCCGCATTCGGAAACCCAACCAGGCCGACGTCCGCGATCGACTTCAGGACAAGGCGGAACACCCCGCTCTCTCCCGCCTGTCCGGGGTTCGCCCGGTTGGGGGCCCGGTTGGTCGAGGTCTTGAAATGGGTGTTGCCCCA
>PLKS01000193.1 GCA_003140665.1 Opitutaceae bacterium
CTCGATCTCGCGCAGGACGGCGTTGTACTTGTCGCGGCGCGCCTTGAAGATCGAGTCGTTCCTGTCGGTCCGGATGCACGGCTTGTTGGTCGGGATCACCTGGACCGAGAGGCGGTAGATGTCGTTGAACTCGGTCGCCTCCGTCTCGGCCGTGCCCGTCATGCCGGCCANNACCGCCTGGTGCAGGCCGTCCGACCAGCGCCGGCCCGGCATGACGCGACCCGTGTTCTCGTCGACGATCATGACCTTGCCCTCCTGCACCACGTACGCGACATCGCGCTCGTAGAGCGAATAGGCGCGCAGCAGCTGCGAGATCGCGTGGATCTCCTCCGAGATGGTCGCGTAGCGCTGCTGGGACGCGAGCTTGAGCTCCTCCCGCTTCTCGAGGGCGACCGAGGCGTCCTTGTCGAGGTCCGAGAACTCGGTGGCGAGATCCGGGAGCATGAACGCGTCCGGATTCTCGGGGCGCAGGGTCGTGCGGCCGACGTGGGTGAGGTCGGCCTGGTGCTGCCGCTCGTCGATCACGTAATAGAGGACCTCCTTCAGGTGGTACAGCTCGTCCTTGTTCAGGTCGGAGTTCATCTCCGTCTCCACCCGGTCGAGCGCCTTGCGCCACTCCGGGTTCTCCATGAGACGCAGGAGCAGCTTGTTCTTGGGATTGCCCATCTTGACCTGGAGAAGCTTGCGGATGGCCGTCCGCCTGCCCTCCTCCGGGCCGGGAACGGGAACCATCGGAGGCTCGGGGGCCTTCCTCCTGCCGCTTTCCGCCTTCGCCTGGGCGTTCTCGGCCTCCCACGCGGCGCGCCGCTTCTGGTTCTCCGCGACCGCCTTCGCCGCCTCGGCCTCCCACTGCGCGGGCGTCCGCTCCAGCAGCTCCTTCGCCTCCCCGACCAGCCGGTTGCAGAGCCGGGTCTGGTCGTTCACGAGCTGGTCGACGCCCGGGCGCAGCCGGGTGAACGGCTGCTCGCGCTCGATCGGCGCGGGCCCCGATATGATGAGCGGCGTGCGCGCCTCGTCGACGAGGATGGAATCGATCTCGTCCACGATGCAATACCAGTGGTCGCGCTGCACCTGGTCCTCCTTGCGGGTGGCCATCCCGTTGTCGCGAAGGTAGTCGAATCCGAACTCGCTCGCCGTCCCGTACGTGATGTTCCGCCCGTACATGTCGCGGCGCAGGTCGGGGGACATGCTCTGCTGGATGCACCCCACCGAGACCCCCAGGAAGCTGTACAGCTGGCCCATCCACTCGGAATCGCGCCGGGCCAGGTAGTCGTTGACCGTGACCAGCTGGGTGTTCCTGCCGCCGAGGCAGTTCAGGTAGAGGGGCAGCGTCGCCACGAGCGTCTTGCCCTCGCCGGTCGCCATCTCGGCGATCCGGCCCTCGTGGAGCGCGATCCCGCCGATCAGCTGGACGTCGAAATGCACCATGTCCCAGACCATCTCGTGCTCGCAGACGATGGCCGAGCGGCCGAGCAGCCGGCGGGCCGCGTTCTTCACGGTTGCAAACGCCTCGGGNNAGGATCTGGTCGAGCGTCTCGCCGGCCTTGAGCCGCTCCTGGAATTCGAGCGTCTTTGCCCGTAGTTGATCGTCGCTCAGCGCAATGTAGGACTTATCAAACTCGTTGACCTTGATAACGATAGGCTTCGTCCTCTCAAGAAATTTCCTGTAGTGCCTGCCGGCAAAGGGTTTGAGCAGTTTCGAAAGCATTAAGGGCTAGACAATAGACCGTCCGGCGGCATTGGCAAATTACAAATGCCCGGGCCCGAAGGCCCCCGCTCAAAGCCGCTTGCGGAAGTCGGCGATCGTGCGCTTGAGGCCCTCCTCGAGCGGCACGTTGGGCTCCCACTTGAGCAGGCGCTTCGCGAGCGAGATGTCGGGCCGGCGCTGCTTCGGGTCGTCGGCGGGGAGCCGCTTGTGGACGATCTTCGAGCGGCCGCCGACGAGCTTCAGCGTCAGCTCGGCGAGCTCGTTCATCGTGAATTCGCCGGGGTTGCCCAGGTTGATCGGGCCCACGGTCTCGGTCTGCGCCATGACCCGGACGAAGCCCTCGATCAGGTTGTCGACGTAGCAGAACGAGCGCGTCTGGCTCCCGTCGCCATAGACCGTGATGTCCTCGCCCTTGAGCGCCTGCACGATGAAGTTCGAGACCACGCGTCCGTCCGCCTCGTGCATGCGCGGCCCGTAGGTGTTGAAGATCCGCACCACCCGGATGTCGACCTTGTTCTCCCGGTGGTAGTCGAAGAAGAGGGTCTCCGCGCAGCGCTTTCCCTCGTCGTAGCACGAGCGCTTGCCGATCGGGTTGACGTTGCCCCAGTAGCTCTCGGGCTGGGGATGCACCTGGGGATCGCCGTATACCTCCGACGTGGACGCCTGGAAGACCCTGGCCTTGAGCCGCTTCGCGAGCCCGAGGCAGTTGATCGCACCCATCACCGACGTCTTGATCGTCTTGATCGGGTTGTACTGGTAGTGCGGGGGCGACGCGGGGCACGCCAGGTTGTAGATCTGGTCCACCTCGTACTTGTACGGGTCGATCACGTCGTGCCGGACGAGCTCGAAGCTCGGGTTGCCCAGCAGCGACGCGATGTCCTGCTTCCTGCCGGTGAAAAAGTTGTCGAGGCAGATGACCTCGTGGCCGTCCGCGATCAGCCTTTCGCACAAGTGGGAGCCGAGGAAGCCCGCTCCTCCGGTGACAAGAATGCGCATACGCCCGCCCATTGAGCCCTAGATCGGGCCTGTTGGCGAGCGCTTTAGAATGCGGGAACTACGCCGCGCCTCGGTCAGGGGGCGAGTTCCAGCATCGCGACGGACTTGGAGGGAAGCGTCACGGCGAGCGAGCCCCCGGAAAGGACGAAGTCCGTGAACGGGACCGGCTTCACTTCGTCAGGCGACTCAAAGCTGTTGTGTGCCTGCATCGTGGGCGCGGTGAGCACGCGCCCGCTCGCGGATTTCGGAGCCGCGCCGGCGATCGCGCACGCCACCCGTATGGGCCGGTTGGGATCGGTGTTGACGAGCGACAGGTGGATGAGCCCGTTCCGGTCGCGGGAGGCCGAGGCGCTCACCACGGGGATGTGCGCGTCGCCCCGCGAGTAATCCGGGGTCGAGAGGTCGATGGGCAGGTAGGTCGCGCCCTGGTGCGCCTTGTACATCTCGAACACGTGGTAGGTCGGCGTGAGGACCATCCTCGGGCCGTCCGTCATGATCATGGCCTGGAGGACGTTCACCATCTGCGCGATGTTCGCCATCGCCACGCGGTCGGCGTGCCGCTGGAAGATGTGGAGGTTGAGGGCCGCGACAACCGCGTCCCGCAGCGTGTTCTGCTGCACGAGGAACCCCGGGTTGGTCCCGGGCGTCGGATCGTACCAGGTGCCCCACTCGTCCACCATCAGCCCGACCTTCTTCGCGGGGTCGTACTTGTCCATGATGACCGAGTGATTCGTGATGATCTCGTCGATCCTGAGCGTCTGGCCGAGGATCGCCATCCATTCCGGCTCGCCGAACTCGGTGGCCGATCCCTTGTCGTTCCAGCCGTTCTTGACCGTGTAGTAGTGCAGCGAGAGGCCGTTCATCCGCGCGCCCGCGATCGCCATCACCTTGTCGGTCCACCCGTAGCTCGCGGCGTCCGGCCCGCAGGCGATCCGGTAGAGCTCGTTGCCGGGGTAGTTCTTCAGGTAGACGTTGTAGCGCCGGAAATTGTCCGCGTAGAACTCCGGCGGCATGTCCCCGCCGCATCCCCACGCCTCGTTGCCGATCGCGAAGTACTTCACGTGCCAGGGCTCGGCCCGGCCGTTGCGGCGCCGCTCGTTGGCCAGGGGCGAGTCCGCGTTCGACGTCATGTATTCCACCCACTCCATCATCTCGCGCACGGTGCCGCTGCCGACGTTGCCGGTGATGTAGGGCTCGCAGCCCACCTGCTCGCACAGGTCCATGAACTCGTGGGTCCCGAAGCTGTTGTCCTCCACCACGCCGCCCCAGTTGGTGTTGATCATCTTGGGCCGGTCCTTGCGCGGCCCGATGCCGTTCTTCCAGTGGTACTCGTCCGCAAAGCAGCCGCCCGGCCACCGCAGGACGGGCACCTGCAGCTGCCGGAGCGCCGCGACCACGTCGCTCCGGATGCCCCGCACGTTGGGAATCGGGGAATCCTCGCCCACCCAGATGCCGCCGTAGATGCAGTGGCCCAGGTGCTCCGAGAACTGCCCGTAGATGTTCTTGTTGATCACGGGCCCCGGCTGGTCGGCATGCAGCGTCAATGTCGCCGCGGGGGTCTGCGCCGAGAGGGAGACCAGCCCGGCAAGCGGGAGGATCGCAAGGCGAAACAATTTCATCATCGGGGTATTCATTTTCTAAAAAGTCACACTGAATTCTCGTATCGCCCAATCCAAGCCTTTTGCCACGGCCCGAAGTCGCCGGCCTCGATGTGGGACCGCGCCTGGCCCATGAGGTCGATGTAGAAATGGAGGTTGTGGAGGGTGACCAGCGTTCCCCCGAGCATCTCGCCCGCCGTGATGAGGTGGCGGAGGTAGGCCCTGGAGAAGTTGCGGCAGGTGTAGTTGTCCAGGCCCTCGACGACCGGCCTGGGATCGGCCCGGAACCTCTCGTTTCGAAGGTTGATCGGGCCGTCAGGGGTGAACGCGAGCCCGTTGCGCGCGACGCGGCTCGGCAGCACGCAGTCGAACATGTCGACGCCGAGCGCGATCATCCTGAGGATCTGGGGCGGCGTGCCCACGCCCATCACGTAGCGGGGCCTGTCGGCGGGAAGATGGGGGGCGGCCGCCGAGACCTGCCTGAGCATCTCCGGCTCGGGCTCGCCCACGCTGACGCCGCCGATCGCGTAGCCGGAAAAATCGAGGGACGCGAGCGCCTCCGCGGCCTCCCGCCTCAGGTCGTCATAGGTCGATCCCTGGGCGATCGCGAACACGTGCCGTCCCGACGCGAGGAATCCGCTCTCGGACGCGATCTCCAGGCAGCGCCGGGCCCAGCGCAGGCTCCGGCCGCAGGCCAGCACGCAGGCGTCCCTGTCGACCGGCCAGGGCGGGCACTCGTCGAGCACCATTGCGACGTCGGACCCGAGGTTGGACTGGATGTCCATGACCTCCCTCGGCCCCAGGAAGAGCTTCGCTCCGTCCAGGTGCGACTGGAAGGCCACGCCGTCCTCGCGGATGTCGCGCAGCTTCGCGAGGCTGAAGACCTGGAAGCCGCCGCTGTCCGTGAGGATGGGCCCGTCCCAGCCCATGAAGGCGTGCAGGCCGCCGAGCTCCTTGATGAGCTGGCTTCCCGGGCGCAGGTTGAGGTGGTACGTGTTCCCGAGGATGATCTGCGCGCCGATCCCGCGAAGGTGCGCGGGCGTCAGCGCCTTGACGGTGCCCTGCGTGCCGACGGGCATGAAGACCGGGGTCTCGACGGTGCCGTGCCGCGTGGCCAGCCGGCCGCGGCGGGCGTCCGAGGCCGGGTCTTTCCCAAGCAATTGAAAGTGACTTGCCATATTGCGTGACACGACCCTACCCGCACCCTTGACCCCCTTGTCAATCGTGGGTCAATTGGAGGGCCGTGCTCCTCGTCATCGATAACTTCGATTCCTTCACCTACAACCTGGTCCAGTATTTCGGCCAGCTGGGCGTGGAGCAGCGGGTCTTCCGCAACAACGAGATCACCGTCGAGAAGGCGCTGGCGCTCAATCCCGACCGCGTCCTTCTTTCGCCGGGCCCGTGCACCCCGGGCGATGCCGGCGTGACGCTCGACATCATCAAGGCCTTCTCCGGGCGCAGGCCCATCTTCGGGGTATGCCTCGGCCACCAGGCGGTCGGGCAGCACTTCGGGGGCAACGTGGTCCGCGCAGGCAGGCTGATGCACGGCAAGACCTCGCCGATCAGGCACAGGAACACCGATCTGTTCCGGGGCCTTCCCCAGGGGTTCCCGGGCACCCGCTACCATTCGCTCCTCGTGGAGCGCTCCACCTTCCCGAAGGACCTGGAGATCACCGCCGAGACCGAGGAGGGCGAGGTCATGGGCCTGCGGCACCGCACCCTTCCCATCTGGGGGGTCCAGTTCCATCCCGAGTCGATCGCGACCCAGGGCGGCATGAAGATACTCGAGAACTTCCTCGGCCTCAACTGACCATGCGCTGCCCCAAATGCACCTCGATCGAGGACAAGGTGATCGACTCCCGGATAAGCAAGGAGGGGAACACCATCCGCCGGCGCCGCGAATGCCTTGAATGCGGCCACCGGTTCACCACGACGGAGACCCTCGTACTCGACGGCATGGTCGTCATCAAGCGCGACGGCCGCAGGGAGGAGTTCGACAGGGAGAAGCTCGTGCACGCGGTCCGCGCGGCCTGCCACAAGCGCCCGGTCGACATCGAGCAGATCACGATGCTGGTCGAGGATGTCATCGACGCCATCGAGGCGCGGTTCGAGAACGAGATCCCCTCGCAGGCGATCGGCGAGGCCGTCATGCAGAGGCTTCGCAGCGTCGACCAGGTCGCCTACGTCCGCTACGCCAGCGTGTACAAGGAATTTCGCGACGTCTCGGAGTTCATGAGCGAGATCAGCGCGCTCGGGAAGCCCAAGAAATGACGATGGACCGCGACGAGCTGCGTCGCCTGCATTTCATCAACGCCCTCTTCGCCCACGTGACCGGCCAGGATCTTTACCTGGCGCACCAGATCAAGTCGGCCATCGCCTTCAACCTGGCCGAGCTCGAGGCGCAGGAGGCCGCGGGGCCGCTCGCGGAGCCGGGCTACTCGGCCGCGTTCAACGCGGCCGCGGCGCGCCTCCTGGACAGGCTGTACTCGCATCTGCCCCGGCACGGGTTCTTCCACTGGGACGCCTCGCGGACGCTCCATTCCGGGACGCCCCTCTTCGCCCGCGCCGAGGTGATGACGGGGCTCAAGCAGCTCGCGCCCTTCCGTGAGTCCACGCTCCTCATAACCAACCTGCGGCCCGCCGTCGTTCCGCCGGCGAGGCGCGAAACGCCCCGGCGCCGCCGCGAGTACGACGACCTCCTGGCCTTCCTGCGCGAGCTGACGGCGGCGCGCTCGCCGTCCGGGGCCGACCTGACGCTCTTGTTCTTGTGACCGGCGGCGGTACCGGGTAATCCCCTGGCTGCCGCCCGCCAGGCGCCATAGCCGATGTCCAAGACGCTCTTCCAGAAAATCGCCGACCGAGAGATTCCCTCCACGATCGAGTTCGAGGACGAGCGCTGCATCGTGATCAGGGACATCCAGCCCCAGGCCCCGGTCCATCTCCTGATCGTCCCGAAGAAGCCGATCGCGCGCCTGGACGGGGCGGCGGATGGGGACGAGGCGGTGCTCGGCCACCTGCTCCTCGTGGCCCGCGACCTCGCGAGGAAGCTGGGGCTCGACGGCGGATTCCGGATCGTGATCAACAACGGCCCGGATGCCTGCGAGAGCATCCCCCACCTCCATCTTCACCTGCTGGCGAAGCGCCAGATGGACTGGCCGCCGGGCTGACCGCATGGCCCGGAATGCGCGTTGGCAGGTTTGACGGGCCGAATGCTCCGCTGCCCGAGAGCCCGGAGCCCGATCCCGGAAGGGGACCCTTCCATCGCGAACCTTCCAGGCCGCGCGAAAGTGAGCAACGTCCTCATGTCGGTCGCCGCGGTGCTCTTTGTCTTCTGGCTTTCGGTCATGGCGCTCGGGTCGCCGTACCTGGCCATGAAGATCCGGGGGGAATGAATTTCCGTGCGCGCTCACCTGAGCCACCGGGCGAGCCATGACTGGACCTCGCCGTACCACGCCCGGCTGTCCTCGCCGCGCGAGATCCAGTGGTTCTCGTCGGGAAAGACCAGGAGCCGGCTCGGCACCTGGAGCCGCTGCAGGTAGCTCCAGTTCTCGATCGTGTTGTTCATCGGGACGCGCGCGTCCTTTTCACCGACGCTCAGCAGGATCGGGGTGACCCAGCCCGTCCCCTTGAAGTGGTTGCCCGCGAGGCGGACCGGGTTCTGCTCCCGCCACACGGGTCCCTGCTCCCAGACCGGGCCGCCGTTCATGAGCTCGCGGTTGTAGACAAAGTCGCTCGTCCCCCACTGCGACTCGAGGTTGACGAGGCCCGCATGCGAGATGATGCACCGGTAGCGGGTCGTCGTCGCCTCCATCCAGTTTGCCAGGTGGCCGCCGTAACTCGCCCCGGCCGCGGCCTGCCGCGACGCGTCGATGAAGCGGTACCTCTTGATCGCGACGTCCGCCGCCTGGTTGATCTCGTCGCCGGGACCCTTCAGGGGATCGAGCTGGATGGCCTGCCCGAACGCCTCGCCGAACCCGGTCGATCCGGAATAGTTGGTCAGCACGAGCACGTATCCGGGAGCGGCGAGGAGGTGGTAGTTCCATCGGATCCCCCATGAGTCGCGCCACATCGAGGCCGGTCCCCCGTGCAGGGTGACAAGGAGGGGATACCGTGCGCCAGGCTCGAACCCGGCGGGCCGCACGAGAAAACTCTGGATCGTCCGGCCCCTTGCGCTCTTGAACGTGAAGCTCTCGATCGGCGGAAGATCGAGCCCCGCGAGCCTCGCCGCGTTGAAGGAGGTGAGCGGATCGAGGGCCGCCTTCCCGGGATCGACGCGCACCACCTCGGCGGGGCTCGCGGCGCTGTCGTAGTCGGCGACCATCGTGGGGCCGCCGATCGCGAGCTCGGAGACGCAGCCCGACTCCGGCACCCCGAGCGCGCGGACGCCGCCGCCCTCGGCGGGCACGGAGTACAGCCTCTCGTGCCCCTCCGTCTCCGCGGTGAAATAGATCGTGCCGCCGTCCTGCGATGCGGCGAAGCGGCGGACCGCCAGGTCCGACGACTCCGTCAGCACCCGTCGCTGGGACCGCTTGAACGGCCAGGGAAACGAGGCGACCCGGGAAACGTGGTAGATCATGCCGTCCCCTCCCTTCTCGACCGTCACGAGGAGCGCCCGTCCGTCGGGGCGGAACACCGGGGAGCCGTAGCTGTCCGCGCCCTCGGTAAGGGGCGCGGGCTCCCCGCCGGAAACCGGGACGGAAAAGAGCTGGGTCGGGGCCTCGGCGAAGGCGGTCCGGTCCCGCTGCACCATCGCTGCGAACACCACCGACCTGCCGTCGGGCGCCCACGCGGCGTGGACCTCGTCCTCCGGCTCGATCTCGGGGATGGAATAGCCCGGAGTGGCCGCGAGCCGGGTTCCCGCCAGCAGGTCGCGCGGCTCCGGTCTGCCCGCCAGTTCCTGCACAAAAAGATGCGGCTTCCTGGCATCAAGCCAGTGGTCCCAGTAGCGGATCGGAAAGCCGTTGTACGCCCGCATGCTGGCCTTGGTCTGCGACACTTCCGCCGGCGGGACGTCGCCGATGAAAAGGAGGGAGGCGCCGTCGGGGCTCCAGGCCGGCGAGCGGGCGCCCGTCGCGAGGTGGGTCACCCGCTCGGCGTCGCCGCCGTGCCCGAGGTCGAGCACGTAGATCTCGGAAACGTCGTCCCCCTCCCGCTTGGCCGAAAATGCCAGCTTCCCCGAGTCGGGGCTCCAGACCGTGCCGGCGGGCGATCCCTTTCCGTGCGTGAGCTGCCTCGGGGCCGCGCTTCCGTCCGACGGGCTGATCCAGAGGTCGGCCGTCTGGTCCTTCGGGTCATAGGCCGGCGAGGCGACGACGTAGGCCACCCATTTCCCATCCGGGCTGGGGACGGGGGCCCCCACCCTTTTCATGAGCCAGACATCCTCGTGGGTGATCGGCCGGCGCGAAGAGTCCGCGGCGGAGGCGGCGACCGGAATGGAAAGGGCGCCAAGCGCGAATGCGAGGATCGATGGGGTCGTCATGGGTGATGGGGTTCGGGCCGGGGTCGCCGGCCGTTTGGGTCAGTCCGCCTGGCTCACGGCCGCTTCCCGCAGGGCCGGCGCCAGAAAGTCGAGCAACTGCAGGATCTCGACCGCCGTCTGCCCGCGACTGCGGGCCAGCAGGTCCGCGGCCATACCGTGCCAGACGGCCCCGCGGCACGCCGCGGTCAGCGGATCCTCGGGCGTCTGGGCGAGGAGGCCTCCCACGAGGCCCGATAGGATGTCGCCGCTTCCTCCCCGCGATAGGACAGGGCCGCCGGAGAGGCTGTGGTAGACCGCCCCCCCGTCGGACACGCAGGTGACCGGCCCCTTCTTGATGACGACGCCCGGGAGCGCCCTGCATAATTCCCGGAGATCCGCGCCGAAGGCGATGCGCGCGAATTCCCCCGCGTGGGGCGTCGCGATCCTTGGCGCCTTTCCTGCGCGCACGATGTCCGGCTGGAGCGCATCGGCGTCGATCACCAGCGGCACCGGGGAGCCCTTCACGATCTCCATCGCCAGCGAAAGCGTCTCCGGGTCCCGCCCCAGCCCGGGACCGATCGCAAGGGCGGTCGCGCGCTCGATTCCCCCCATCACGCGCTCCAGGCCGCCCTGCGCCAGGCCTCCTCCAGGCGTCTCCGGGAGGCCCACCCACATGGCCTCGGGGGCGCGCGCCGCGAAGGCGGCAGCCAGGCTCCTGGGCACGAACGACGTCACGAGGCCCGCGCCGCTCCGGAGCGCGGACAGCGTCGCCATCAGGACCGCCCCCGGGAAGCTCAGGGAGCCGCCCACGATGACGAGGTGCCCCTGGCTGCGCTTGTCGGACGTGGCCGGCCGCAGGCCGGCCAGCGGCCCGAGTATCGAGGGCAGGATGACCCGGTCGCCTTCCTGGGTGCCTGCCTTGTCCTCCCTTTCCCCGCGGAAGAAACCGAGGTCAAGGTAGCGCGGCCGCCCGGCGTGGGCGCTTCCCAGGAGCGGCGCCTTGACCGAGCCGGTGGCATAGGTGAAGTCCGCAGAAAACGCGCCCGGCTCATCCCAGCCGCTCGGGAGGTCGACGGCCGCGCGCAGCCGGACCCTGCAGCGGGCCGCCGCCGCGATGGCGGCCCGGGCCTCCGGCGGGAGCGGCGGCCTGAACTGGAAACCGAAGATCCCGCCGATGCACAGGTCGTAGTCGCCGGAAAGCGCGCCGGCCCCCGCCTCGCGCGCGCGGCCGTCCGATGCCTCCGACAGGTCCCGCCACGCCCGCGCGGCAAACGGCCCAAGCTTCCTCGGCCCGAAGGCGAAAAGGACGTCGCCGGCCGCCTTGGGGTGCCTCTCGAGGACCTCGCGGGCCGCGATCAGCGCGTCGCCCGCGTTGTTCCCGGTGCCCGCAAGGACGAGGACGCGGCCGGCCTCCGGGAATCCTCCCGCCTCCTCAAAATCCCGGAGCGCGGCATCCGCGACCGCGCGGCCGGCCTGGAGCATCGCCGCCCATATCTTTCCCTCGTCGCCTCCGAAGAGCCGCGCCTCGTGGGCGCGCGCCTGCTCGATGGAGAGGACCGGATGGCTGGGAATGGCGGACTTTGGCATGGCTGCGTCTCCTATTTTTTCTGCGGGTCGGCGGCCGGGGAGTCGAACGACTGGTGCGCGGCCTCGGAAAGCGCCTTGAGGTTCTCCCTGTCCACGTCGCCCTGCCATTCCTCCCTCTGGCGGACGGTCTCGGTGAACTGGAGCGGCGACTCGTCGACGACGCCGTGCGTGAGGACCGGCCGGGTCAGCCTGGGAATGGACCGGAAATAATACCCGTCGGCGGTCTTCAGCACCTCGAAGCAGTCGGAATAGCTCATGGTGTCGGTGTTCCAGAGGGCGACCTCCGTGGTGTCGTTGCTCCAGGCCGCGAACTTGTCCCAGGCCGCGAACACCGCCTCGATCGTCGTGATCCGCGGCGGCCCGGGGGGTTTCGCGGGCCTCGGCGCGATGGGATCGGCCGCCGGCGTCGGGCTTGGCTCCACGGCGGCCCGGTGCGGGAGGGCCAGGACAAAGAGCGCGCCCAGGACGAAGCCCAGCGTCACCCAGGACGGAACCTGCGATGGCTTCCTCCGGGCCGGTTCCTGTGGTGGTTTCTCGTCCATCGTGGATTCCCGCCGGCTCAGCCGCGGACGAGCGCGGCCACCGCCATCGCCACCGACTCCGTGTGGGAAAGCGTGAGGATGACCTGGGTCGCCCCGACGTCCTTGAGCAGCGCCTCCCCCTTGGGATCCAGCCGGACGAGCGGCTCGTTCCTGGAGCCGTGGTACACGGAGACCGAGCGCCAGCCCAGGCTCGCGCCGATGCCCGTGGTGAAGCACTTGGAGACCGCCTCCTTGGCGGCAAAACGGGCCGCTAGGTGCTTGTGCGGGTACGCCATCCTGAAGCAGTACTCGCGCTCCTCCTCCGTGAAAACCCGGGCAAGGAACCGCTCGCCCTGCCGCTCGAGCGCCTTTGCGATCCGTGCGACCTCGATGACATCGGCGCCGAGGCCGATCAGGACGCCTCCCGGCGGCAGCTGGATGCTCACGGGTTCATCCGCGCCTTCATCTCGCGGACGGCCTCCTCGATCCCGGAGAAGAGGGCGCGGCTCAGGATGCTGTGCCCGATGTTCAGCTCGTGCAGGTGCGGGACGGTCCTCACCTCGGCTATGTTCACATAGTTGATCCCGTGGCCCGCGTTCACCCTCAGCCCGAGGTCGTGGGCCCGGGCCGCGCCGAGCCTCAGCCGCTGGAATTCGGCGGACCGGCGCGGCGTGCCGTAGGCGTTCGCGTAGGCGCCCGTGTGCAGCTCGACCGTGGGAGCGCCCAGCTTCGCCGAAAGCTCGATCTGCGCCTCGTCCGGATCGATGAACAGGCTGGTCTCGATCCCGGCCGCGGCCATCGCCTTGATGCACGCCTTCACGCGGTCCCTTCCGGCGACGACGTCCAGCCCGCCCTCCGTCGTGACCTCAGTCCGGTTCTCGGGCACGACGCACACCGAGTGGGGCCGCAGCCCGACCGCGAAATCGATCATGGCCCGGGTGCATGCGATCTCGAGGTTGAGCCGCGTGGACACGGAATCGCGCAGGCGGCGCACATCCCTTTCCTGGATGTGACGGCGGTCCTCCCTCAGGTGAGCCGTGATCCCGTCGGCCCCGGCCCGCTCCGCCCTCTCGGCAAGGGCGACCGGGTCCGGTTCGACGGCCCCCCCCTCCCCGACATCCTTGTAGCGGGCCTGGCGCAGCGTCGCGCAGTGGTCGATGTTCACCCCGAGGAGAATCATGCCCGTATCAAAGCCAAGTTCCGCCCCACGGCCAACCAACAAAAGCGCCTAAATGGCGGTCCGCTTCCTGTAGACCACCTGGGTCTTGGATGGCAGGAACCCGAGCGCGGGATAGAAGGCGTGGCTCTCGGCACGCGTTGCGTTGCTGCGCACGACCACCGTCTCGGCCGAGATCTCGGTGGCCCAGGTCTCGGCCTGGGCGACCAGGCTGCGTCCCACCCCCAGCCGGCGCATCGCCCCGGCGACGATCAGGCCGGTGATCTCCACGCGAAACCCGGACTCCAGGACATCGCTGCAGTGCGCCTGGAGCCAGCCGCAGATCGCGCCGCCCGGCTGCTCGGCGACAATCACCCTCTGGTCGTCGCGGGCGAGGACCCTGCGGAGCCTCCTGCGAATCGTCTTCGCGTCAGCGGGGTAGCCGAGCTGCCCGGAGAGGGCCGCGATGGCCTGCGCGTCCCCGCCGGTCGCCGCGCGCACCTTGAATTTCGTTGGCATGTCCGAGATTCGGCTCGTGCCGGAGCAAGCCCGTGGAGCGGCTGAATGGCAAATCGATTCTGACCGATGCCGGGCATGCCATGACCCGAGGCGCCGCTCGCCTGCGCGCCCCCCGCCGGCGATCACCCGCGCTGGGCCATCGGGACGTAATCCCGCTTGACGGGCCCGACGTAGATCTGCCGCGGCCGGTAGATCCGGCCCTTGGGATTCGCCGCGACCTCGTGCCAGTTGGCGATCCAGCCCGGCGCCCGCCCGATCGCAAAGATGACCGTGAACATGCTGGTCGGTATCCCCAGGGCCCGCATGATGATCCCGCTGTAGAANNAGCGCCGCCTCCTCGAGCTTCTTCGCGATGTCGAGCAGCGGGTCCTTGATCCCGAGCTTCCTGAGGACGTCCTCGCACGCCTTTCCGATGATCTTCGCCCGGGGGTCGAAGTTCCGGTACACCGGGTGCCCGAAACCCATGAGGCGGCTCGCCTTCGATCCCAGCTTCGCGGCGGCGATGAACCGTGTCCCGTCGTCCCCCTCGTCGTGGATCGCCTGGAGCATCTGCATCACCGCGACATTCGCGCCGCCATGGAGCGGCCCGGAAAGGGCGCAGATGCCCGCCGATATCGACGTGAACAGGTTGGCCGCGCTGGACCCCACCGTGCGGACGGTCGAGGTGGAGCAGTTCTGCTCATGGTCCGCGTGGAGGAGGAGGAGCAGGTTGAGCGCGCGGGCGACCTCGGGCTCGGCGACATAGTCCTTGTAGGGCTCCGAGAACATCATGTGCAGGAAGTTCTCGCAGAAAGGCAGCTCCTGCTTCGGGAACACGTACGGCAGGCCCTTCTGGTAGCGGTAGATCATCGCGCCGATCGTGCGCACCTTCGAGATCGCCATCGCCGCGGCGAGGTCGAAGTTGGCGAGATCCTTTTCAAAGCTGTTCGTCGCCAGGTGCGGATAGTGGGCGGCAAGCGACGCCACGATCGAGGAAAGCATCGCCATCGGCGGCGCGTCCTTCGGGAACCCCTCGAAGATGCGCTGCATCTGCATCTCGATCGCCGCGTTCTGCCTGAGGCGGAGCCCGAACTCCTTCCGCTTCGCCGCGTTCGGGAGCTCGCCGTAGATGACGAGGTAGGCGGCCTCGACGAAATCGCTTTCGTGGGCCAGCTGCTCGATCGGGATGCCCCGGTGCCTCAGGATGCCCTGGTCGCCGTCCAGGAACGTGATGGCGCTCTCGCATGAACCCGTGTTGCCGTACCCCTGGTCGTAGCATATAAAGCCCGTGTCCGCCCGCAGCTTGCGGGTGTCGATTGCCTTTTCTCCCTCGGAGCCCACCAGCACCGAAAGGGTGAATTCCTTGTCGTCCAGCCGGATTGACGCGTTGTGGGGCATTCCAAACCCAGCCAAGCTAGAAACGGGCCGCTTGCAAAGAAAAGATCGGGCTCCGCCTCCGAAATAGCCGGCCCTTATGGGCAAATTACCGGCTGTGCTGCCGATGCCGCAAAATTGCGATAGATCCGCAAGCCCTTAGCCTGGCTCTTTTCCGGATGGAACTGCGTCGCGAACAGCCGCCCGCGGGCAATCGCGGCGACAAACGGGGGGCCATAGTCGCACTCGGCCAGCACCAGGCCCCGGTCCTCGGGCACGCAGTGGAAGCTGTGGACGAAATAGAACGATTCGCCTTCGTCCGCCAGGCCTTCCTGGAGGGCCGTCCCCCGCCGGAGGAAGCGCACGGCATTCCATCCCATGTGGGGCACCTTGAGCGCAGCGGGCAGCCTGAAGCGCACGACGCGCCCGGGAAAGATCCCGAGCCCCCTCACCTCGCCCTCCTCGGAGGAGTCGAAGAGCGCCTGCATGCCCAGGCACACCCCGAGGAACGGGCGATCCCTGGCGATCCAGTCCGCCACCGTCGCGTCGAGCCCCGACGTGCGGAGCGACAGGACGCAGTCCCGCAATGCTCCCACCCCGGGAAGGACCATGCCGCCCGCCCCGCATTCACCGGCCTCGGCCGGCGTGCGCACGACAACCGGGGATGCGCCAACGGCCTCGAGCGCCTTCGTGACGCTGCGCAGGTTGCAGATGCCGGTGTCGATGACGGCGACGGGCGCGCTCATCGGGGACGGCTTACAGGCTGCCCTTGGTGCTCGGGAGGAGCTTCGCCGCGCGCGGCTCGATCTGGGTGGCGGCGTCCAGCGCCTTTCCAAGGCCCTTGAATATGGCCTCCGCGATGTGGTGTGGCTCGTCCCCGTAGACGAGCTCGACGTGGACGTTCGCGCCGAGCGCGTTGCTGAACGCCCGGCAGAACTCCTTAACGAGGACCAGGTTGAAATCCCTCACGAACATCGACGGCGATTCGACGCGGTACACGAGGTGCGGCCTGCCGCTGACGTCCACCACGACGCGCGCGAGCGACTCGTCCATCGGCAGCAGGAAGAACCCGTACCGCCGGATGCCTATCTTGTCGCCCAGCGCCTTCTTGAAGACCTGGCCCAGGACGAGGCCGACATCCTCAACCGTGTGGTGGTAGTCCACGTCCACGTCGCCCTTGGCCTTCACCGTCAGGTCGAAGAGGCCGTGCTTGGCGAACAGCGTCAGCATGTGGTCAAAAAAGCCGACCCCGGTGCCGATCCTCGAAAGGCCGGTGCCATCGATCGCGAGCGCGATCGAGATATCCGTCTCGGCCGTCTTGCGGGAGACGGTCGCTACGCGTTTGGTGGTGCGTTTAGCCATGCGTCGAGGGTGTCGTCGAGGACGAGCATATCGTCATCGGTGCCGACGCTGATCCGCAGGAACGAGGCGGTCAAGGCGTCGCTCGGGAAATGGCGCACCAACACCTTGCGCGAGAACAGGAAATCAAAGGCCGACTTTGCGACATCCAGCCCGGTGCGGCCGCGGCTGTCGCGGGGCTCGGTCGAGATGAAGTTCGCCTGCGAGGGAAAGGTGAACCAGCTCCTTTCCGCGGTCCAGCTGTGCGCGTAGAAGTCCCTTGTGGACTTTATCTTGTCCACGATGCCGACGTAGTAGTCCGGGTCGGCCAGCGCCGCCAGCGCCGCCGCCTGCGACAGCCGGCTCACGTTGTAGCTGTCGCGCACCCGGTCGATGACGCCGATGACCGCGGCGTCGGCCAGGGCGTACCCCACGCGGATGCCCGCGAGCGCGTAGGCCTTCGAAAGGGTCCGGGTAACCACGAGGTTGGGATGCTTGGCGAGGAGGCCCACCGTGTTCTCGCGGGCGAAGGGGCCGTAGGCCTCGTCGACCACGAGGAGGCCCGCGAAGGATTCCAGGATCCTCGCGATGTCGGCGGTCGGGAACCCGACTCCGGTCGGCGCGTTGGGAGATGTCAGGAAGAAAATCCGCGCCCCGGATGCCGCGATCCTCTCCACCGGAAGGCGCATGGAGCGGTCCAGCTCGATCGGGGTCGCCCCGCCGCCCTGGATCCCGATCAGCACCGGGTAGAGCGAATATCCCGGGAGCGTGAACCCGGCCGCGGCCGCCGGGCCGCAGAAGCACCGGACGAGGAGATTGAGGATGTCGTCCGACCCGTTCCCGATGCAGACGCTGGCGATGTCGACGCCGTGCAGCCGCGCGACCGCGGCGCGCAGGCCGGTGCTCGCCGGATCGGGATAGAGCCTGAGGGAGGCGCCGCCGGGACCCATCTCGCGGACGATGGCCTCCCCGACCCTCGGGCTCGGGGGATAGGGGCATTCGTTCGTGTTCAGCTTGACCCAACCGGGCGCCAAGGGCTGCAGCCCCGGCGTGTAGGCATGGAGCTTCGCGACATGGGCGAGCGCGAGCCGCCCCGGACCCGGGCCGCTCATGGGGAACCTGCCCCTGGGATCCGGATCGAGACCGATCGCCCATGGGCGTCCAGGCGCTCCATGGCGGAAAACGCCGCGACGGTCGGCCATGCCGCGCGGATGCTCCTCGCATCGTAGGAGACGACGCTGGTGCGCCGCAGAAAATCGGCGACGCGGAGCCCGCTGGAGAACCGGCCCGCGCCGCCCGTCGGAAGGACGTGGCTGGGGCCGGCCGTGAAGTCCCCGAGAGCCGTGGGCGTCTCGTTGCCGATCATGATCGCCCCCGCGGTCGTCACCGACTTTACGAGACCGGGGACGGCGCCCTTCTTGACAAGGAGCTGCAGGTGCTCGGGCGCGATCCGATTGGCCACGTCCGCGGCCTTTCCAAGGCCGGACACCTCGATCGCGAGGAACCCGTCCCTGAGGACCCGGTCGATCTTCTCGGAGCGCGCGAGCCGCCCGAGCTGCGCCTTGATCGCCGCGGCCACCCCCGAGATGATCCTCTGCGACGTGGCGACCAGGTAAATCCGCTCGCGGCCCGAGCCGTGCTCGGCCTGGGCCAGCAGGTCCGCCGCGGCAAAGTCCAGGCGCGCGGTCTCGTCAGCGATGACCATGAGCTCGCTGGGCCCGGGAAGAAGGTCGACCCCCACCGTGCCAAACACCTGGCGCTTCGCCTCGCACACGAAGGCGTTCCCCGGACCGAAGATCTTGTCGACGCCCGGGATGGTGCCGGTGCCGTAGGCCATCGCCCCGATGGCCTGCACCCCGCCTATCCTGTAGATCTCGCCGACGCCGGCGAGATGGAGCGCCGCCAGGATGTCGGGGGCTATCCGGCCGTCCGCCCCGGACGGCGTGAATGCGGCGACCTCCGGGCATCCCGCGATCCTCGCGAGGGTCGCGGTCATGAGCGCCGTGGAAACGAGGGGCGCCTCGCCGCCCGGGACGTAGATCCCGACGCGGCGGATGGGGTCGAATTTCTCCCCGACCTCGGCCCCGTGCCTGTTCCTTGCGGTCCAGTCCGCGGGCCTCGCCCTGCGGTTGAAGTCGTCGATCGCCGCATACGCCGACTTGAGGGCCGCGCGGCGCGCCTCCGGGAGCCGCCTCCCCGCCTCCGCGACCTCGCGGCCCGCGACGCGGAACTCGCCCGGCTTGATCCTGGCGCCGTCGAAGCGGAGCACGTAATGCGCGACCGCGGCGTCGCCCCTGGCGCGGATGTCGGACAGGATGGCCGCGACCGAATCCGCCACCTCCGGCGAGATCGCGGCGCCGCGGCGGAACACGGCAAGGTCGGAGTCGAACTGCTTCGACGCGGATGAAAGCGTGCGCACGGCCTACTTCACCGGCGGGCTGGCAGCGGCGGGGCCGGACTTTCCCGGGGCGCTGGTCGGGACCGCGAACACATCGGGTCCCTGCGGCTCGTTGAGCACGATGCTGTCAAAGGTGACGGTGGAGGTGAGGTCCTTTCCCGAATCCGACTTCCGGACGCTGACGACCGTCTTGGGGAACCGTAGGCCGTCCACGCGGATCTCGCCGCTCTCGCGGATCGTCTCGGGCCCCCGCACGGTGTTGACCAGGCGGCCCGTGTCGCGGTCGAAATAGCGCTCGAAGACGATGCCCGGCCCGTGGATGAAGTCCACGCGCTCGCAGACGACGCCGTCCACGGTCGCCGGTCCCTTGTCCTCGACCGCGCCGTCGCCCTCAAGGCCGTGGAAGAAGTTCAGGTTTTCCCACGTGATCGCGCGGAGCGACTTGATGTCGGCCACCGACAGCCACGTCAGGACGTGCTTCGAGGGGTCGGCATTGTCCTGCAGGTAATCCCATGCGTCATAGCCGTCGAGGACCGTGGTCTGGGTGCCCTTTGGACCGCGCACGACCTGGCGCTGGCGGAACGGCTTCACGAAGATGAGGTCGATCGTGGCGCGGGACGGCCCCTTGTCCGCGTGCTCGGCGTCCAGCCTTTCCAGGCTGCCGACGAAGTGGATGGACGTGATTCCGTCCAGGGTGGAGTCCGGGCCCAGGTAGGCCCTCGCCAGCCCGATCACGGCCGGTTCGGCGCGCAACGCCAGCGGCCCGGCGAGGGCGCAGGCGCAGGCGAGGAGGCTCCGTGACAGCTTGGGCATGCGTTCAATGACAGCCAAATCCGGCGCAAGGTCGAAGAAAATTCA
>PLKS01000117.1 GCA_003140665.1 Opitutaceae bacterium
CCTGCGGTAGGCCACGATCCCGAGAAGGGAGATCCCCGCAAGGATCGCGCCGTAGGTCGCCGGCTCGGGGGCGGGCGAGATCTCCTTGTCATAGCTGAGCCATCCGGTGCTGCTCGAGGGATTGCCGGTGAACGTGACCTGGCCCTCCGCGCCCGTCCCCCGGGTCCCGATGGTGACGCCGGTCCAGTTCTGCGTGTAGAAGTAGTCGACCTCGTTGGTCCAGTCGACGATCGTCAGGGTGTCGCCCGCGCCGATCGTCAGGTTGGTCGTGTTCAGGATCGAGGCGCCGCCGGTGCCGAAGTCGATGACCGCGTTCCCGGTGATCACGAGGTTGGTGACCGCGAGGTCGGACGCGCTGAGGAGCAGGGTGCTGCCGGATCCCAGGGTGAGCGTGCCGATCGAGGGCAGCGTGCCGCTGAACTCAAGCTCGGTGTTCGAGACGGTCGTGCTGCCGCCGAAGCTCAGGTTGTTGTTGGTCAGGTTAAGGGTGCCTCCCCCGATCGCGGAAAGCGCGCCTGTGCCGGCGATGAGGCCGCCGTAGGTGAGGGTCGTGCCCGAGCCCACGCTGAGGGTGCCCCCGCCGGAATTCACGGTCATGCCGCGGTTCGCGTTGAGGGCGAAGGAGGCGGTGGTGGAGAGGCCCCCGCCGTTGAAGTTGAGCATGTTGGCCGTCGGCGACGCGGGGGCCGTGCCCAGGGCGTTGTCCGCCCCGATGGTCAGCGACCCGCCGTTGAGGTTGGTCGCCCCGGTGTAGGTGTTGGCCCCCGTGAGACTCATGTTGCCGGGGCCGGCCAGGGTCAGGGCCCCCGTGCCGGCGATGATCCCGCCGTAGGTCACGGTGGTCTTCGCGGTGGGCACGAACGTGCCGCCGCCCGCGTTGAGGGTGATCCCGCGGTTGCTGCCAAGCGCGAAGCTGTTGGTCGTGTCGAGCGTGCCGCCGTTGAAGGTGAGCATGTTCGCCGTGGCGGAGCCCGGCGCCGTGCCCAGNNGCCCGCGAACGTGGTGGAACTGTTGTTGCCACCGGTGGTGAGCGTGGAGGAACCGAGGGTGATGCCGCTGGTCGCGCTCGCGCTTGCAACGGAGCCCACCGTGTTGCTGAAGCCGCCGAGGCCGAGGGTGCCGCTGTTGTTGACGGTCACGGCGCTCAGGCCCGTCGCGCCGCCAAATGCGCTCGTCGAGCCCGCCGTGAGAGTGCCGCTGTTGACCGTGGTCGCCCCTGAATAGGTGTTTGTCCCGGAAAGGGTCGTGTTGACCGCCCCGTTCTGTATGAGCGCCCCGGTGCCGGAGATGTTGTTGGTGCCGGGCCCGGCGGCGTTCTCGTCGAGGATCAACGTGCCGTTGTTGACGATGCTTGCGGAAGTGACGCCGCCGTTGGTCGTGCCGTTGCCCATCGCCACGCTGGCTCCCCTGTCGATCGTGGTTGCGCCGGTGTAGGTGCTCACGCCCAAGAGCGTGAGTGTGCCGGTGCCGACCTCGGTCAGGCCGCCCGCGCCGGAGACGACACCGGCAAACGTGGTCGAGCTGTTGTTGCCGCCCGCGGTGAGCGTGGCGGAGCCAAGAGCGATGGCGCTGGTCGTGCTCGCGCTCGCAATCGAGCCGACCGTGTTGTTGAAGCCGTTCAGGGCGAGGGTGCCGCTGTTGTTGAGGCTTACCGCGCTCAGGCCCGTCGCACCGCCGAACGCGTCTGTCGAGCCCGCGGTCAGGGTGCCGCTGTTGACGGACGTCGCGCCGGAATACGTGTTTGTGCCCGAAAGCGTGGTGACGACCGATCCGTTCTGCGTGACTCCGCCGGCGCCGGTGATGGACTTGCTGATGGTGACGGCCGAGTTCTCGTCGAGGAGCAGCGTGCCGTTGTTCGTGATGCCGCTCGTGGAGGCGATGGTTCCGTTGGCCGTGCCGTTCCCAAGCTGCAGGTTCGCCCCGCTGTTGATCGTCGTCGCCCCCGTATAGGTGTTTGCGCCCGAGAGGATGAGCTTGCCCGTGTCGGTTGAGGTGAGGGCTCCCGTGCCGGCAATGACGCCGCCATAGGTCAGGCTTGAGCCAAAGGCCGTATCAACGGTGCCGCCGCCCGTGCCAAGGGAGATGCCGCGGGTGCTGCCGAGCGTGAATGTGGCCGTGGTGTCGAGCGTGCCGCCGTTGAGGGTCAGCGCGCCGGGCAGGATCGGGACCGGTGCCGTGCCCAGGTTGTCGTCCGCGCTGATGCTCAACGCGCCGGAGTTGATCGTCGTCGCCCCGGTGAACGTGTTGGCGCCGGAAAGGGTCAGCGTGCCCGAGCCCGCGTAGACGAGGCTTCCCGCGGCGGACCCTCCGTTTGCGATGATGCCGGCGATGTCGACGGCGCCGGTCCCGTTGACGGTCAGCGCATAGCCGGAAGAGCCGGAACCCAGGTTCACGTTGCCATCGAATGCCATCGTTGCCCCGTCGTTGGTCCACGCTTGGGCGCCTGCCAGGGTCGTGGCGTTGTAGAATGTGACGACGGCCGCGTCGGAATTCGTGATCCCGGAGGCGATCGTCAGCGTGTTGTTGTTCGCGGTCGCCGCGGTGTCGAACGTATAGGCATTCGCTCCGCCGGTGCTGACGAACGAAAGCGAGCCCGTCGTCGACGAGGCCAGCAGTGTGATCGATGTGTCCAGCCCGGACGAGCCGTTGAATGTCGCGGTGCCTGCAATGGAGGGAACACCCGCGCTCCAATTGGCCGCCGTGCCCCAGAGCTTGGAGGACGTGCTGGTCCACGTGTCAACCTGGGCGCGCGCAACCCCCGCGGTCAGGCATAGGGCGGCGCCGGCCAGGATCCTCCAAAGGGTCGCGTAACTGGCTCGTAGCCGCCCTGTTCCGTCATCGCCTCCCCGACAGTGCCCCGCCCCGATTTGATCTGGCCTGCATTGAGTGGGTTTTTGCGCGATAGCGATCTCGACGGGAATAAGGGGTCAAACTGCGCCGTTCTGCAGGCGCAAGCAATAGGCACAACTACTATTCGACGGCCGCGAAGGGTCGCAGGACGAATCCGGACTCCTTAGGAGCTTGCCCGCAAGCCGTTGGGCTTTCCTCCCCGATCAGCGATTTAAGCCGGGGAAGCGCCTCCTGAGGCAATTTAGGCACCCGGAGAGCGAAAAGCTGACAAGGATGGCTCCGAATGCCTCCGGCGAAATCTCGTTGTCGCGGCTGAACCAGGCAGGGCAACGATCACAGTCTCGCCATATTTACCGCCGAGATCCCGCAGCAAGGCTTCCACCGTACCGGCAAAGCCGACGACGAGGCGGGCCAGGAATCGGAATAGGACGTTCTTGATTTCGCCGCGCTCGACACGGCACGCCTTGGGGAAGGACCGACTTTTCGATGCTCGCTTTGGCGCCAAAAAGGCAAACATCAAATAGTTTTGCAACATGCGCCCACGCCAGGAATATCGGGCGATCAAAGAGCACGTCTTTGATTTTGATCATATTCGATAAAACAAGAGAAAGGATTCATATGCATTCCCCAAAAAAGTCAGGGAGCCGCAAGGCCGCAGGCAAGAGGTTCAAGGATCTCACGAGGGTCTCGGAGAAAGACAAAGCAAACGTCAAAGGCGGGACCATCACGCTCACCAATGCGCGCCTCACCATTGGCACCATCACGCCGACGGACGCCCGTGGGACTGGCTTCGTGTAAAGGGCGGACGTTCCTCACCCGTTGCCTGGTGGCAGCTGGGCGATTTAGCGCTGTCTTGATCGCCTTGGGCGCCTGGTCTACACTCGCATGACCCATGGAGGCAGGCGACGCAGGGCCGCTATCGGCCTCTTTCATGAGTTGGAGCCGCCGGGGGTTGTCGTTGGCCGTCAGGTTGCCGTCGACGCATTTGTTCTGGCGCTTCTCAGGCACGGGAGGCGCTTCGACTACTCCCTTTACGTTTACCCGCGTCAGGTGCCCGAGATCACGAAGCGCCTTGGCCGCGGCCCGGCCCGCGGGCACGTGCGCGATCGACGAGAACTGGGGGCGTTGGGGCAGGGCGGGTTCGCCGCCTGGCATGAGCCTCAATTTGACTCTTATGCGTCGTTTGCCCTGCGCGTACGCTCCCGATCGCACTGGCCGATCACGATCCTCCACCATTCCCTGAGCTATAAGGAGCTCCTGCATGCGTCGGTCTTGCCCCTGCTGTTGGCCCGGCCGCGCCGATACGATGCACTCGTGACAACGTCGTCCTCGGCCGAGAAGGCTCTCCGCCGAATAGTGGAGCACGTGGCGGGCAGGTTCAACGAGGAGCATGGAACGTCGCTCTCCTACAGGGGCCGGTTCGAGCGGATACCGCTCGGCGTCGATACGGACCGTTTCCGGCCGCGGAATCGGGCTTTGGGGCGCTCGCGGTTCGGGTTGGAACGCGACGCCTTCGTGCTGCTTTGGGTCGGGCGCCTGAGCGCCATCGACAAGGCGGACCTCCTTCCGCTCGTCCGGTGCTTCGCCGAACTCAAGCGAGGCAATCCGAAGCGAAAACTTCGCTTGGTCTGTGCGGGCTCCGAGCATCCAAACGATCCCTTCGGCGAAGCGATCATGGGTTTCGCCCGCCGGCTGGGCGTCGGGGAAGCGGTCACGGTGTTGAAACGGGACGAGCGGGTGGAGGAGTGCAAGGAACTGCTGTATGCGGCGGCCGACGTATTCGTTTCCCCGGTGGACAACGTCCAGGAGTCCTTTGGGCTCGCTCCGATCGAGGCGATGGCGTGTGGCATCCCGCAGATCGTGGCCGATTGGAACGGATACAGGGACTCGGTCCGGCACGGTGAGACTGGGTTCCTCGTCGACACCGTCTGGGCCGACTGCCAGGGCGATCTGGGCTCGGATGCTTTCCTGTCCGACACCGCCTGCGATCACCTCGCCCTGTCGCAATCCGTCGCGGTCGACATGGGCGCACTGTCTCTGTGCATACAGAGGCTGATGGACGAGCCTGCGCTCCGGAAGGCCATGGCCGCCCAATCCCGGCGCCGTGCGCTGGAAAAATATGCGTGGCCGGTTGTCATCCATAGCTACGAAGCGCTTTGGGCCGAGCTTTCGGCGGAGGCCAAGCGAGCGCCGGGACCGGTTGCTGGCGGCGGCCGGTACGCGATGCCGGATTACGGCGGGTTCTTTCGCGCCTATGCCTCCCGCGAGATCGGCAGCCAGACCGCGCTCAGGTTGACCGCCCAAGGCCGCAGGGCGGCTGGCCAGCGCGGAGGGCTTCCCAGCCATTATATCGACCGATGGAGGCATCTCCACCGGGGGATCCTCGAACGCATCATGGGAGCACTCGGGCGCGAGGAAGTAAAGGGGATGGCGCTTTCTGTCGGGCAGATCCTCACCCAGGTGCGCGGGACCGGCGAGGCAGCGGCCGGCGACAGCGCGCTTATGCGCCACGTGCTCTTTTTGGTGAAATATGGTTTGGCCGAGGAAACGAAAAAGCGGCCCGGGCGGATCGCCTAGATCCCGAGATCGGAGCGTGGTCCAGCGCGAGGGCGAACCGCTCTGATACTCGCCTTGAGGATTCCGAGGGCCACAGGGGAACCTCGCCGACCTCCTGAATCCCGCCCTTGACACCCCCCTGTCCGTAAGGCACTTCAGTCGACTCTTAAACGCATCGAATCCATGCAACCAACCTTCCGCCCGCACCGCAAGAAACGAGCCCGGAAAATCGGGTACCGCGCCCGAAGGTCCACACGGGGCGGTCGCAAAGTGCTCATTGCCCGCCGCAAGAAGGGCCGCAAGCGCCTGACCGTCGTTTGATCTTGGGCATCGCGGACCCCATGCGTTTCCGCCCTGGGCAGCATCTTCGCCGCCAGAGCGACATCCGGTCAGTGCGCCAGCTGGGAAGCCGGGTGGATTGCAGCGCGTTCACCGTCTGGTGGACGGCTCGCGCCGAGGGTTCCGATCTCCCGAGGGCATGCTTCGTCGCCTCGACCCAGGCCGTTGGCGGGGCGGTGGAGCGGAACAGGGCCAAGCGCAGGATGAGGGAAATCTTCCGCAGGAATCAAAAGCTCATTCCTCCGGCGTGCGACCTGCTTCTCGTTGCCCGCTCGTCTGTTAACCAATGGCCGTTTGCCCGGCTTGAGCACGCCTTTGCCGGCGCCTGCGGACGGATCGCCGCCCGCCCGCCCTCCCGGACCCCATGAGCCCGACCCCAAGCCCCACCCGCCGGACGGGATTTCCCGCGTCCGCAGCGGTCGGCATGATCCGGATCTACCAGCGGACCGCCTCCCCGCTGCTCCCGGTGTTCTTCGGGCCGGCATGCGGATGCCGGTTCTACCCGACGTGCTCCCATTACGCCGCGGAGGCCGTGCGGACCCATGGGGCGATCAGGGGCGGCTGGCTCGCGGCGCGGCGCATCATCAAGTGCACGCCGCTTCACCCGGGCGGCCACGACCCGGTCCCTGCGGCCCCGCTGACGCTCTCCTGACACCATGGACAAGAGGAACACACTGATCGGTGCGCTGCTGTTCGTCTCTGCGTTCTTCGTGCTCCTTTACACGCAGAAGCATTCGCAGCAGCCCCCTTCCCCGGCCGACATCAGGCACGAGGTGAGCAAGCAGATCGCCTCGGAGGCCAATGCGCCCGCCGGAACGCCGGCCACGGCAGCCGCCGCAACATCCGCGCCCGCGACTGCCGCCGCGCCGGCGGGTTCCGAGGAGCCCACGTTTGCCACCGCCCAGGCCGACCACGCCGGGGCGGCCGTGACAAAGCTCGGGAACAGCTTCGTCGACGTGAGCTTCACCGATTTTGGCGGAGCGATCCGCGACGTGGCCTTCAAGAAGTATCCCGCCGCCCAGGGCCGCCCCGACCCCTTCATATTCAATGAGCTGCATGCCAACCCCATCCTGGCATTTGTCGGAATCCCGGGACTGGACCGCGCCACGCGCTACGAGCTGGTGTCGAAATCGGACCGGGACATCGTCTACCGCACCGTCCTCGAGAACCGGACCGAGGTCACCCGCCATTACGTCATCTCGCCCGACAAGGGCACGGGCACCGATCCCTACGTCATCCGGTGCGAGACAACCCTGCGCAACCTGGCCGACAAGCCGGCCGCGCCGATGCGCGTCCCGCTCTCGATCGGGACCGCGGCGCCGAGCAACGCGCTGGACAACGGGCTGCAGCTGACGGCCGAGTACTCCAACGGAAAGGACCAGACCCTCGTCCGGCGATCGTCGCTCGAGGCCAGCAACGGGATCCTCGGCTTCGGCGCTCACGCGATGAAGGCCGTGATCCAGGGCAGCGGGCCGGTCGCCTGGGCCACGGTTAAGAACCAGTTCTTTGCGTCCATATTCACGCCGGATGATCCCGCGGCCGGCCTGGAGACGCGCCGGGTGAAGCTCCTGGAGGCGCTTCCCGACACAGATCCGCGCGCCTACGGGATCACGGGTGACGTCGACTTCGACGTGGGCTCCCTTCCGGCGCACGGCGAGGCGGCGATCGCGGGCGACCTCTACGTGGGGCCGAAGGAATATCCGAGGCTGTCGAACGCGGACGTGTTCAAGAAGGAGCAGGACCGCATCATGGATTTCGGGAACTTCGTGTTCCGCTTCTGCGCCGCGCTCCTGCTCACCGGGATGACGTGGATACACGGCTGGACCGGGAACTGGGGCGTCGCGATCATCCTGACGACGCTGGCCCTCAAGTTCCTCTTCCTGCCGCTCACGCTCTCCCAGGCGCGCACGGCCCGGCGGACCCAGAAGATCATGCCCGAGCTGAAGGCGGTCCGCGAGAAGTTCAAGGACAGCCCCCAGAAGCAGCAGGCGGCGACGATGGAGCTCTACAAGAAGCACAAGGTGAACCCCGTCGCCGGGTGCATCCCCATGCTCCTGACGATCCCGTTCTTCTTCGCGTTCTTCCGGATGCTCCAGAGCGCGGCCGAGCTGCGGTTCGCGCATTTCCTGTGGGCGCACGACCTTTCGGCCCCGGACACGGTCCTCACCGTGGCGGCCCCGTTCGTCGGCTCGCTCAACATCAACGTGCTGCCCTTCGTGCTGTGCGCGGTGGCGTTCTTCCAGATGCGACTGACGCCCCAGCCCACGGTCGACAACGCGCAGATGAAGATCATGAAGTTCATGCCGTTCATGTTCCTGCTGTTCTACTACAGCTGGTCCTGCGCGCTGTCGCTGTATTCCAGCGTGAACGGCCTGTTCATGATCGGCCAGCAGCTCGTCATCAACCGGACCAAGGACACGGGGGATCCCGCCGACGCGCCGCGCCCGGGCAAGCCGGTCAAGAACGTCACGCCTCGCAAGGGCTGAAGCAGCCGTCAGCCCCAGTCATGGCCGGCCACAACAAATGGGCAAAGGTCAAGCGCACCAAGGCGGTCCTCGATGTGCGCCGCGGCAAGGTGTTCAGCCGGCTGTCGCGGGAGATCACGATGGCCGCGAGGGCGGGCGGGAGCGACCCCGCGATGAACCCGCGGCTCCGGACCCTGACGCTCAAGGCCCGCGACGCCAACATGCCCGCGGACAACATCGAGCGGGCCGTGAAGAAGGGCTCGGGCGAGATCTCCGGCGCAGCCTACGAGGAGTTCACCTACGAGGGTTACGGGCCCGGGGGCGTGGCGATGGTCGTGAAGGTCGCGACGGACAACAAGAACCGCGCGGCGTCGGACGTGCGCGGCGCCTTCACCCGCTTCGGGGGCAACCTGGCGGGCGCCGGCGCCGTCTCGTTCCTCTTCCGCCACGCGGGGCAGTTCCTGGTGTCGAAGGACGCCGCGACCGAGGACGCGCTGATCGAGGTCGCGCTCGAGGCCGGTGCGGATGACATCCTCTCGACCGGGGACGGGTTCGAGGTCCGGTGCGACATCCACGCGTTCGACCGGGTCGCGCACGCGCTCGAGCACAAGCGGATCAAGGCCGAGAGCGCCGAGATCGCGTACATTCCGACGACCACGGTGCCGGTCGCCGACGCCGGGCTGGCCAGGACGCTCGTCAAGTTTCACGACGCCCTTGAGGAGCTGGAGGACGTGCAGCAGGTTTTTTCGAACGAGGAAATGGACGAGGCGTTGAGCGCGTCGGCCCACGCGTGACGGCGCGGCCGAGGGCGTCATAAGGGCTCCGCCGCCTTGCGTAGGCTGGGGGGACTGGTTGAATCACCGGGGAACCATGACCGATGACGTACAGGCGCCGCCTGCGCCCAGCACCGAGCCCCGGCACCTGGCCGCGGGCGACGTCGGCATTGTCCGGCCGCGCGACTTCGCGCACCCGGGGCCCTTCACCTTCAAGAGCGGGCAGACGATCCAGGGCTTCACCCTCCGGTACGAGACCTACGGGGCCCTGAGCGCGACAAGGGACAACGCGGTCCTCATATGCCACGCGCTGAGCGGCGACCACCACTGCGCCGGGTGGCACTCCGAATCGGACGGCAAGCCCGGGTGGTGGAACAACCTGATCGGGCCCGGCAAGGCCGTCGACACCCGGCGCTTTTTCGTCATCTGCATCAACGTCCTGGGGGGATGCCAGGGCTCGACCGGCCCCAGCTCGACCGACCCGGCGACCGGGCGCCCCTACAGGATCCGGTTCCCGTTCGTCACGATCCGCGACATGGTGAACGCGCAGAAGCTCCTCCTGGATAGCCTGGGGATCACGGAACTCCACGCCGTCATGGGCGGCTCGATGGGGGGGATGACCGCGATGATGTTCGCGATGGAATACCCCCATTTCACGAGGCGCCAGGTCATCATGGCGTCGACGGCGAACGAGAGCGCGCAGGCGATAGCCTTCAACGAGGTCGGCCGGCAGGCGATCATGCAGGATCCCGCCTGGAACCAGGGCGAATATCCGCGCGACGGAGGCCCGCGCGTCGGGCTCGGGATCGCGCGCATGATGGCCCACATCACCTACCTCTCCGACGCGGGGATGGACCGCAAGTTCGGCAGGCGAAAGCGCGGCTCCGCGGGCGGGGAGGCGTACACGTTTGACGCCCAGTTCGAGGTCGAGAGCTACCTGCTCCACCAGGGCCAGAGCTTCATCAACCGGTTCGACGCGAACTCCTACCTCTACATCACGAAGGCCATCGACCAGTTCGACCCCGCGCGCGCCGCCGGATCCCTCGAGCTGGCGTTCGCGCCGGTCCAGGCCGAGTCGCTCGTCGTCGGCTTCGCGAGCGACTGGCTGTTCCCGCCGGAGCAGAACAGGGCGATCGCCCTCGCCCTGCTGCGCGCGGGAAAGCGGGCGAGCTACGCCGAGCTCGCGACCGACCTCGGCCATGACTCGTTCCTCCTCGAGAGCGACGAGCTCTACGCCCTCGTCCGCGGGTTTCTCGAGCGCGGCGAGGCCTACGCCTTCGACTTCACGATCTGAGCCGCCGACCCGTCCCCTACAAGAATGAGCAGGCTCGTCGAAAAGCGAACGGTGGACATGCAGGTGATCGGGGAATGGGTCGAGCCGCAGTCGCGCGTCCTCGACCTCGGATGCGGCCGGGGCGAGCTGATGGGCTACCTGGTCCAGGCGAAGCAGGTCTCGGCCATCGGGGTGGACCTCGACTTCGGGCGGATCTCGGCATGCGTGCGGCGGGGGCTGAGCGCCTACCAGGGCGACATGACCGAGTTCATGCGGGCATTCCCCAGCGGCCATTTTGACCGGATCATCTGCTCGCGCACCGTCCACGAGCTCAACGAGCCCGCGGGCGTCATCCTCGAGGCCCTGCGCGCCGGGAACAAGCTCACGGTCGGCTTTGTCAACCACGGCTTCTGGAAGAACCGGATCGGCGCGCTCCTGCGCGGCCGGAAGGTCCGGAACGCGGTCTATACCACCCGCTGGCACGAGAGCCGGCCCACGAATCCCCTCACGATCGCCGACTTTGAGGACTTCTGCCGCGAGAAATCGATACGCATCGTCCGCCGCGCGCACCTCCTCGGCGACTGGCGGACCCCGTGCCCGGCGCTCCCGAACCTCTTCGCCGGCTACGCGCTCTACGACCTCGCCCGGGCGTGACGCGGCGCCAGGCGCGCCGCCTGGATGAGGCACGCGCAGTCGCTGCCGTCCATGGTGTGGAACCAATGCGGGTCCAGGTGCCCGAACTCGCGGTCGAACGCGGCGCGCCCCCCGCCGACCTCGATCATGAGGATTCCGGCCGGCTTGAGCCGCGGCGCCGCCTGCCGCAGGAGCCTGCGCACCAGCCCAAGCCCATCCGGGCCGCCGTCGAGCGCGAGCCGCGGCTCGCTCCGGAATTCCCGGGGCAGCCTATCCACGTGCGCCGTGGGCTCATACGGCGGATTGCAGAGGATGACGTCATAGCGGCCCGCGGGCGCGGGATCGAGCAGGTCCCCCCGCAGCAGCCGGACCCGGCCGGCGAGCCGGTGGCGCCTTACATTGATCGCGGCGACCTCCAGCGCGTCCGCCGAGAGGTCGATGGCCTCGACACGCGCGTTCCTGAAATGCCGCGCGAGGAGAATGGCGAGGCATCCCGAGCCCGTGCACACGTCGGCGACCCTCGTCACCCTTGCCGGGTCCCGAAGCCAGGGATCCACCTGCCCGGGGAGGATCTCGACGAAATAGCTGCGCGGGATGAGGACCCGCTCGTCGACATGGAACCGCAGGCCCCCGAGCCATGCCTCGCGGGTGATGTAGGCCGCGGGCACGCGGTCGACAAGCCGCCTGTGAAGGACGTCCCTGATCGCGGCCGACTCGGAGGGGGACAGTTTCCTCGCGAGCACGGAAGGCCTGCTGTCGAGCGGCAGGCCGAGCGTCCGCAGGATGAGGTAGAGCGCCTCGTCGTGGGCCACCGCCGAGGTCTGGCCGAGCGCCGCCCGGTGCCCCGCGTACTGCCGCTCCGCGCGCCTGAGCCAACCTCCCAGGGTCACGGGTGGAAGATCAGCGCCATGGCGGACGGGTTGATCCAGCCGCCGATCACCACATAGGGAATGAGGGCCAGGCCGATCACGGCCCCGATCACCTGCTGGAACACCTGGATGTTGATCAGGACCAGAAGGAAAATGCCGCTGTAGCGGGAAATGTTGAGGAAGGTCTCGTCCGACATCCCGGCCGCGTGGCGCAGGAGGGTGCCGCCGTCGAGCGGCGGGATGGGCAGCAGGTTGAAGATGGCGAGGCCCACGTTCATCACGATCAGGCCGCGCACGAGCTCGCCGACGCGCGGCTGCGCCACGACGATGAGCGAGCCGATGACGGCCGCGGCCAGGGCCACGAGGAGATTGGCCGCGGGGCCCGCCATCGTCACGATGATCTCGTCGCGCTTGCGGTGCCGAAAATTAGACGTGTTGATCGAGACCGGCTTGCCCCATCCGATGAACGTGAAGCCGCCGCGGAACACGAATATGTTGATCGCCGGTATGAGCACAGTGCCGATCAGGTCGATGTGCGCCATGGGATTGAGCGTCACGCGGCCGTCCGCGCGGGGCGTGTCGTCCCCCAGGAGGTCGGCCACGATGGCGTGGCCCCACTCGTGAAACGCGATGCTCACGATGAGCACGATCATGATGATCAGCCCGTTGCGGATGAATAGGGGGTCGAAGTCCATGCGTCGGCTACTTTCCGGCGTCCGGAGCCAGCCGGGCAACCAGCTTTTGCTTCTGCGACTCCAGGGCGGGATCGGTCACGGCCCCCAGGACCCGGCGCGCATCGTCCGGCTTTGCCATGGCCAGCAGGACGTTCGCCTCGTGCAGGCGCATCGTCTGGCGCTCGATGTCGGACTGCGCGCGGGCCTCGAGCCCCTCCCAGGCCTTGAGGGCCGACGGCCAGTCGGGTTCCTGGAGGTCATAGTACGACTCGGCGTAGCGGTAGCTGAACTCGATCCGGTCCGGCGCAAGGTCGGCGGCCCTCCTGAAGGCCTCCTGGATCGAGTGGTCGAGGGCGGCCCGTGTCCATCCCCCTGACTTCAGGAAGTCGTCCCTCGCCTCGTAGAGCAGCGTGCCGAGCTGGTAATGGTAGAGGGGCTCGGACGGCTCCAGCTTGATCGCCGCCAGGAAATAGTTGACCGCCTCGAGGGGTTTGCCCTCCTCGGCAAGGTAGTTGCCCAGCTCATTCTTCACGAGCGGAATGTCCGGATCGAGCTGGTTTGCCTTCATGAGGATCGCGACCGCCTGCTTTCGGAGGCTGACCTTCCAGAGCATGTAGCCGTAGGACGCGTAGCCCGCCGCAAACTCGGGATTGTCGCGCAGGAGCGACTCGTACTCGTTCGTGAGCTGCTCCACCCCGGACTTGAGCGCCATGCTGTCCATGTCCTTGCCCTGGGCGGCGGCATCGGCAAAGAGGACGCGTTGGTGCTCGGCAATCTCCTTCAGGCGGTGCTCGGGCATGCTCTCGGACACGGCCTCCGGGGCGGGCGTGCCGGCCCGGGCCGCCGCGGCAGGAAGCGCGGCGCAAACGGCTAGCAAGAGGGCTGGGCGGAAATGCATGGAGTGCGGACGAGGTCCCGTGGACAGCGGGTCGCCCGCTGCGTTCAAAAAATCTGCCCCCTGACGGGCGGCCATGGCGACAATAATTGAAGTATTCGCTTTCGCATCGTTCCCCCGGTCCCTATAACCCGGGGTTTATGCGTCAGGAACTGCCTCCCGTCGCGCAAAACCCGTTTGGGACAGCCCTTCCGTCCGACGTGGTGGGCGCCGCCATCGAAAGGCTGAACGACATGGTGATCGTCACCGAGGTCGATCCCGTCGACGAGCCGGGGCCGCGCATCCTCTTTGTCAATCCGGCATTTGAGAAAGCCACCGGCTATTCCGCCGAGGAGGCGGTCGGCCGGTCGCTCCAGTTCCTGCAGGGCCCCGATACCTCCAGGCCGGAGCTCCTGCGGATCTCCGCGGCGCTGCGCGCGCGGACACCGGTCCGGGCCGAGCTGCTCAACTACAGGAAGGACGGCACCCCGTTCTGGGTGGAGGTCGTGGCGACGGCGACGACAAGCCCGTCGTCGGCGGCCGAGTATTTCGTGTTCATCGAGCGCGACATCACCGAGCGCAGGAGGGCCGAGGCGGCGTCGCGCGAGCAGGAGCGCTCGCTGGCGGCCCTGTTCAGCAACCTGCCCGGGATGGCCTACCGCTGCCGAAACGACGGCTTCTGGACGATGGAGTTCGTGAGCGACGGCTGCAGGGAGCTCACGGGCTACGACGCCGGGGCGATCATCGGCAACCGGCACACGAGCTACGAGGAAATCATCCATCCCGATGACAGGAAGGCCGTGCGCGAGATCGACACGCGAAGCCTGGAGCGCGGCGATGCGTTCGAGCTCACGTACCGGATCCGCACCCGGGAAGGCGCGGTCAAGTGGGTCCAGGAAAGGGGCCGGTCGATCCCGGGGCCGGACGGCCAGGTCCGGCTCTTTGAGGGCTTCATCACGGACATCACCGAGCGCAAGCTCCTTGAGTTCCAAGTGGTCCAGAACCAGCGGCTGGAGAGCATCGGGACCCTCGCGGGCGGCATCGCGCACGACCTGAACAACGTCTTTGCGCCGATCATGATGGCGGGCGAGCTCCTGTCCGACAAGGCGCCCGACAAGGAGTCGGTCCAGCTCCTCGACGTCATCTCGGCCAGCGCGAAGCGGGGGGCGGGCCTCGTGCGCCAGATCCTCCTCTTTGCGCGCGGGATGGAGGGGCCGAGGGTTGCGGTCAAGCTGTCGACGCTCTTCAAGGACATCCGGACCTTCCTCGACAGCACCCTGCCGAAGTCGATCCGGATCGATATCCAGAGGAACCCGGACCTGCCCGCGATCTCCGGGGACCCCACCCAGCTCCACCAAGTGCTGCTCAATCTCTCCGTCAACGCGGCCGACGCCATGCCCGCGGGCGGCAGGCTCGCCATCTCGGCCGCGCTCGCGTCGGTGCCGGCCTCGGCGCCCCGGCCGCACCCGGACGCGGTGCCCGGCGACTTCATCCGGATCGACGTGTCGGACACCGGCTGCGGCATTCCCGACATCCTGAGGGGCCAGATTTTCGACCCGTTCTTCACCACCAAGGGGGTCGGCCGCGGCAGCGGGCTCGGCCTCTCGACGGCGCGCTCGATCGTGAAGTCCCACCGCGGGTTCATCACGTTCGTGTCGGCCGAGAACGCCGGCACGACCTTCTCTGTCTTTCTTCCCACGGCGGAGTCCGGCCTGTCCCAGGCGGTCCGCGGGAGCCGCTCGAGGAGCCCCATTCCCATCCCGCGCGGGAAAGGCGAGCACGTCCTCGTCGTGGACGACGAGGAGTCGGTGCGTCTCATCATGCGGAGCTCGCTCGAGGCCTTCGGCTTTCGCGTGACGACGGCCTCGGACGGCGCCGAGGCCGTCGCCCTGCTCAGGAATCCCGCGACGCAGTTCGACCTCGCGGTCGTCGACATGCAGATGCCGGGCATGGGCGGGGGGAAGACGATCGTGGCGCTGCGCCACCTGCGGCCGGACTTGCCCATCGTCGGCGCGAGCGGAATGGCCACCAGCGAGAACCGCGAGCACGCGGCGGCGAACGGCGTCCGGCATTTCCTGGACAAGCCCTTCAGCGTGGAGACCCTGATCCGCACCGCGCACGTCGCGATGGTCAAGACGGCCACGTGAACCTGCTGGACCGCCACATCTTCAAGAGCATCCTGACCACGTGCGCGGCGGCGGTCTGCCTGTTCGCCTTCGTGCTGATGGCCGGGAACATACTCCGCGAGCTGCTCGGCCCCCTGCTCGCCGGGCAGCTGCGGTTCGTCACGTTCGGGCGCCTCGTGCTGCTGCTGCTGCCCGTCGTCATGTCGTACGCGCTTCCGCTGGGAACGCTGACCGGGGTCCTGCTGACGTTCGGGCGGCTGTCGTCGGACAGCGAGATCACCGCGATGCGCGCGGCGGGCCTGGGCGTCCCGAGGATCGCGATGCCGGTGTTCGCCATGGCGGTCCTGGGGGTCGCGGTCGGGCTCGCCGTCAACTTCGAGTCGATGCCGTGGGCGAAGGTGCAGTACGAGAAGGAGCTCGTGTCCGCCATGCGCGCCAACCCGCTCAGCTTCATCGTCCCGAAGAAGTTCATCCGGGAATTCCCGGACTACGTCATCTATGTGGGGTCGATGAAGGAATCGGACCTTCGCGACATCTGGCTCTGGCAGCTCGACGAAAGGCGCCAGGTGATCCGGTTCATTCATGCGGAGTCGGGCCGGGTCGACTACGACGAGGTGGCGAACGAGCTGATCGTCACCCTGGCCAAGGCGCGCGTCGAGGAGCATGACAGGAAAAAACCGGAGGATTTCTCGCAGCCCCTGATGGTGAGCTCGTTCGGGCAGGTCGACCCGGTCCGCCTTTCCCTTGCGAGGTTCTTCGGCGCGCCGACCGTCCACCAGAAGACGCAGTGGATGACCTATGGCCAGCTCATGGCCGAAAAGGCAAGGATCGAGCGGGACAGCCCGAAGCCGGGCACGGAGAAGCAGCACGACCGCGACCTCATGAAGGTCGCGCTCACCGTCCAGGACAAGTTCAGCATGGCGTTCGCCATCTTTACCTTCGCGTTTGTCGGGATTCCCCTCGGGATCAAGGTGTCCCGGCGCGAGACGAGCGCCAACCTGGGGATCGCCGTTATCCTGGCCCTGGGATATTACTTCTTCACCACCATGGTCGGGTGGCTCGACCAGCATCCCGAGTACCGGCCGGACCTGCTCCTCTGGGCGCCGAACATCTTCTTTCTCGCGCTCGGCGCGTGGCTGCTAAGGCGGCTGGATCGGACCTGACAGCGTCTTGTCCATCCGCAGGACGGGAAGTCTCATGCCGCCCGCCATCTCGACGGCGCAGCGCTCGGAAACCCTGTAGCCGAAGGACGCGTAAAGCGGCTCGCCCGCAAGCGTCGACATGATGGCAACGGCCCGGAAGCCCGCCCCTGAAATCTCCCGCTCGCATGCGGCCATGAGGCTTCGCCCGACCCCCCGGCGGGCCCAAGCCGGGTGGACAAAGAACGCCCGGATGCGCGCGGGGTCCCTGCGCGGATCGAGCTCGGGATCCTCCGCGTCCCGGCCCTGGTCGCCTCCGCAGAGCGCCGCGCGCATGCTCCATCCCCCGCAGCCGATGATGCGGCCCTCGTGCTCGACCACGAAATACGTGCCGTCCCGCACGAGCTGCCGGTCGACGCCGAACACCGTCCCGATCGCGGCCTCCATCTGCGCCGGGGAGTAATGCGGGGCCTGCAATGCCCTGACCGAGACCGGAATGAGCGCCTCGAGCGCCGGAACATCCCGTTCCTCGGCGGGCCGCGGCCTCCAGACCGGGGATGCCTCCCCCGCCCCGCTCATGTCCTGGTCCCGTCCGGCGCCTGGTGGCAGGGTGCCGCCGCGGAAGCGGGCTCCTGCGCCGCGACGAGGCCGCTGCGTCCGTCGACTGTCGCCATCCCCTGCTCGCATACCGGGATGGAGGCCCGGTCGGACAGGAGCGAGCGGGCCTCGTCGCCCAGGCGGACAAAGGTGACGCCCGAGCCCCGGCACTGCGCGAGGAACTCGCGAAGGATCGCGCGGCGCCCCATCCCCTCGATCTCGGCGTGAAGAGTGAAGACGTTCAGCCTGTCGGCGCGCAGGAGCCCATGCAGGTGGCGGGCGATCGAGGAATCCGGGAACCCGGGCCGGCCCATCAGCTCGTCAAGCGTAGGGAGCGTGCTGGGCATCTCCAGCGTGCGGAACACGCGTCCGCCTATCCGGGGGAAGAAAGGGTGCGTCCCGCGCGTGTCGCTTGAATAAAGGAGTCCCGCCTCGTCGTAGGCCTCGCGGCTCCGGGAATTGCTCTGCCATCCCGCCGCGCCGGCCGTGTCCGCCTCCACCCCGAAGATCCGCCGGAACTCGGCCCGGGCGGCCGTGAACTCGGCCCGGACCGCCGCGAGGTCCATCCCCTGCATGAAGTCCTGCCAGCGATAGTGGTTGTAGCAGTGGATGCCGACCTCGAATCCCGCGTCGCGGGTGGCCCGCATGGCCCCGGCATTGCGGCGCCCGATGTGCGGGGCCGGAAGGAGCGTTCCATTCAGGAGCGTCCGGACGCCGTACATCTCGACGACGCTTGTCCGGCTGACCTTGCTGAAGAATCCCGGCCGGAAGACCCTCGTTATCGCCCGACCCGTCTGGTCGGGCCCCAGCGAGAAGAGGAAGCAGGCCGCGGCGCCGAATTCCGCGCAGTCGGCCGCCAGGTTGGGCACCCCGACTCGGGTGCCGCGGTCCGTGTCGACATCAACCTTGAGCGCAAGTCGGACCGACATGGCGCTCAGTCGAGCTTATAGTCCCGGTGGGCAAGGTGGTAGTCGAGCGTGAGCCGGATCGCCGTCTTCAGGTCCACCTTGGGGGTCCAGCCCAGCTGCCGCCTTATCGCGGCCACCGACGGGACCCTCCTCTGGATGTCCTGGTAGTACTTCCCGAAATACTTTCCCGAGGACACGACGACGGTCCTCGCCTTCGCGGCCTGGGCGCGGTACTCCGGGAACCCCCTGAACGCGGCGATGATGAGCTTCGCGAGCTGGGCGACGCTGACGTTGTTCTTCGGGTTGCCGATGTTGAAGATCTGGCGCGAGGCCCTGCCGCCCCTGTTCTCGATGATCCGCAGGAGGGCGTCCACGCCGTCGTCGATGAAGGTGAACGACCGGCCCTGCCTGCCGCCGTCGACCAGCTGCAGCGGCTTCTCGAAGATCACGTTTGAGATGAACTGCGTGAAAAGCCGGGAGCTCCCCTCCTTCGGCTCGAACACGTTGTCGAGCTTGGGGCCGATCCAGTTGAAGGGCCGGAACAGGGTGTAGTCCACGCCGTCGCGCACGCCATAGGCGTAGATCACGCGGTCGAGGAGCTGCTTCGAGCACGCATAGATCCAGCGCTGCCGCTCGATCGGGCCGTACACGAGCGTGCTCGTCGCCTCGTCGAGCTCGCCGTCGGGGCACATCCCGTAGACCTCAGATGTGGAGGGGAAGATGATCCGCTTCCGGTATTTCGCGCACTTGCGGACGATGTCGAGGTTGGCCTCGAAATCCAGCTCGAAGACCCGGAGGGGATCCTTCACGTACTGCACCGGGTTCGCGATCGCGACCAGGGGGAGCACCGCATCGCACTTCTTGACGTGGTATTCGATCCACTCGCGGGAGATGGTGATGTCGCCCTCGACGAACTTGAACCGGGGGTTCCCGAGGCAGTCGCCCAGCTTGTGGTCGCCCACGTCCATCCCGAACACCTCCCAGTCCTTCTGCTTTAGGATCGCGTGGGTGAGCGAGCTGCCGATGAAGCCGTTGGCACCGAGGATGAGGACGCGAAGGGGCATGGATTTGGAGCACCGATAAACCATGAAATCGGCCAAATGACACGAAAGAACATCCTGCGCGTCGAATCCTGCCGTCGCGGGCCCTTACGCCAACGGGATCCCGGGGCGCCACCGGCGGGATGGCGCCCCCCGGGACCGGGCCCCCGGGCGCTCAGCCCGTCGGGACCGATTGGACCGTCTTGACGATCCGGCCGGCCACGAGATAGGGGTCGGCCGCCGAATTCGGGCGGCGGTCCTCCAGGTATCCCTTGTAGCCGCTGTTGACGAAGCTGTGCGGCATCCGCACCGAGGCGCCGCGGTCACCGAGCCCGTAGCTGAACTTGTCGATCGACTGGGTCTCGTGAAGGCCGGTAAGCCGGAGATGGTTCTCCGGGCCGTACACGGCGATGTGCTCGTCGCGCAACTGGTTGAATGCCGCCATAAGCTTTTCGAAGTACGCCTTGCCACCCACCTCGCGCATGTACTTCGTCGAGAAGTTCGAGTGCATTCCGGAGCCGTTCCAGTCCAGCGGCTGGCTGAAGGGCCCGAGGATCGGCTTGCACCTCAGCTCGATGTCGATGCCGTAGCCCTCCCCCAGGCGGGTGAGGATGTAGCGCGCAACCCACATCTGGTCGGCCGCGTTCTTGGAGCCCTTGCCGAAGATCTGGAACTCCCACTGGCCCTTTGCGACCTCGGCGTTGATCCCCTCGAGGTTGATGCCCGCGGCCAGGCAGATGTCGATGTGCTCCTCGACCATCTTGCGGGCGATGGGGCCGACATTCTTGTAGCCCACGCCCGTGTAGTACGGGCCCTGCGGGCTCGGGAACCCCCCCGTGGGAAAGCCCAGCGGGAAGCCGTCCTTCATGAAGAAGTACTCCTGCTCGAAACCGAACCAGGTGTCCGGGTCATCGGGAATCGTCGCGCGCGAATTCGAGGGATGCGGCGTCTTGCTATCCGGCATCATCACCTCGCTCATCACCAGCACGCCGTCCTTGCGCGTGATGTCGGGATAGACGGCGACCGGCTTGAGAACGCAGTCGGAAGTCTTCCCCTCGGCCTGCTGGGTCGAGCTCCCGTCAAACCCCCAGAATGGCAGCTCGTCGAGCTTGGGAAAGCTCGAGAATTCCTTGATCTGGGTCTTGCTGCGCAGGCTCGCAAGCGGCGTGTAGCCGTCGAGCCAGATGTATTCGAGTTTGTATTTGGCCATGGTAAAATGATTTAAGGCGGAAAGGGGCAGAGCATTCCGCAGCGCACCCGCGAGGCATGTCGTGGCCCCGCCCGACCGAAGACGAAAAACTCAGAACCCCCAATTCAGCACCTTGCGTGCCAGAGGCAACGCCAAGTCCACCGCATATCTGACTTCGCGGCGCCAAATTCATTTGACGCCGGCGTGATCGGCGCAGCGCGCGTGCTTGCCAGCCCGTAGGCATGAAGGAACTGTCAGGCACCCTCCCGAATGCATGAAATGAAAGACACGCCCCGCGCGCTGGTCCGAATCAGCTACGACGGGCGCGTGCACAAGACCTTTCGCGGCCACCTGGCCAGGGAGCGCTTCGAGCAGGAGGTCCGGGTGCTGCAGCACCTGGAGAAAAAGGGATGCCCGTTCGTGCCGCGCCTGCTGGAATCCGACCCCGGTCAGCTCAAGATCATAACCACGAACTGCGGCACCCGCGTCGACCGCGTGAATCCGGAAAGGCAGGCCGAGCTGTTCGCCGAGCTGGAGCCCTACGGCGTGCGCCACGAGGACCGCGACCTGCGCAACATCACCTACCGCAATTCCGACGGGCGCTTCTGCATCATCGATTTCGAGTTTGCCACGCTGCTGGAGGGCGGCCCCGGCGCCGTGTCGCTCAAGCCATCGGCGGCCCAATGAACTCCGCCGGCGAGAGCGCGCCCAGCCCCGAGGCCACGATGCCCCCGCCGGGCCTCCGATGGTCGGGGCTGACCCATTCCGGGCGCTTCCGCCCCAACAACGAGGATGCCTTCCTCGGGCTCAAGTTTGACGGCCATGAGGTGAGCCACCTCGGGAAGACCGGCCACGCCTCGCTGGAGGGCGCCGATTTCGTCTTCGCGGTGAGCGACGGCATGGGCGGAGCGCGGTCGGGGGAGTTCGCGAGCCGCATCGCAGCGGACCGCATCACCCGGCTTTTTCCGCGCCTCTTCAGGCTCTCCGCCGCCGGAATCGAGGGGGGATTCTCCGACGTCCTCCTGGAACTGTTCTCCGCCATACACGCCGACCTGCTCAGCCTCGGCCGTTCCTACGAGGAATGCGGGGGCATGGGCGCCACGCTCAGCCTCTGCTGGTTCCGGCCCGGCTGGCTGTATTTCGGCCACGTCGGCGACAGCCGCATATATTACCTGCCGAGGCACGGCCCCCTCAGCCAGATCACCCACGACCACACCCACGTGGGGTGGCTGAGGCGCAAGGGCGACATCAACGAACGGGAAGCGCGGGCGCATCCCAGGCGCAATGCGCTCAACCAGGCCCTCGGTGCCGGCCACCAGTTCATCGATCCCCAGGTCGGCGCGGTGTCCCACCGCGCGGGCGACCGGTTCCTCATCTGCTCCGACGGGGTGGTGGAGGGCCTGTGGGACCGCCGGATCGAGGAGATCATCCGGATGGCCCCGGCCCCGGAGGGTGGGCCGAGCACTGCCCAGAGGCTCGTCGACGAGGCGGTCCAGGCCTCGGGCCGGGACAACTCCACCGCCGTCGTGGTGGAGATTCCCGCGTCAGGCGGCACGGCCGCCTATCCCGAACCATGACCCTGGTTTTTGTATACGGGACCCTCAAGCGGGGCGGCGGCAACCATCACTTCCTCGCCGGCCAGGCATTTGTCGATGAGGCGCGCACGGCGCGCGGCTACACCCTGTACGATCTCTCCGGCTATCCCGGCATGGTGCGCCAGGACGACGACGACACGGGGGTCATGGGCGAGGTCTGGTCCGTCGACGACGAATGCCTCGCGCGCCTGGATGTGCTCGAGTGCACGGCCGAGGGACTCTACCGCCTGGAAGCCGTGCCGCTCGCAAGCCCCTTCCCGGAGCGCGCCGTGAAGACCTACATCTATCTCAAGGACACCAAGGACCGGCCGAGGATCGGCTCCGAGTGGGCCATCAAATAAAAGGGCCCGCGCCCTGGCAGGGGCGCGGGCCGTGTGTGCTGGCGTACTCGGATAACCCCGGCGTTTCGTGGCCGGGAAAGAAGCCGTTCTTCGTGCCTAGAACAGGATGCCGGCCTCCACCGCGAAGCGGAACTGGCTTGTGTCGGTGCCGTTCGNNGAAGCCGCTCGTCGTGTTGGAAGCCTGGACAAGGGAGACCTCCGCGCGGGTGAACAGCGGGCCCGACTGGTAGGTGGCCGTGAGGGTGCCCGACCAGGCATTGCTCCCGGCTCCATACAGCAGGTTGGCCGATCCGTCCGTGTTGCTGCCGCTCGTCGTGATGTACTCGACGCGCCCGGATATGTTGTAGTTGGTGTTGGGCACCGCGTAATTCACGAGCACCGCGGCGCCCCACGTCGTCGTGTCCTTCCCGACGCCGATTGCCCCGTTGGACGCGAGATCGGTGTACTGCAGGTAGGGCTGGATGACCCAGGCACCGGAGGTGTACGTGTAGATCAGGTTGTCGAGCTGCTGGTTGTTGTTCTGGTAGATCGGCGTGGCCAGGGATTTCGAATAGTCGGTGGTTCCCAGGTTTCCGCTCACCACGAGCTCAAGCGCGTTGGCGGGGTTGATCGTCCAGGTCGCGGCCCCCGAGAGCCAGTTGAAGCGCTGCGAGTAATATCCGTCGGTCCACGCGACGTTGAAGGCAACCGGGCCCGCCGTGTAGTTCGCCTGAACGCCCTGGCTGACCGCCGTTTCCTGGTTCCAGAGGAGCCCGCGCTCGATGTTCATGTTCTCGTAGGTAAACGTATACTCCGCCCCTATGAGCGTCGGCAGTTTCCCAGCCTCGATCGAAAAGCTGGCGGTGGGCGCAAACTTGACGAACGCCTGCGGCATCGGCCCGTAGAGATCGGTGGTCGCATTACCCGCGGTAAGGTAAGGCGAGCCAAGGGCCGGCAGCGAATATGCGCCGGCCTGGATGAAGAACTGGAACTCGCCGTCGACCTTCTGGA
>PLKS01000145.1 GCA_003140665.1 Opitutaceae bacterium
CGGGGGCCGACGCGGCCGTCGCGCTCCGGAACTTCGCCTCGAACTCCACGCGGAGCTTCTCCGCCTCGGTCCGCGCGGCCGCAGCCGCCGCGTCCTCCAGGGTCCAGTCGCGCTGCGTCGAGCGCCTCGCAAGCCCGGAAAACGCCAGGGGATTGTCGGGCTGCCNNTATATTCCCAGACTGCCATAATTGTCGTGAGGGTAAGACATCCCAAATGGCGGCCCTGTTGCCGAGACTATTCTTGGCGGGGCGTCAGATTGCCCTTCAAGCGGCGGATTGAAAACAGGGGCCGACCCTGCCCCAATCCACCGCCATGCAACGCGTCGACCAGCTCCTCGCCAGCCTGGGTTACGGCACGCGGTCCGAGGTCCGGGAGTGGCTCGGGACCGGCCGCGTGACGGTGCGGGGCGCCCCGATGGCCGACCCCGGCGAGCGGGCGGACNNCCCGGGGAGATCCTGCTCCTGCTCAACAAGCCGGCCGGCCTCGTATGCTCGCATGACACCGCGGAGGGGCCGAGCGTGTATGGGCTGCTCCCGGCGCGCTGGCAGCGGAGGAACCCGCCGGTGACGAGCGTGGGCCGCCTCGACAAGGAGACGACCGGGCTCCTGCTGCTGACCGACCGGGGCGAGATCGTGCACCGGCTGACCTCGCCAAGGCACAAGGTGCCCAAGGTCTATCGCGCGACGCTCGACCGGGAGCTCCCGCCCGGGACGGAGGATATCTTCGCGAGCGGCAGGTTCATGCTTCCGGGGGACAAAAAGCCATGCGCGCCTGCCGCACTGCGCAGCATCGGCGAGCGGGTGGCGGAGCTCGTCATCACCGAGGGGCGCTATCGCCAGGTCCGGAGGATGTTCGCCGGCCTGGGTTGCGAAGTGCTGGCGCTCCATCGCGCGCGCTTCGGGGACCTTGAGCTGGGGGACCTTGGCCCGGGCCAATGGATTGAATTGCCGGTCAATTACTTCGACAGGCAATGAACCCGTCCGAGCCGGGCCCGCGGCACCGATCGTCGCGTGCCCCCCGGTCTCACAACGCTTGCAATTCTTGATGATTAGGCACCTAATCATCTCTCCACGAATGTACAAAGTCATTTCTGAGACGGTTCGCATGCAGGGATGGGCGATGGTCGCCGGGGCCCTGTTCGCGCTGGCATTTGCCCCGCCCGCATGGGCGCAGGAGCCGTCCGCGGGGCCGCTGACGCTTGCGCAGGCCATCGACACGGTCCTCGCCCGGTACCCATCGATCGACGCCGCGCGTTCCGCCATCGATGCCGCGCGCGCCCGCACGATGCAGTCCAACGCGGACCGGCTTCCCCAGGTGAGCGGCCAGGCGGGCTACACCTATAATTCGCTGCGTCCCTACGTGGCCTTCTCGTTTCCCGGCGGACCAAGCGGCGCGATCTACGAGAACGTCCAGGACGCCTACGGGCTGAGCGTCACGGCGAGGCAGCTGCTCACGGACTTCGGCCGGACCGACAAGATCGTGGAGATGGCGCGCTCCGGCCAGATCACGGCGAAGGACGCGCTTGAGGACACGGAGCACCAGCTCGGCTATCAGGTGATCCAGTCGTTCTACGGCGTCCTGCTCCTGCGCAGTTCCGCCGATGTCGCCCGGGAGGAAATCGGCGCCCTGGAGGAGGCCCTCCGCATCTCGCAGAGGAAATTCGGGGCGGGCAGCGCGACAAAGTTCGATGTCCTGACCACCCAGGTCCGCCTGGCCAACGCCCGGAACCACCTCACCGACACGCTCGCCTCGCTCGAGAAGCAGGAGAACGGCCTCCGCCAGCTGCTTGGGAGGCAGCTCGGCATGCCGCTCGACATCGCGGGGGATTTTGATGCGGATGCGGCGGCCATACCCGAGACGGTCGCAATCTCGGACGGCCTGCACAACCGGCCCGAGATGAAGCTTGCGCGCGACGATGAGCAGACGTCGCGCCTGAAGCTGGACGCGGCCGACCGCGGCAACCGGCCGTCGCTCGACGCACAGGTGACCGGCGGCGTCGAGAACGGGGTTGTGCCCAACCTTTACGACAACAGGGGATACGTCACCGCGGGCCTGTCCCTGGAGGTGCCGATCTTCACGGGACGGCGGGTGACGGGGGACCGCATCGAGGCGGACGCCGGAGTCCGGTCGGCGCAGGCGCGCGAACGCGAGCTCAGCGAGACGATAACGACGGATGTCGCGAACGCCTATGCGGACCTGAACGCGGCGAAGGCGAGGCTGGGCAGCGCCGACACGCTCGTGGCCCAGGCGAAGGAGGCGCAGGCCCTCGCGCAGACCCGCTATGCCAACGGCGTCATAACGAACTTCGAGCTGCTGGACGCGCAGAGCACGCTCCGGTCGGCCGAATTGGGGCGCCTGCAGGCACGCTACGACTGCGTCCTCGCGCGGCAGGCGGTCGCCCGCGCCGCCGGCGTTGCGCCGCAGCCGTAACCGTCGCCCGGGAGGGGACGGGAATTCCGGGGCCGGTCGATTCCCTCGGCGAGGCGCCGCGATTGACGAAGCCGGGCGCCCATGATGTCGTCGGCGCATGTACACGATCATTGGCGGAGACGGGAAGGAGTACGGCCCCGTTTCGGCCGAACAGGTCCGGGCGTGGGTCGCCGGGGGGCGGGCGAATCCGGAGACAAAGATCAAGGCGCATGGAACCGATGAATGGAGGCGAGTCGCGGATTTCCCCGAATTGACGGGGACGGGCGTCGCGGCCGCCCCTCCGCCCATGGGCGCGGTCGCCGGCGGCGGGGCGCGCACGCTGGACGTCTTCAGCTGCTACGAGCGCAGCTGGAGGCTCCTGAAGTCCAACTTCTGGCCGTTGGTTGGCGTGAGCGCGCTCATGGCGGTGATTCTTGCCGTCCTGGGATCCCGCTTCCTGGGATTGAAATATTTCAGTCCCCTCTTTGGAGGGGTCATAACCGGCGGGTGGTATTATTACATCCTGCTCAAGATCCGCGGCCAGCCGACGACGATCGGCGACGCCTTCGCCGGATTCACCAGGGCCTTCCTCCCCCTGGTCGCGACGGGATTCCTGGTCGCGCTCTTCGTGGTGGTCGGGCTGTGCCTCCTGATCCTGCCGGGAATCTACCTGATAGTGGCCTATGCGTTCGCCTACATACTGGCCACCGACAAGCGCCTTGGAATCTGGGAATCCATGGAGACGAGCCGGCGCGTGATCACGGGGCAATGGTGGCGTGTCCTCGGACTCGCGCTTCTCGGCGTCCTGTTCATATTTCTCGGCATCATCGCGCTCGGGGTGGGCATTTTCGTCGCGATTCCCTTGGTTTACGGGGCGTTCGCCTACGCCTACGAGGACCTCTGCGGCTGAGCGCAGCGGGGATGGAGGGGCGATGGGCCGATCGTCCGCCGGCGCGTCATTCCTTCCTGTTCCTGCAGAACAGCGCGTCGAGCGAGATCTTGCCGGGACCGAAGGCAAAGACGATGACGGCCGCGAAAAGGAAGAGAAACGGGTCGGCACCCAGGAACTTGTCGGGATTGCTGAAGATCGCTCGGAGCGCCTCCCTTTCCGCCGTCGCGTAGGCGACGCACATGATGCCGATCAGTGCGAGCGCCGCGAAGCGCGTGAAGAGGCCCGCCAGGAGCAGCAGCCCGCACACGCACTGGATCACGGCCGCAATGATCGCGTTCGCCCTGGGCATCGGAATGTTAAGGGTCGCGAAATACGAGGCCACCTTGTCCAGGTTCTGAAGCTTTCCCTTGCCATCGATGAAAAACTGCCAGCCCCAGTAGAGCCGGATCACGAGGAGGAGCGGGCTTTGCAGGAACTTGCCGATTGTCGCAAGGAGGGCGTGGAGCTTGGAGAGGAGGGTCATGGGGGGGGGTTGAGGCAACCGTGGGGCGGGATATGGAGTCAGGATGCGGCCCGGCGCCGTTTATTCCCGGGGGCGCAGAACCAGCCTAGCGCCATCCACGACGTGAACCAGTCCCTGACCTGCGCCGGCCTGACCCTTGGGCCCGCCGCCGCGATCGCCCGCGAAAGCGTAAGGCCGCGGGCCAGCGACTCGAGGATCCGGAACGCCGCGGGATCGAGGCGCTTGTAAAAGAGGCGGTTGTTGTGCCGATGCACGGCGACCCAGGTCCGCCTGGGGCGCGGCAGCGCGGTGCGCCTGGATTTCCGGTGGACGGCCGCGACCGCGTCGGGGGTGTTGCTGGCCTCCGAGCGAAGGGCGTCGCGGCGCTTGAGGGCAAGCACGTACGTGTCGACGGGATATCGGAGCGCGAGAAGCGTGACGTACGGCTGCAGCCCGAGCCGGAGGCGGGAGGGCCGCGTGCGCGCGAACTGCGAGGCGGCGATCACCGGCCGCGACTCACCGTCGAACGCGACCGTCTGAGCCCACTGGAACCGGGCGATCTCGGCGGCAAGCGCGGTCCGCGGCGCCGTGAGCCGCGGCTTCTCAAGGATGAACTGACCCAGCCGCGAGCAGAGGTCGCGCAGCGTGAACGAGCTCGAGGGATACCGCGCCAGGTAGGCCTGGGACAGGTGCATGAAGGTGCGCTCGCCAAGGGCCGCGACGAGGCCCGGGCAGTCGTCCCGGATGGCGTCGTAAAGCCGAAACCAGTACATCCTGCTGTAGAGCTGCAGCCGCTCGAACGACGTCAGCCGGTCGTTCGGCTTTATGAACTCCGAGGCGACCTCGTCCATGGGCCGGCCGTCGATCCACCTCGGCTGGAGCTTGTCGTCGGAGGTGAGCGGCCTGACGAGGGCGGATGCCATCATCCTCTGGAACGTCCTCAGGTCCTCCGTGGACGCGATGCGGGAGGGGGCGTGCTTGGGGGGGCTCTTCACACCGCGGCCTTTTTCGCGCCGTCGATGAATTCGTTCGCCTTNNGCGTAGAGCTTCCAGACCGGGTCGAGCACCGGGTGATCGTGGGTGTCGAGAATGTACTTCTCGAACTTTGTGTGACCGGCGACGTGCATCTGGCCCACGCGGTGGTGCGGGACGTTGTTCACGTAGTCGTAGGGATTGAAATCGTGGTTCTTCGATGAGACGTATATGTTGTTGACGTCAAGCAGGATGCCGCAGTCGGCGAGCTCCACCACCTCCGTCAGGAATTCCCACTCGGTCATTTCCGAGACGTGGAACTCGGCGTAGCTGCTCACGTTCTCAACGCAGATGGGAACCTCGAGCGTGTCGCGGATCTGCCGGATCTTCTCCGCGGTCCGGCGCGCGGCCGCAAACGTGTACGGCATCGGCAGGAGATCGTGGGTGTAGGTGCCGTCGACGCTTCCCCAGCAGAGGTGGTCGGAAACCCAGGGGGTCTTCGTCCGCTTCACGAGGGCCTTCAGGCGCCTCAGGTGCGTGCGGTCCGGCTTGTCCGCGGAGCCGAAATACATCGAGACCCCGTGCTGCACCACGCGGTACTGCTCCAGGATCCTGTCGAGAAGCTCGAGGGGCCTGCCCCCATCGACCATGAAGTTCTCGGAGATGATCTCAAACCAGTCGACGACCGGCTTCTTGGACAGGATGTGCGCGTAATGCGGAACCCTCAGGCCGATGCCAATGCCGTAGTCCGAATGTCCGTTGAATCGGTTGGCGGGCACGGAAAAAAAACGCGGCCGGCCATCGGCCGGCCGCGTTGCTCAAAAAGTGCTGATGCTGACGGGACTAAGCCGACCCGATCAGGTCGACTTGTTCGTGTTGCAGCCGCCCTTGCCCTTGCAGGAGTTCTGGCCCTTGCAGCCGTTGTCTGAAGCCTTGCAGCCGCCAAGGCCCTTGCAGGTGTTCTGGCCCTTGCAGTCGTGCTTGCCCGCGTCCTTGGACGACGAGTCGCCGCTGCCGGCTTTGTCATCGGCGAAGGCGCGAGTGGCCAGGGACCCAGCATAGAGCCCGGCGAAGGCCGCGGCGGTGACGATGAAACGTGTCGATTTTGTCATGACAGATTTGGATTTTGGTTTACCGAGAAAGACCGTCGTGGGGCGGCACCATGCCGTCCCGCGCGGTCGGGGATATGAGGAACTACGCTCAGGAATATTCCCCGGATGCCAGCAAAAAACAACGCCAATGGCGCGGAGGGGCCTTTCTACCACGAAAAAGTCACAGGATCCGGTCGGTCATCGCCCCGCCCTTCTCGAAGACGGCGAGATTTGCAAGGAAATGGCGGACAAGCTCGAGGTTCACGCTGTCGCGGCCCCCCGCGGTGTGGGGGGTGATGAAGCAGTTCGGCGCCGACCAGAGGGGATGGCTCGGCGGAAGCGGCTCGGGAACCGTCACATCCAGGTAGGCCGCGCCGATCCTGCCCGACTGGAGGCCCGCGATGAGCGCGTCCTGATCCACGGTCGCCCCGCGGCCCACGTTGTAGAACCGGGCTCCGGGCCTGAAGCAGGCGATCCGCCGCGCGTTGACGTAATTCCTTGTCGCCTCGTTCTCGGGAAGGACGTCGACGACATGGTCGGCCTCCGCCAGGACCTTCGTCAGGTTCGCCTCGGGGACGACATGGACCCCGGGCTCGCTGTGGATCTGCCGCCTGACGGCATAGATCTTCCCCCCGAACGGCCCCAGCAGCGTCGCCAGGCGCCGGCCGATCGAGCCGAATCCAAGCATGACGACCGTCCTTCCGGTCAGCAGGCGCGATTCGGCGCGCCTCTCGTTGTACGGCCATCCCCGGTCTCTCAGCTGGCCCGCATACGACGGAAGAAGCTGCCGCCCAAGCGCGAGGATCATGGCAAGCACGTGCTCGGCACACGCGTCCGCATAGACCTGCGAGGCGTTGGTGAACAGGGTTCCCCTCGAGCGGATCCCCTCCCTGAAGGCATCGGTGTCGTACCGCGTGTAGCCGGCGCTCGAGACCTCGATCCAGCGGAGGCTCCTGCTTTCGAGGCAGTCGGCGGGATCCGGCTGGCCGAACGCGACGTCCGCCTCCGACAGCGCCGGGTCCCGCTGCCCGGCCGTGAGGACGGACCGGTTCCTCTTGTCGGAGAGCACGAGGCTGTGAGCCCGCAGGCCCTCCGCCAGGAGGCTCATTCCCTCCGGCCCGAAGTCGGCGTTGCACCAGATTCTCACGGCCCGATCGGATTCACGGTGACCCGGTGCGGGTCCGCGGCGCTCGCGAGGGTCACGACGTAATGGTTAACGTTGGCGTACCTGACCTTCCCGCCGTACGAGACGCGGGCCTCGATGTTGAGCCCCCGCCTCAGGAGATCGTCCTCGGCCCTGTACACGACGCGGAACTCGACCGACTCCGCCCCGGAGCCGCGCACGGTCTGGGCGCCGAGCACCTGGGGGGGCATGCCGGTGTTCGAGGCGTCGACGACTCGCACGGCTATTGTCGCGTCGGGCGGGAGCGTCGCCCCGTCGCTCAACTCGACCCGGCCCGTGAGGACGCGGCCGGGGTCGCCCTCGGGCGTCAGGTCGAGCTGCCCGCATCCCGCGAGCGCGAGCGCGGCTGCAGCGGCAAGGATGGCCATCGGGGTCTTCAAGGAAGGTACTTTGTTGTCATCACCTGGTCGACGGTGAGGCGGCCCTTGGGGAGGATACCCAGGTCCTCAAGTTGGCGGATCTGGAGCGCGAAACGCTCGGGAGTGATCCGGCCCGTCAGCGAATCGTCCGTCGCCTTCCGCCCGATCGCAAGCCTCTCATCGACGACCATCTTGCGCGAGAATGCGAGGAAGTCGTCCGTGTCGTTCGGATTGAGCTGCTTCATCAGTGCATGGGCGGGCGCCGGGTCCCCCTCCAGGTAGTCCTTCCACCCGCGGATGTAGGCGGCCAGGAATGCGCGGACCCGCGCCGGATTGGCCTCCGCCCACGGGCGGTTGGCCACCAGCACGGTGTAGGCGTCGAAGCCCGCGTCCCAGGCATACAGGAACTTGGGGTACTTCGCGCCGCCCTTCACGATGTAATAGGGCTCGGCGGTGTAGAACCCCTGCTGGATGAAATTGGGGTCGGCGATGAAATTGCCGACCGCGAAGTTCTGGGGGATGATGTTGAAATTGACGTGGTACTTGGCCCTCAGGTACGGGAGGAAGGCCCATTCGGGACGGGCCATGATGGTCTTTCCATCCAGGTCCTCGAAACGCTTCACGGGATTGTCGGCGTGGAGCATGAGCACCGAAGGGTCGTTCTGGAAGACGGCGCCGATCTGGATGAGGGGAAGCCCCTGGGAGATCGCGAGGAGCGTGTTGGTGCTGTCCGACTGGCCTATGTCCGCCTTTCCCGTCGCGAGCTTCTGCATCACGAACGCATTCGGTCCGCCCTGGATCACGGTCACGTCGAGGCCGGCCTCGCGGAAATAGCCCTTCGCGAGGGCCTGGTAGATCCCGCCGTGCTCGGGCTCGGCGACCCAGTCCAGCTGGACCGTCATCTTGAATGGCGCCGCGGACTCGGGCGCGGCCGCCGGCTGCCTGGAGCAGCCTGCGCAGAGAAGCGCGATGCCGGCCGCCGCCAGGGTGATCGATCTAAGGGGCCTCATGCGATTGAAGTCCCTAATGGGGGGGCATGCCGCCCGCAACAGCGCAGTGCTCGCGCGCCGGGCATTCTTTGTGCTCAATCCCGGCCCGATGACATCAAGACACGCGACCGCGGCCCTGCTGTGCGCCCTCGCCGCGTCGGGAACGGCCTGGGCCCTCGACCTGCACCGCGAGAGAAGCTCCCCGGACGATCTCGCGTTGACCGGGAGCCTGGCCGGCGTGCCCGCCGGCGAGACGCGCTATGCGCGCTGGTCCGAGCTCCGCGCGCTGCCGACCGCCGAGCTGAAGCTGGACGGGGAATTTGTGAAGGGACCCCAGTCCCTGACGGTCGTGTTCCTCTCCGACCTTTGGAAGGCGCTCCCGGTCGCTCCCGGCTCGGACACGATCCTGGCGACGTGCGAGGACGGCTACACTTCGGTGTTCACGCCCGGCTTCATCTCAACGTATCGCCCGTTCCTCGTCCTCGAGATCAACGGCAAGGGACCGCGGGACTGGCCCCCGAAGGGCCTCGACTACAATCCCGGCCCCTACGTCATAACGGTCTCGGCGGAGCTCGTGCCCGCGGTTGCAAGGTACAGGGACGTCGAGCACAAGAAGCCCTGGGGCGTCACGACGCTCGAGGTCGCGTCCTATGCCGACCGCTTCAAGCCGGTCTTTTCGGGCGTGTGGGCCTCGCTTTCGCCGGCCACCAGCGATGGCCGGGAAATATGGATAAACTCCTGCGCCAGCTGCCATGAGGGGCCGTTGGGCATCTTTGGGGGCACCAAGGCGGCCCGGCCCTTCCAGGTCATCGCCGCCTACGCGGCTTTCGACCGGCCCTTCTTCATGAATTACGTGAGGGATCCCAATTCGCTCGTGCCGTGCGCGAAGATGGAGCCCCACCCCCATTACACCGACGCGGAGCTGGCCGGCCTGATCGCCTTCATCACCGCGGGGCGGCAATGACCCGGGACCCCGGGATACGGGCAGGTCAGGCATGAAAAAGGGGCCTCAAGGGGCCCCTTTTTCCGAAGGCTCGAGGCCCGTCCGTCAGAAGTGGTATCGGAAGGTGACCGAGGCGGTGATCGGCGGCCGGACGTAGATCGTGTCGTTGCCGGCAAAGCTCACGTCGATCGGGTCGAGCAGCCTCTGGTTGAGCAGGTTCTTGATGTTGAGGCGCACGTCCCATTTCCTCGTGCCGTAGAAAAGGTAGCCGTCCCATTCGGCCTCGGTCGGGATGTGGAGGGTCTCCTGGTCGTTGGCATACTGCTTGCCCTGGATCTGGGGGCCGATGCCGGCTCCCCAGCCCATTGGGCTGGTGTACACCACGAAGAAGTTGGCCTGGATCTGGGGGATGCCCGGGGCGCGCATCTTGCCCGTTGGGGGCACGTATCCCGTGAAGTTCGGCTCGCCATAGCCGGTGCCGGGCTTTCCGTCCACGACGTAGTCCGTGTTGTAGCTGTCCAGATAGTTGCCGGTCTCCTGGAAGAAGTAATCCCCGAAAACCGTCGCATCCTGGTAGGTGAAGTTTCCGTTGACCGTCCATTGCTTCGAGGGCTGGAACACCGCGTCGACCTCGATGCCCTCGTCCTTGATCTTGTCCAGCGCCCCGCCGATCTGCGTGCCGAGCTTCGTCTGCTGGAATCCGGCGATGCTGAAATAGAGCGTGTTGTGGAGGAGGCTCTCCTTGAAGCCCACCTCGTAGAGGGTGCTCAACGCGGACAACGAGAGGTTCAGCGACTGCGCGAGGTTGGTGGACGTGGCGCTGACGTCCAGGCCGCCGAAATTCGAGGTGCCGAGGATCGCGTCGGCGCGGTCATAGGTCGCATACAGGGAGGACGTGTCGGTGAGCTTGTAGGAAAGGCTCAGGAAATAGGACTCGTCCTCCTTGGTCCCGCTGATGTTGTAGCCGAGGTAGGTCGAATGGTTGTCGCCGCCCTCGTCCACGTAAAGCGGGCTGGATTGGCCGCGCGGGATGTAGATCGGCGTCGCGAGCGGGTAGTAGGTGAAGTAGGCGTAGTAGCCGTCCTCGATGACCGGCGGCGTGGAATCGGTCGCATCGATATGGTCCCAGCGGAAGCCCGGCGTGATCGAGAACTTGTCGGTGATCTTGATCACATCCTGCGCGAACAGCGCAGAGTCGTAGATGTAGGACCACTGGTCGCCGGAGGGTGCGCCCTCGTCCGGGTCGCTTGCGTTCGCGGAAAAGCCGGGGGCACCGGGGATCGAGGCGCCGCCGCCCCACGTGTTTCCCTCGCGGACGTACCCCGGATAGAATATGCCGGCCGCAGACTGGCTCAGGTCGTAGTCCGAGAAGGGCTCCGTCGTGAAGTCCTGGTAGGAGATCAGCCATGAGTAGCGGAAGTCGGCGCCCACGATGATATGGTTCTCCACCGGGCCTATGTTGAAGATGTTGTGGTATTCGAGACGGTCCTGGATCGCCTCGTCGCGCGGCACATACTCGTCATACCCGTAGGTCTCGAACTTGTCCGACCTTCCCAAGGAAAAGAGCGAGCGGTTGACGAGGAAGGAATCGGGCGTGAGATCGAGCGTCGCCTTGAGCTGCGCCTGGAAGAGCTTCGAGCGGGCGGTGTCGTTGGGCCCGATGAGCGCGGCCGTCCACGGAAGCTTCACGACGTGGGCCGTGGCCGTGTCGACGGTGGAATACGAGCCGTCGGCATAGGTGCCATACGTCCCCGCCGGGTCGCCCGGGTTTGCGATGTCGTAGCCGTAACCGGCGTTCGGGCCCGACGTCACCGGCGATGCGGGACCGGCCACATAGGTGCCGTGGTCGATGAACTGCTGGGTCACCCGGTTGACGCCCGTGTTCTCGTTGGTCCGGTCCGAGTACATCTGGAACCAGCCGTCGAACCTCAGGTTCTTGGTGAGCTTGTAGGCCATGGAGGCGAACAAGTCCTGGGTGGAGTTGTGGAGGTTCTCGTAGTACCCATCCCCCCAGCGCTCCAGGTAGCTGACCCGATAGGCAAAGTTGTCGCTCAGCGGGCCGCCAAAATCCAGCGTGACCTCGGGGTTGGAATAGGCGTGCCCGCTCGACCAATATCCGAGCGTGGCGTCGACTTCGCCGTGGAAGCTGTCGAAATAGGGCTGCTTCATGACCAGGTCCACGTAGCCGCCGGCACCTTCGCCCTGCGGACCGTAGACGGCCGAACCCGGGCCCTTGACGATATCCATCGCCTCGACCCCGTTGAAGCTCGGCGGCGTGCTGTTGCGCGAGAACATCGACAGCTGGCCGTCGACGTAGACCTCGCTCAGGTCCCCGCGGATGAACGGGACGCCGGGAATGCCGTACTGGGCCGCCGAGTAGACGCCCGGGGCAAATTGGCCGAAATCCATCGCGTTCTTCACCATGCGATCCTTGAGCCACGCCTCGTTCACGCTCGATACCGAGCGGGGAATGTCGATGATGCTGGTGGCATCCCCCATGACGTCGCCCACCGGTCGCACCGTCGGAAGGACCTGCTCGGTGAGCGGAACGTCGCTCACCGTGTATTTTTCAAGGGTGGTGACCTGATCGGCCGGCGCGGCGCTCGTGCTTGAAGTGGTGGTGGTGGTCGTCGTGGTGGTCGCGGGCGGGGGATTTGCGGGGGGCGGCGTCGAGGACTGCGCGTGCAATCCGGCGCAGAGTATGCCGGCCGTGCAGAGAAGGACCGTGCTTTTAAGGATAGTTTTCGTGGGAATCAGGTTTATCATTTCGGTGTTTTGTGGGTATCGGTTGGTTCGTTTCAAGCACCCGCCATGCCACGCCTCCATCTACGGTTTCGACTCTCGTAATTACATGGTTATTAATATCATATGAGTTTCTAGTGAGCCCCCGATTGCAGGTCTGGCGGCATAAAATCAAAACGAACAAATTTATCCACGGGGAGCAATTCCGGAATGAGCTTCAACTGGAGAAGATCGTCGACCTGCTCCTGCATCCGCCGGCGCGTCATCAATCCGGGACGCTCCCCGAGATCGGCCCTGCCGGCCACGATGTGGTAGTCGCGCAGCGCCTTGATCGAGTAGTCCATGAACTCCCCCGGCATGTTCTCGTTGGCCTTCGAGATGAGCGCCTTCGCCGGCGACGGGTCGCCGTTCATGAAATCATCCCAGCCCCGGAGGGAGGCGGCGACGAACGCGCGCACCTCCGCCGGGTGTTCGCGGAGGTAGCGCTGCGTCGTGTAGATGACCCGGTACGGGTTGAAGCCGGAGTCGGACATCAGGAGCGTGCGCGGATGGCCCCCGTTCTTCCGCACGAAATAGGGCTCGTTCGTGACGAAGCACTGCTGGATGAAATCCTTGTCCGCCATGAACTGAGCGATCCCGAAGTTCGAGGGGATCAGCCGGAAATCGATGTGGTAGTGGAGCTTGATGTAGTCGATCCAGTTCGAGCCGGCGACCCCCATGACGGTCCGGTTGTTGAGGTCGGCGAAGGTCCTGACCGGGCTTTCCTCGTGGACGAGGATGGCCTGGGGGTCGCGCTCCATGTAGACGCCGACAACCACGAAAGGCAGCCCCTTGGACACCCAGGCGATCATGTCGTCGCTCCGGCCCATCGCGAGGTCCACCTGGCCGGAAAGAACGATCTGCGAGACCGGAACGCCGGGACCGCCCGGCACGATGTCCACGTCGATCCCGGACTCCCTGTAAAATCCCCGGGCGACGGCCTGGTAGAAGCCGCCGTGCTCGGCCTGCGGGTACCAGTCCGTCTTGAAGCGGACCTTGGGGAGCGCGCCGCCGGCCGCCGACGCCCCCGGCGCCGGCCCGGGCCTGGAGCAGCCCCCGAGGAGAGCCGCAAGGGCCGCCACCACGAGCGCAACGCGGCGCCGGAGGGTGCCGCGAGGATGCATCAAAGGTCCGCCTGGCTGAACGAGTCGTGCCATTTGTGGAGCGAGAGCCAGCTGAGCGCGATGACCCCCGCGACGAAGACGAACCCCAGGAGGCAGCTCACCGCCGCCGTCGCGAACAGGGCGGCCATCTGGAACTGCGAGCTGTAGATGATCGTGAGGAATCCCAGCCCGCCCTGCCCTCCCGCGGAGTTGCCCGCGTAGAAGTCGCCGACGATCGCCCCGATGGGGGCGAGGGTTCCCGCGATCCGCAGGCCCGTGAAGAAGTAGGGGAGCGCCGCGGGCACGCGCAGCAGGAAGATCTCCTGGCGCTTCGACGCCCTGCACATGCGGAAAAAGTCCACGAGGTTGCGGTCCGTGGAGATGAGGCCCTGGGTCGTGTTGACCACCATCGGGAAGAAGCAGATCAGGAAGGTGATGATCGTCACGCTCTTGAGCCCCGGCCCGACCCAGAGTATGAGGATCGGCGCCATCACGATGATCGGCGTCATCTGGAGGATCATCAGGTATGGGTAGAGGCTGGCGCGCACCAGCGGCGAGAGGGAGAGGAGGAGCGCCATCACGAAGCTCAGGGCCACAGCGGCGGCAAAGCCGAGGAGCGCGCCCTCGCCCGTGTTGAGCGCGGCGCCCCAGAGCGCCGGCCCCTTGTCGACGAGGGCCCGGGCGACCTCGTGCGGCGCCGGCAGCAGGAAACGCTGCTCGGAGCTCATTCCCAGGCAGACGGCGTACCATACGAGGATCACGGCGACGCCGGTCGCGAGCGGAAGGAGGCGCCGGACGATCCGCGGCAACCGGGCCCTGGTAGCCGGGGCGCTCATGGCTTGAGGCGCTCGACCGAGCGAAGGAGCTTCGAGCCCTCGGCGACGAGCCTCTGGTAGGCGGGCGACTGCCGCGTGTCCTCCGTCCTCGGGTACGGGAGATCCACCCTGAGCTCCGTGTGCACCCGTCCCGGGTTGGCGGACATGACGAGGATCCTGTTGGAGAGGAAAACGGCCTCGGCCACCGAATGCGTCACGAAGAACGCCGTCCACGCCAGCTGCTGGCGGATGCCGAGGAGCTCCTCGTTCAGGTGGTCGCGCGTCATCTCGTCGAGCGCCCCAAAAGGCTCGTCGAGGAGAAGGATCCGGGGCGACACGCTCAGCGCACGCGCGATCGACACCCGCATCTTCTGGCCGCCCGAGAGCTGGCGCNNGTCGGCACGGTCCGCGAGCCCGACGAGCGCGAGCGACTTCCTCGCGACCTCGGAGCGCTCCGCGCCGCCGGTCCCGTGGAGGCGGAGCGGCAGCTCGACATTCCGGGAGACGGTGAGCCACGGGAGCAGCGTCGGCTCCTGGAAGACGAAG
>PLKS01000236.1 GCA_003140665.1 Opitutaceae bacterium
ACGCCCATTTCCATCATGGTCGCGGTGGGCCGCGGCGCACAGGAGGGCATCCTGATAAAGAGCGCGGCGGCCCTGGAGACCCTGGGGAAGGTCCGGACGATCGTCGTGGACAAGACCGGCACCTTGACCGAGGGGAAGCCCAAGGTCATCAGTTTCTGGACCGGCCCGGGCGGCGACGAGATCCACGCGCTGGCCTTGGCCGCCTCGCTGGAGAACCAGAGCGAGCACCCGCTCGCGCGGGCGGTGATGAAGGCCGCGGAGGCGCGAGGGATCCCTTTGCGGCCGGTGGACCATTTCGAATCGATCCCGGGGAATGGCGTTTCGGGCCAGATCGGCGGGGACACGGTCCGCATCGGGAAGGAAGCCTGGCTCACCGCCGCCGGTGTCGAAATCGACCAGGACTGGGAAACGGAGGCCGCGACGCTGCGGGACCTGGGACAAACCGTGATCCTGGTGGCCGNNGGGTCGCCGACCCGATCAAGGACGGGGCGAAGGAGGCCGTGGATGAGCTGCATCGCCTCGGCATCCGGGTCGCGATGGCATCGGGTGATTCGGCGAAGACCGCCGGCATCGTCGCCAAGCTGGCCGGGATCGACGAGGTGCACGCCGACATGGAGCCGAAGGGCAAGCTGGAGATCGTGAAAGCCGCGAAGGCGAAGGACGGCAGGGTGGCGATGGCCGGCGACGGGATCAATGATGCCCCGGCATTGGCGGAGGCCGATGTCGGCGTGGCCATGGGCACCGGGACCGACGTCGCGATCGAAAGCGCGGGCCTCATCCTTGTGAAGGGCGACCTTGGCGCCCTGGTCAGGGCGATTCACCTGAGCCGCGCCACAACGCGGAATATCCGGCAAAACCTCTTCTTCGCCTTCTTCTACAATGCGCTTGGCGTGCCGATCGCCGCAGGGCTGCTCTATCCCCTGTTCGGCCTGCTCCTCAATCCGATGATAGCGGGGGCCGCGATGAGCCTGAGCTCGGTGAGCGTGATCACCAATGCCCTGCGGCTGCGGAACCAGCGAATCTGAGCGTCGCCTCCGGCACGCGAACCTGACCGGATGTCCTCGCGGTCCCATCAGCAGCCTCAACTTATTGGTTCGGGACCAAAAGCGTCGAACATGAGATGCAAATCGCCGGAGGTTATTGCGACACGACCAAAGTGGGAAGCGCGCCAAGGATTGGGGGGGTTGTCCACCCCATAGCAACATGGGCGGCAGACAGGTAAGCTCACGGCGTGAAAAACCGCACCAAAAGACTCCGAATCAGTTCGCCTGGGGCATTCCGCGCCCAGGAAATCCGCGGGCTCAAACGATGCATCGGTGAATTGAAGGCTCTCTACGCCGAGGCCACCTCGATCCTCACCGTGCTCCTGATCAGACGTTCGGCCGCCGTCGTGCGCAACCTGTGCGCCCGCTTTCGCATTCTGCAGTCCCACTTTTCCATTCGCTATCGCGAGGCGCAGGCACTGGCCCTATCGGTGATCGGGTCGCTCGGAACGAGCCGATCGCGTCCGTAATTTTGGCCGCCCCGGGTTGGCCGCTGCCGTCAAAGCATGGATCAAGACGCCGAATTTCCGTCCGACGAATTATCGCAATTGCAACTGCTCGTCGCCCGGCGCGCCGATGAATTTGCGCGGGACAGCAAGATCGTCACTCCGCTAAACCTGCATTGCTGGATCATGGCCGAGTCCGAGCTCATTGACCGCGCTGGCGCCGGAGAAGACCAGTTGGCCAGCTAAGCCCTGGAAACCGTCCTGTAATGCGGGAAGCCGCATCGTGACGGACTGACATCAGGTCAAACGCCGGCTGAACAGCCAGGCCGCGTGCGCCGCGTGTGCGACGATCCCAAAGGGGGGCTTCACCTACTCTTCCTGCAATTTCCAGCGGCATTCGTGCCGTCCCATTCTTAACGCATTCCTGATGAGGCTGAACACGTTCCTGTGGGCATTTGCATCCATGTATCCGGCCTTGGTCTTCATGCTCGGACTGCGCGGCTATCGTATAGGACACGGCTCGGGAATCTAGGCCACCCGGTCGTTGTCTTGCTGAATTGCGAGGGATGACATGGCAGTCCTCGGCATGAAGGGGGCGGATTGCGCATGCCAGGCCCAGGTTCGCCCTGGATTGCATCGAAGCTCAATATGCTCCTATTGGATTGTGAGCGAATGTCTTATGGATAATAGAAGTCATTTGCGTATAATATATTGACGCCTAGAAGCAAGGGCTCCGAGGATTCCCGGAGCAAAATTTAATCCAGGCGGGAAGTGATCACCTCCCGTCAACGGTGCCAGGCCCCACAACGTCAGGAGTTCAAAAAAATGCATACCTCAAAGAAACCAGCGTCGGCAACTGCCCATGGCAAATTCAGGGACCTGAAGGCCAAGAAGAATCCAAAAGGTGGACTCCAGAAAGAGGTCGATACTGCAGTGCCCAATCTGTATCAGTCATGCGTCACCGGCGGGAGCACCGGTATGCCAAGCTTGCCCATCAACCCGTCCATTGTTCTCAATCTCACGACCTTGACAGGCGGCGGCTCGTCAGGCGGCAGCGGCAAAGGATAGCATGGCTTGATGGGCAACCGCCGCGTCGCGGTGGTTGGCCAGGGCGAACGGGTTCGGCCACTGCCGGGCGGTCTCCGCCCGCGGCCGTGATTACCCGTCTGGCCCAGCAATCCCGGCAGGTTGGAGCCTGCCGCTGCTCGAGGCGCGGGAAGCTGCGCCTCCCGAGGTTCCGGTAAGCTGGACCCTGTCGGGTGGCATGCCTTGCCACGGGTACCGTCCTGCGCGTTCGGGTTCCTGTCCGAAAGCCCATTTCAGGGCCTGGGGCCAGCCTTTGGATACCAGCCTGCCGGCCGCGACCAGGATCGCCCATCGCCACCCATTCCCTTCACGGCAACCGCTGGAATCGAAATATAGCGTCGAAATGCGGGCCGAAGCCCATAGATTTCCCCGCCTCCGCCCCGTAGTGCAGCTGCCTTTCGACCCCCAATTATGAATAGACGCACTTTCGTTTCCTCCCTGGCCGCGGCCGGCGCCGCGGTCGCCACCGGATCGCGCCTTTTCTCCGCCGACTCAAAGGCGCGACCCCGGGTCGGCATCATCGGCTGCGGCTGGTATGGAGGCGTCAACCTCGAGGCCCTCGCGCGCAACGGGGAGGTGAGCTTCGTCTCGCTGTGCGATGTCAACGAGCACTCGATCCGGAAGACGCTGAAGGCCGTGGCCAGGCACCAGACGATGGCGCCCCGGACTTTCGCGGACTACCGCGAGATGCTGGCCTCGGGCGAGCATGACATCGTCATCGTCGCGACGCCCGACCACTGGCACGCCCTGCCCGCCATCGCCGCGATGAAGGCCGGCGCGGACCTTTACCTGGAAAAGCCCGTGAGCGTCGACGTGATCGAGGGCGAGGCGCTCGTCGCCGCCGCGCGCAAATACGGCCGGGTCGTCCAGGTGAACACCCAGAGGCGCAGCAATCCCCTGTACCTCGAGGCCCGCGACAGGTACATCCGCAGCGGCAGGCTGGGCAAGATCGGGCTGGTCGAGACCTACAGCTACCTCGCCGACCGGCCGACCGGGATCATCCCCGACGCGCCGGTGCCCGCCCATCTGGACTACGACCTGTGGACGGGACCCGCGCCGCTGACGCCTTTCAAGGCCATGAAGGAGGAGAAGGAATGGCGCCCCTTCATGGAGTACGGCAATGGCATCATCGGAAACCTGGGGGTGCACATGGTCGACCAGGTGCGCTGGCTGCTTGGGCTCGGGTGGCCGGAATCCATCCGGTCGACGGGCGGCATCTACGTCGACAAGGACTCCTCCTCCAACATCTCCGACACGCTTCGAAGCGTATTCCATTATCCCGACCTCGACGTGAGCTGGGAGCACCGCACGTGGGGAGGCTCGCCGATTCCCGAGCGGCACTGGAGCGACCAATGGGGGGCGCGCTTCATCGGCAAGAACGGGACGCTCAACCTGACGATGCTCGAGTACGCATTCACGCCGGCCGGCGGCGGCCCGCGCGAGGGGGTGCACATGCTCTCCAGGACCGGCAACCTAGAGAACGTCGACTTCAGCCGGGACGGGCAGGCTTACATCGAGACCGAGAACCGGCACGTGCTGGATTTCATGCAGGCGCGGGAAAGCCGCTCGCGTCCCATCTCCGACATCGAGGAGGGCCATATCTCCAGCGCATGCTGCGAACTGGGCAATCTCTCCCAGCAGCTGGGCCGGCCGCTCGCGTATGACCCCAGGACCCGCACGGTTCCCGGGGACCCCGAGGCGACGCGCCTTCTCGCCCGCCCCTACCGCGCGCCGTGGGTCCACCCCGATCCGTCAAACGTGTGAGCCCGGGAGCCCCCGCGGCACCGGCATTGACCCCGAACTCTTCAGCGGAAACGGCCCTCGTCCCTGCCGCGGCCGCCGCTGGTGATCGGCCACGCCAGGAGGGGCTGGCGAAACAACTCGGCCCTGACGCGAAGGGCCGCCAGGTCGCATTTCCCAAACGTGACAAAGCCGTAGCGGAGCTGGATTCGCCCGGCTTGGACGCGGGGCGTGTTGGTGTCCCAGTAGTTGTTCACGGGCCATGCCAGCAGCATCGGGTCGGCCGGCCGCGGCAGCCTGTCGAGCGGGCGGCCGAAATGAAAATCCCCGAACTGCACCGTCGGGGCGTCGGGGGCGAAGAGCGCGACGCCCCCCTTTTCATCCCACATCGCGGCGAGGGTTTCGCTCGCCACCCAGTTGCGGCAGGCGCCGGGCAGCTGGTCCTCATCGGCGCGCACCAGGGTTCCCGCCGTGTCGTAGGCCGCGCGCCAGCCCTCGTTCAGTCTCAGCGGAAAGGCGAAGTATATGGCCTGCGGCGAGGGATTCGGGCAAATCTCCATGTCGACCTCCAGGCCGATGACCGGGTCGTGCCCGGAGAGCGTGATCCTCTGCACGAGGTGGATCATTCCGGGAGCCTGCAGTTCCCTCGTGAGCACGATCCGGCCGGGAGCCTCCGTCACCGAGCAGTGGGTGACGAGCGTCGCGCACTCGCGCACGGGGGACCAGTCCTGCCAGCAGGAGTGGTCCATCTTCTCCCTCTCGAGATCGCGCTGGTAGAAGGCATAGCGGCGGTCCTCGACCAGCGCGTTGGTCCGCTCCCTCACGAAGGCGAAGAAGTCGGCGCCGTCCGGCCTCGGCGCCAGGACGTCGCGCTTCGGATGCCGGTTGTAGAGCGAAAGGATCCGCCCGGAGTCGGGGTCGTAGCGCAGCTCATGGCAGGGGCTTTCGATCCTGCCCACGCGGCGCTGGAAGTTTGCGACGGGCGCGAAGTTGGCCTCGCGCCTCTCTATCTTGTGCACCAGGATCTCGTGCCTCACCGTCGGGGCGGATTCCCCGGGAGGCAGATCCGCGAAGGGCACGGTCTTCCATGAGTGCGGCGGCAGCTCCACGGGCCCGAAGGCGCGCGCGCCGGCGCCCGGGAAATTCCGGGCCCAGGGCCGCCCATCATAAAACATGCGGCTCGCGCGGTAGGTGCGATCGGCGGTTCCCGCGGCGGAGAACCACGACACCGGGAGCTCGGGCCGGACCGTTATCGGATGGGAGCCGGGATTGCACAGGAGGACTCCCTTCACGCCCCGGTCGGCCGGCGGATTCCCGGCGATCCGCTCAAGCCCGTTCATGACGGCGAAGGCCGCCAGTTCGTGGCCCTCATGGGCGAGCGACTGCTTCAGGATCTCCGTGGTCTGCGCCTGGGGGTGGGCGTAGTCCGAGTCGTAATAGCCGAACGTGTGCTCATCGTAGAGGTCCACCTTGTCCTTTGCGCGCCCGAGCAGCGACGCCTGCCTCGGGTCGGAGGCGCCGAGGATCTCCTGGGCGGCCTCGATCAATGATTTCGCCTGCTGGTTTCGCGAGGTGGATATCGGGCTGCTGCCGGCCCCGAACGCCCAGTAGTCGGTCCAGTCGCCCCGGAGCACCGGGAGCCTGTCGTCCGGAACGGCGGCGGCGCGGGCCCGCAGGTCGTCGAATGTCGCGTACCGGACCCTTGGGCCGAACCCGGCCTCATTCCAGCGCCGGATCAGGTCGGGCAGAAACGGATTGTTGGGCGCGTTGTCCCACATGACGGGCGCGCACGTTGACGTCAGGTAAAAGAAGTCAAAGGCATAGCCCAGGGTGTCCAGGTGGCGGGCGTAGGCGTCCCAGCTTTCCGCCATCCGGTCCACGGAGTCGTCCCAGGCGTTGAGGAGCTGGTCGAACATCGTGTAGTGGTTGCCATTCCAGACCCTGATGGTCCGCCCGGAAGGCGCCTCCCAGAGGAACATACCCGGCCTGGGGCGGACCGCCCGGCCCAGGTGGCTGTTGATTCCCATCACGAAAAAATCGACCCCGTTGTCCAGGAGGACGTCGGCCAATGGCCAGGGGATCCCGTTCACGTCGTGCTGGCAGGCCGTCGATATCTTGGATCCCACCAGGGCCTCGAGCTCGCCCTTCCCATCGACCAGCCGCTCAAGCCCCGCCCGATTTGCAAGCGTCGTCGTATGCCAGCGCAGGGCGGACAGCCCCAGGCGCCCGCTGCGGCAATGCCGTATGAAGCGGTCCGCGTCCGCAGGGGAGGACCGCGCCAGCCATTGCCTCACCGGTTCCGTTGCCTCGCAGGTCCACTTGGGGCGGGCGCCGCCCGGAAGGTCCCCGGTCGTCTCGAGCCAGTCCAGCACCTGGTCCAGGTATTCATGCTGCAGCTCCCAGAGGATCGGCTGGGAATGGGTGTAGCCCACATCCAGATGGCTGTGATGCAGCAGCAGGATCTCCTTGATTGCCATGGAATCACCGCCGCGTCGCGGAGGCGGACGTCAGTCGTTGGGCAGTTTTCGGTACCATGTGAAATAGAGGACGACCACGCACGCGCAGAAAACCAGGGTGCAAATGACCCCATCGGCCGGCCAACGCCCCAGGAAGTAAACCGGCGCCATGAAGAGGGAGAATGAGGCGACCAGCCCGATGAGGACGTTCACCGCAGCGAGCGGTGCGCTGAGCGCCGGGGCCATCGTCAGGCCGAGCGCCAGCGCCGTGACGCGTGCCCGGGACCAAAGGCCGAAGGGGCGCACCTGGGCGTAGAACTGTGCGGACACCTCCTTCTCGAGCGGAGGGGTCATGAGCGACACCCCGATGCAGGCGACCGTCGAGACGACCAGCGTCAGGTAGATGTAGTCGTTCACCGGGAAGCGTCCCAGGAGGCTCGCCTTGCTCGCAAATCCGCCCGCCAGCATCAGGAGCGACGGGACCAGGCCGGCCAGGCAGCCGGCCGAGAACCCCCAGCCGTTCATCCGGCCCCAGTACCAGCGCAGCGCCAGCGGCACGACCAGGCAGGTGAGCAGGCCTCCCAGCATCCATGCCCAGACCACGTTCAGCGCGCTGCTGCTTCCGTAGTCCTTCGCCTCCACGATGACGTAGCCAAAGACGATGGCCATGAGGGCGAGGACGACGGTCGCCCCGTACCCCACCCTCACCAGTTCCGGCGAATCGCCCGGGAGATCCGGCCGCAGGAGCGGCCGGTAGAGGTCCTGGACGATGATCGAGGCGCAGGCGTTGATCTCGGAGCAGAAGCTCGTCATGAAGGAGGCCGAAAGTCCGGCGACCACGAGGCCGAGGAGGCCTGGCCTGAGAAGGCCGGACCGGAGGAAGAGGGGCATCGCCGCCTCCGGGTCCTGGCTGATCTGGACCTTGTACAGGGCGAAGGCGAAAAAGCACAGCCCGGCGGTCATCACCCACCGGGGAAGGCCGAGGAACTGCCACAGGGCCGCCAGCATCGAGGCCTCCCGAGTGTTCCGCGTGGCCAGGAACCGCTGCTCGCCGTAACGGCCCCCCGCCCCGCCCGCGCAGCCGATCAGGCCGACGATGGATCCGGCAAGGACCATGCCGGAAAAATCGCCCCAGCCGGAGTAGCCCGAGGTCGAGAACATGCCGATTCGCGGCGCAGCCTCGGGGACCAGGGACTTCCAGTATTCAGGGGTGACCCGCTCGGATCCCGAGCCGTGGGTCAGGGCGGCATGCAGGCCGGACGCGGAATATTGCCCGAAGCACACGCAGCCGATGATGAAGGCCACGGAGAACAGCAGCACCGTCTGCAGGAATTCGCTGAAGATCACCCCCTTGAACCCGCCGACCAGCACATACACGCTCGTTATCGCCACGACGGCGATCGCGAGCGCGTGCGCGCCCCGCACGGTGCACCCGAACACGATCCCGAACTTGTGGATGACGATGTAGGACAGGCAAAGGGAGGCGACGCTGAACAAGGTGATCATGAAGGCGAAGGTCGTCCGGGAGCACCGGGCGCCCGAGCCGGAGCCAAACCGGGCCTTGTTGATTTCCGCCGCGGTCATGGTGCCGCACCGGCGAATCCAGATTCCCGAGTATGACATCAGGAAGACCGCGTTCGGCATCCACCATACCAGCGTGACGAAGAACGACTTCATCCCCAGAACCATGAGGATCGCGATGTTCCACACGGTGCCGTTGATCGAGAAGTTCGTCGAGGCGCCGGAGGCGGCGAGCATCCACCACTTGTTCTCCGAGCCCAGGAAATAGGACTTGAGGCTCCTCGCCGACCTCCGGGAGAAGAAGAATCCCGAAAATACCGCCGCCGTGAAACAGCCCGCGATGATCACATAGTCGATGGGGTCGAAGTGCATGCTTACAGTGCTAGTACCATTGCGGGCTATGTCGGAGACGATTCGGATTCGGTTGAACCTGTCGGGGGATCCGGGGCGGATTTGGGGCGCTTAAGTATTTAAGATCAGACAAGCCAAGTCGCCGCTCCGACGTTTCAGAGCGGCGACCGTCTACAGGCCTTAAAACCTGGCTTTCTGGCCCAAGTGATGAGTGGAGCGGATTCTGTCGTCTGTGAACGGGGCCTTCAGAAGTGCAGCGTGCAGGACGCCTTTGCGCTCCGGCCGAAGATCGGCCGCGCGAACACGGTTCCGCTGGTCCCAGCGTTGAGATTGCCCAGGCCCCGGGGGTTGCCCTCGGTGAACGCCAGGGCGTTGCCGAGATTGTCACCCTCCAGGTCCACGCTGATCATCTGGGTGAGGTTGACGCTGATCCCGGCGCCCCAGTCCGTGTACGACCCGAGCTTTTGGGTGTTGGCCAGGTCGCCGTAACGCTGCCCATAATAGGTCGCGAGAAGGTAGGCGCTCCCCCGGCCGAAGTTATACTCGGGCTTCACCCGGATCTGGACGTCCGGAAGACGGTCGATCTGGTTCCCATCCTCGTCGCCGGAGGCGGCCAGGACGCCGCTTGGGATGCCCTCGAGCACGGAGTGCTGCAGCACGCCGCTGACTTCCAGCCGGAAGGCGTGGATCGGCTGCCATACGGTCTCGAAATCGACGCCATAGACCTTGAAGCTGATGTAGGCGTTGAAGGGCGGCCCGCCGACAGCGCCGGTCTCGGATTCGCCGGTGTTGTCGTTCACGGCGTAGAACCCGGTCGCGGAGACCGCGAATTGGCTCGTTTCGAATCGCGCGCCCACCTGCGAGTATCGGAGCGACTCAAATGCGGAATTGTTGTTCGGGTTTCCGTTCTGGCCCCCGTAGACGTTGAAGTCCTGCACCCCCGTGTCGTAATCCTTGGTCTCCCGGGCGAAAACGGAGAAATGGTTGTTGAACTGGAAGTTCGCGCCGATGCTCCACGCGTAATCGCCCGCGCTGCTTGAGCCGCTGGCATAGGTGCCATTGCCGTACACCCCGGCTGTCTGGGCGGCGATGACGGTCGGATTTGTCGCGGCAATCGGGAGCGGCGCACCGAACACCCAGTTCTCGGCCGTCGTGTTGTAGGTGATCTCCTCGAAGCGGACGCCGGCGTCGATGTGGAGCTGCTTCGTCACCTGGAAGTCATCGTCGACGTAGTAGTTCGACGACACGAGGTCCTCGTCGCCATTGGCGAAAAAGGCCGCGCCGTTGCCCGCGAACCCCGGGACGGGGTCGTTTCCCGCGTCATCAAATGCCAGGACGCCGTTGTAGGTCAGGTGGTCGACCACCTGGCCCGCGGCATTGACTCCCTGCACGTCGTAGAGGCGCGCGTGGTTCCTCACATCGATGAGCTCGCTGTTGGCCACCGCGCCGTCGTCGCCGATGGCATTGCTCATGTACAGGTAGCCCACGCTTAGGGTGTTGGTGTCGGTTTTCCACGTGAGGCGCAGGTCGTCGAATATGTTCCTGATGTCCTCGTGGTACTGGAACTGGTCCGAGTTTATGAGGAGGCCGTTGCCATTCAGGGTGCCGGGATTGGCGATCACCTGGCCTGAGGAGACCTGGACGAGCTGGGAGCCGGTGACGGCTCCCAGGCCATTCGTCAGCGCATAGGCCGCCAGCACCGGCTCGCTCGCGGTGACAAAGGCCGCGGCGTTGTACAGGTTGCTGTTTCCATTCGCGCGATCGTCGCTGTCTATCCAGAAGGTGTGGGCCACGCGGAGGCCATTGGATATCTTGAAGCCGTTGCCCAGGTCCTTCTCAAACTTGACGGTGAGCTGATTCGTGAGGTCATACGCCCCCAGCTCGTCCAGAGGGCCGGTACTGCCGTACCCGGTCGGCGGAATCATGGTCCCATGCTGGGTTTCCGGGCCATAGAGCGTGTCAAAATGCGGGTCGAAGCCCGGGAGGGCGCTCAGCTCCCCGCTGGAATTCTCGGCCACCGGCGCAGGAAGGTAATAGGGCGTGTTTGCATTGATGTACTTGTAGCTGACGGTCACGGAGCCGCCGGGGAATGTCTTCACCACGCTGGCCCTGACCTGGCCGCCCTTCTCCATGTTGTACCCGACGGGCCTTTCCCCCTCGCCGGTCTCATAGTAGCCCCCCACGCTCCCGGACCATCCGTTCGCGTTTATCGGGCCGCCATAGAAAAAGTCTACGCGCTTGCTTCCCTCGCTGGTGACCGAGAAGGTGGCGTCGCCCGAGTCGACCGAGGGCATGCGCGAGATCCAGTTGATGATCGCCGCGCCGGCCTCGGGCGCAAAGACCGCCGAGGGTCCGTTGCGAACGACCTCCACGCTGCCGTAGGTGGAGTCGGGCCTGAGCGAGTATTCGGCGTAAAACCCGTTGTAGGACACCGGCAGGCCGTCCTCCTGGAGGCTGATATAGTCGAAGAACCCGCCCGAATTTCGGATTCCACTCACCGAGAGGCTCTGGCCGACCTCGCCCCCCGACGATTCACCGTAGAATCCGGGCACCGAATCCAGCAGACCGGCGATGCCGACCTTGGGGGTGGTGACGATGTCGATCTGGGGCACGACCGAAACGTCGAAGGAGGCGCTGAGCTCGGTGATGGGGGTCGGGGAGCCGGTGACGACGTATGCGTTCAACTTGAGCGGGCTTTCACCACCCTCATTGCCGGTGGTCGCAGCTGCCTCGGCGCCGGGCGCCACGGTGCCGGAAGGGGTGGTCGTCGTGGTGGTCGTTGAGGTGCTTTGCTGGGCCTGTTGGGCGGAGGCCCGGGTTGCGAGCAGGACGCCTGCGAGCGCGAGGACCGATAGGTATTCAGCTGCGACGTTTGCGATCTTCATTGGGAGGGCTATTGGGTGTTAGGGGTAAGCTTGTCACCGGGTACGGGGGCGTGACAGGGGGGCTGGGGCTGTCTATGGCAAATATAGGGTTTGCCCACAAGGGCTCTTATGTGCAGCCTATCGGACAATACGTGCAAACGGCCTCGCAGCAGATAACGTTCAAGCGCCGCGTCCTGGTGACGCTGGGCTGGAATGACCCCCGCACGATCCGGGTCATCGGCCAATACGCCCGCACCGCGGGATGGCACCTGGAGACCAGGCACTTCTTCGACGAAAGCCTGCCGCTGCACTGGCGCGGCGACGGCCTGATCGTCTCCTATCCGCAGCGCGCCGATCTCCTCGCCTTCATTCGCCGGCAGACCCCGCGCCAGCCGACGGTTCTCGTCGGGCTCAACCAGCCCGGCATCGTCGCCGGCCAGGTCATGGAGGACAACCAGATGGCCGGCCGGCTGGCGGCGCAGCATTTCATGGAACGCGGCCACACCCAGTTCGCGTGGCTGTCGGCGTACAAGGGCCTTGTTTCCAACGACCGGCACAGGGGGTTCAGCTCCGCGCTCGCCGAATCCGGATTCAAGTGCCACCGGCTGGAGTACCGGAGGGACCGGTCCAGCCTGAGGGACTGGCGCCATCGCCAGGCGTGGCTGGCCAGGCAGCTTCGCGACATGCCGCGGCCCCTCGCCTGCTATGTGCTCGACGACCAGCTGGCTTCCGAGGCGATCGAGGTCTGCCTCGCCCATGGCTGGAGGGTGCCGGAGGATTTCGCCGTGATGGGAACCGGCAACATCGAGATCGCATGCGAGTGTTCACACGTGCCCATCTCGAGCGTCGACCTCGCGGAGGAGGAGATTGCCCTCAAGGCCGCGCAGCTGCTGGATCGCCTGATGCGCGGCCGCAAGCAGCCGGCGCACCCGATCATGATCGCTCCCCGCGGCGTCGTGATTCGCTCGAGCACCGATTTCCTGGCCGTCGCCAGCCCCCTTCTGCGCCGTGCCGTGGACTTCATCGGCGCCAATCTCCGGCGTCCGTTCAGCCTCGAGCAGGTGGCCGAGTCCGTCGGCGTCTCCCGCCGCACCCTCTACAGCCTGTTTCGGCGCCATCTCTCGCGCTCTCCCGCAGAATTCGTCGTCCAGGCCCGGCTCGATCGCGCCCGCCAGCTCCTGGCGGCGTCTCCCAATCAGACGATAGCCAACCTTGCCGCCCAGAGCGGACTGGGCTCGCCGCGGACGCTCACCCGGCTCTTCCTCCGTTATGAAGGCGTCAATGCGCGCGCATGGAAAAAAGCGCACCGCGACGGCGTGCGCCCGCTCCACCTGAGCGCCTCACCGGCCGCGACATCTCTGTCGGCCTAGATGATGCCTGAGGTG
>PLKS01000014.1 GCA_003140665.1 Opitutaceae bacterium
TAGCCGCACTCCAGCACCTTCAAGCCGTACTCACCAAAAGAGAGAGACGAGCCGCGCCACGCCTTGCCACGGCGCTTGCCCTTCTGCTGCTTCCGAAACTTCACCTTCTTTGGCATCAACATAACGAAAACCTCGAAAACCAGCTACTAGCTGCTAGCTTCTAGCCTCTAGCTTCAAAACCATCAACCTGCCACCTGACTTCACGGCGAACTAGCTGGAAGCTAGTAGCTAGAAGCGAACGGCTGTCACTAAAACACCGACGTGCCAACTGCCGGCGTCTGACGGCGCTTCTGCTCATAAATGTCGCCGCGATAGATCCAGGTCTTCACGCCGATCACACCATATGTTGTGTGCGCTTCGGTGAAGCCGTAGTCGATATCGGCGCGAAGCGTGTGCAGTGGCAAACGCCCCTGCAAATACCACTCCGAGCGGGCGATTTCGTTGCCATTCAACCGGCCCGAAACACGCACCTTGATCCCCTTGCAGCCGAACCGCAACGCCGAGTCAACGCTCTTGCGCATGGCGCGGCGGAAGCTGACACGCTTCTCCAACTGGAGGGCGATGCTCTCTGACACCAACTGGGCATCCAGCTCCGGCTTGTTCACCTCGATGATGTCGATGAACACGTCGCGGCTGGTGCGCTTCCCGAGCTCCGTTTTGAGCTTCTCGATCTCAGCGCCCTTGCGGCCAATCACGATGCCCGGCCGGGCGGTGCGAATCAGGAAGCGCAGTTTGTTGCCCGGCCGCTCGATCTCAACCGAACTGACGCCTGCTGCCTTCAGCTTGTCGCGGAGCTCAGCCTTGAGCTTCACGTCCTCGACCAGGAGCTTGTCATAATCGCGCTCTGAGAACCAGCGCGAACGCCACGGCTTGTTCACTCCGAGCCGGAATCCGTAAGGATGGACTNNTGCCACCACTGCTGCCTTCTTGGCCGCAGGCTTGGATTCACCAGTCTTCGCTTTGGAAGTCTTGGCTGTCTTGACAGCCTTGGCCTCCGGCTTCGTCTCCGGCTCCTCGACCTTGGTAACCAGGTTCGACTTTGACGCGCGCTCGGCAACAGCAAGAATGATGTGCGTCAGCCTGCGCTGATAGCGGAACGCCCGCCCCATCGGCGCCGGGCGGATGCGCTTCATGCGCGAGGGGCGCTCGGTGATCACGAGGCTGTTGGTGCGCGTGTCGATGACGATCTTGCCCCCGGCCGCGGCGTCCACAAGCGAGGCCAGCGTCGGCTGGATCTCGGCCGCCTTGGCATAGTTGATGACGAAGATCTCGGTCGACACCGGCTCCTGCGTGAGGCTCTCGTTGCTCACGATCTTTATGATGTTGCCGTCCTCGACGAACGTGTAGCCCACGGGCGTCAGCACGACCTGGAATATCTGGCGCCAGGTGACGTCATGGAGCTTGATCGAGGTCTTTCCCTGGAGCGTGTCGGGAATGACGATGTTCAGGTCGAAGAGCTCGGCCACGTTGCGCAGGATGTTGCGGATCTCCTCGTCGGGGAAGTCGACGGAGAGCGTGTCGTGCCCCGACGTGTCCTTGCTCTTGGTGGCGGCGGACCCCCCGCTGTCCTTCATGGACACCTCGGAAGCCTGGGCGGGGGCGGCCCCCGTGTCGGAGGGCGGTGGAGGAACCGCCGGCTTGGCTTGCGCGCGCCCGGGCGATGCCGTGGCGAGCATTGCCGACATGGCGGTGAGAAGTAAAAGGCGGATTCTCATGGTGATTTTCCTGGTTGTATTGACCGGGTGATTTCTTCGGATTTGTAGCGTAGCGTAAAGTTTGAACCGTCTATGCCGGTCAACTCAAGATCGTAGTCGGATCCCTTATACGTAACAATGAAGTGGGACCCGGTTTTCACGAATCTTTTCCCAATGGCGAGGATAGGCTGGCCGCCGAGGTTGAAGGTGCCGGACGGTTTGATCTTCTCGGCGATCGATTCGAGCAGGTCGTGGTCCGACGGGGCCGCGGGCCCGCTCGGGGCGCCCGGATTGACCGCGGCGGCCAGCCTGGCCGCGGCGGCGGCGGCCGCCGCCTCCTCCGCGTCCGTAAGTTCGAACCCTGGGGGCGCATAGGGCAGCAGGACTTCCGCAGGGAGGGGGTCCGCCTTGGTCTGCTTGGAGAGGCGCACGGCCCTTTCGACCGAAAGCTTCCGCTTTTCCGGAGTCGAGACCTCCGATTCCACCCTGGCAAAGGCCGGGAAGCCAAGAACGCCGAGGAGGAGCGCCCCGAGGGCCAACTGCAGAATCTGCTTCGCGGGCCTCATTGTATCGCAAGGAGCTCGAGCGAAAGGCTCATCGACAGCGGCGAGCCGCGCTGATCGGCGATCGGGCGGATGTTGCAGGTGATCACCCGGCAGAAATGCTCGCCGTTTTCCAGCCTCCGGAGCAGGTCCATGATCTGGGCGTAGGTACCCTGCGCCGTGAGGGCGAAGCCGACGGGCGTGTAGTTCGTCTTGGGTGAGTTCTTCGGCGGCGGGCTCCATGCAATCTGGTGCGGATCCGTCAATTTCGCGTTCGTCGCGCTCTCGAGCCGGTAGAAATACTGCAGGTTCTCTGCCAGCTGTCCCACGTGTATCATCCGGTTCGCGATCGCCTGGTTCGCGGCGACGAGGGCCGCATGCTGCTCCTTGAGCTGGTGCGCATCCTCGATGTTCGCCGCGATGAGCTCTCCCTGCTTGGACTTGTCAGCCAGGATCTTCTCGGCCTCGGGAAGCTGGTCCATGCGCAGATAGATGGTGATGCCGATCCCGATGCTCACCGCCACGCAGATCACGCAGATCACGTTCTTTCGCAGGAAGCCGACGAGTTCCGCGTTGGCGATCATGTTTTCTTCGCCCCCTTCTTGAACGCGCAGAATATCTCGATGACGAGGCGGCCGGAGGAGGTATTGCGCCTCATCGTCAGCAGGTTGACGTCCGAGAACATGGGCCCGAGCACCTTGTCGGCGCGCAGCTGCTTCTCGTAGGCCGAGGCGTCGCCGCTCGCCCTGTCCGGGGCGCCCTTGACCGTCGCCTTGATGGACACACCGGTGTCCTTGAAATCAAGCCCGTCGAACGCTATCTTCTTCGGAGTCATCTCGCCGAGCCTGAGGACGATGGCCGAGACGATCGGCTTGGAGGTCATGAAGTCGGCCACTTCGCTTGTCTTGGCCTCCTCCAGCTTGAAATCGCCGTAGAGCGCCACGAAGTCCTGGCTCTGCTTCTTGTCCTGGTCGATCTGACTCTGCCAGTCCGCGATCTCCTTGTTGACGCCGTGGAGCTTCCACTCCTGGTGGCCGAGGTAGAGCGCCGCGAGGATGGCGATGACGGCGGCCAGCCCGTTGACGAAAAACGCCGTGCGCACGACCTTCGTGTCGGGCAGCTGCTCGACGATCCGAAGATTCGGATGCCATGCGGGCACCGAGGACGCGGACGCGTCACTTTTTTTCGTCGCTGTGGGCGCCATTTTGCAGGGTGGTGTACTGGACCATCAGGCTGAGCAGGCCGAACCAGCGGAATTCGCCGGCGGTCTTGGTAAGGGCATCGGGGACCGTCACCCGGCGCGACCGCAGCCATGGAAGCGGGTCGAACTTCAGGGTCGCTATGCCGAGCGAGGACGCAAGCGCCCCCTCGAGCCAAGCGAGCTTGGGCGAGAGCTGGATGCAGATCACTTGCCCCACCGACTGGCCCGTCTGCACCTCGTAGAAGCCGATCGAGGACTGGAGCTCCTTGAGCAGCCGCTTGATCAGCAGCGGGCCCATCCCGGTGAAATCGAAGCTGTTCGAGCGAAAAAGCTTCCTCGCGGACTCCTCGTCCTTGAGCCCAAGCTCCTTCTGCACCACCGGGACCATCGCCTCGAGGCCCTGGGGGATCGGCCGCGACGCCTCCACCCCGTTGGCCGACACGATGAAGCTGTGGGTCGTGTCGTTACCGACGTCCAGCACCAGCGTGGGCGTCTTGGACTTCTCGAACGCAAGGCAGTCGACGAGCGCGCCCAGCGTGGCGACGCTTCCCAGCTCCAGGCGCTCGGGAAAGATCCCGGCATTGAGCAGCTTCTCCTGGGCCGAGCTGATGTCCTCGTTCGGGGCGCCGCAGAAGATCACGTCCTTCTGGTTGGCCTTGGCCAGGTCGTAGTCGGTGCCGTCCCCGGCGTTGATCATCGCGATCGTGAACTTGTCCTGCTCGATGCGAAGCTGCTGGGTGAAGACATCGGCCATGTAGCCGGCCTCCTTCATCTTCTTGAGCTCGAGGCTGTGCCTGCGGATCAGGCGCCTGGGTGGATAGGCCCCGACCACCGCATGAAGGTAGCCGCTCGGCGGCCGCCTGGGCTGGAGCTGCTTAAGGGTCTCGGCGACCACCGTCTGATCCGTCAAGGCGCATTCCCGCAACTCCTCGATCTCCATGGGCGCCGAGCCCGAGCTGGTCCGGGCCAGGAGCACCGAACTCTCGTTCATTTCGACGAA
>PLKS01000235.1 GCA_003140665.1 Opitutaceae bacterium
GAAGCCGGCATACCAGGCAAGGGGGAGGCCCGGCGCCGCGGCGCTGAAATGCCGCGTGTGCCAGGTGTATTCCAGCGCGGCCATGCCGGCCAGCGCGCATGCGGGCAGCCACTCCACGGCGAGCAGCCGCGCCAGGCCGAGGGTGAGGACGACAAGGAGGAGGCCGAGCCCGAAAACGGCCGACGGGTCGGGCACGCCAAGCCGGGCGCACACCATGATCAGGAGTAGGAACGGAAGCAGCGAGGAGAAGGCCGGGATCTGGCTCCGGGCGCCGCCGAAGACGCCCGACAGCCGCGTGCCGGCCGCCGGGACCCTGCTTCCCAGCCGTCGCACAAGCCAGAGTCCGGCGAAGAAGAAGAATAGGGAGAACCCGCCAATGACGAGCAGCAGCCCCGGATCGAACATGAGGTCGGCCGGCACCCGGAATATGCACATCCCGGTCGCCAGCAGCGTGAGCAAAAGAACGGCGGCCACGGCGACGAGCGAGGCGCTCAGCACGGCGACGCCGATCGCGATCACATCGACGAGCAGGATGGCGGGCCAGATGAGAACGGAGACGGCCTCGAACCGGTAGATCGGAAACAGCATCAGGAGCAGCGCGAGCGGCGGGAAAAGCTGGTTCCACCACGACGGGGCGGCGGCGGCCCGGCGCCGCTCGAGCAGCAGGGGAAAGACCGTGTGCAGCGCGGCAAACAGGAGGTTGACTGCGAGCGCCCAGGGCAGCAGCGCGTCCGTGAGGTGCCTCGTGGTCCAGATCGACAGAAGCACGAACACCGCGAAGCCCGCGGCCAGGTGAAGCCTGGACATGCGCGCATCCAGCCATGCCAGCGCCAGCAGCAGGGCATCGCTCACGAATATGAACGTGAACAGCAGCCCCGGCCGGGCGCCCACGGCGGCGTGCTCCATGAGGAAGAAGGCGAAAGCCAGGGAGACGGCCGGCATTCCCACGGCGGCCCAGAGGACCGGTGCGGTCGCCCTTTCCAGCCGGCGGGCGGCGAGATAGACCGCAAGGTAGACCGCGCTGAAGATCAGGCACACGGTCACGACCACCGGCGCCTGCGCGGCGGTAAAGGTGACGGCGGCCCAGCGGGCGATGATCAGGGCGGAGATTCCCGCGGCGGCCGCGACCAGCTCTCCCAGGCGCTCCCTCCAGGCAAGGACGAAGACGCACAGGCTCGCCAGGAGGACGAACGTGAAGATCATTCCCGTGCGGCCGGCGGCGCCGGGATGGTCGAGGAAGAAAAACGCGAAGCAGAACGCGACCGCGGGCAGGGCGATCGCCGTGCGGCTGACGAGAAGGGAGCCGCGGCCCAGCCGGCGCGCCGCCTCCGCGGCGCCGAGAAACAGCGCGCAGAACCCCAGGCACACGACCATCGCGATTCCCGTCTTCTCGGGCACGTAGAACTTGTCGGCCCAGGCGACCAGCATGAGCACCGTGCCGGCGGCGCCCAGGGGCACGAGGTAGAGCCAGCCGCGTTGTAGCGCCACGGCGACAAGCCCCGCGACGAGCATCGCTATGTAGCCGAAAAGCCCGGCCGGATTGTCATGGCCGGTGCTGATGAGGACGGGCGTCAGGAAGCCGCCGAGGATGCCCAGGATGGCGACCACCTGCGCATCGAGCCGCACGGCAAGAATGAAGGCCGTCGCCGTGATCAGCGTCATCAGCAGGAACGTCGGCACGGGCCCGAAGAAGGCGAAGTGGTAGATCGAGTCGCACGCGAACGTCACCGCGTAGAGCGACACGACGCCCGTCGCCACCAGCGTCTGCGCGGTGACGCGGTATCTCTCGAGCGAGACCTTCAGGCCACCGACGATGAGGCCGGCCCCCAGGAGGAAGCCTAGCGCCACGCGCACCTGTGGGGGGATGAGATCGTGCTCGAAGGAGTACTTGACGAAGAACGCGACGCCCAGAAACAGCGCGAGCCCGCCGAGCCACGCGAAGAGCTTCGCGCCCATGAACTGCTCCCAGTTGATCGCGGGCCGGACCCGGGCCGGACTCGGTTCCGCGAAGGCCGCGGGCACGCCGCCGGAACGGGGAAGGAGCGGCGGGGGTTCCGGGATCCCGGCCGGTGCGACCGGAGGCCGCAGGGGACCGGCGGCAAGGGGCACTGCCGGAATGGCCGGCCGCGGGGCCGGCTCCAGGGCCACCGGTTCCGGCCTTGCCTCGGGCGGGACTGGAGCTGCCGCCGGGGCCGCGCCGGCTTGGGGCGCGGACCTGGAAAGGACGACAGCCGAAAGGTCCCGCAGCGCCACATTCAACTTCCTGATCTCGTCGTCCTGCGAGCGCATCCGGCCCTGGAGGACCTCGACATCACCGTCATGTCCCAGGATCTTGACGAGCGCCCAGATCGGCAGGATCACGAGCACAACGACCAGGTAAACAACCAGCAGTGCTATAAGTGCTTCCATTAGGGGTAACCGGACGGTTCGTCACTGACCTCCGCTGGCCGGCTTGGCAAGTTTCGCGCCGGGCACGGGACGAACGGTCGCCGCCGTTACGGGGGTGTCCGAAGACGCCCGATCCCCAGCTCCCGTGCGTTCGTGGATCCCAGTTTTCATGAAAGGCGCCCCACCACGCCGCTGAGCTGCTCCAGAACCCTTTCGGCGGCCTTCCGGTTTGCCGCGCTCAGCACGCCGTCCAGCGCCGCCAGGTTCCGTTCGTATTCCCGGAAGGCGGCGCCCCAGGCCGCGCGGCCCTTCGCGCTCAGCGCGACGACATGCTGCCGTCGGTCGAGCGCATTATCGAGCTCCCTCAGCAGGCCGACCTGCTTCATCCGCCGCAGGAGGCCCGTGACATTGGAGGGATCGACGATGAGCGCCCGGGCGAGGTCGGAGGCGCGCATCCCGGCCGGCTTGCCGGAGAGGAGGTGGAGCACATTGAACTGCGCGGCCGTGAGCCCGTGAGGCTTGAAGATACGCTGGGCCTCCTTTTGCAGGACCTGGGCGGTCGCGAGTACTCGGTGGACGAGGTGCACGCGGACGAGGCTGGCTTCATTAGTTGATACGTCAACTAATTATTTGATGTATAAAGCAAATGCCTTCGCCCCCAGCCCGAATGGCGGCACAACGTCGCACGCGCTCTTGCGGGCGATTAACCCTTTTTAGCCAATGGGTTTCACAAATCGATTCCGGCCCTCATCGCGGCTGGGATATGCCGCCAAGGACCCCCGGGACATCCCGCGCCGACGATCAATTCGAGGGTTCGATCCCGAAGCAGCGGCGGAATTCCTGCCTTCCCAGGGAGGTTTGGGTTAGGCCGCGGCCGTCGAGATCCCGAAGCAGCCACTTTCTCCTGAATGCCAGGCTCAGAATGGCCGCCCCCAGCGAACCTCCGATGTGGGACCTGCGCTCGCTCCAATCCAGGCACCCGCAGGCCACGTGGCGCCGACGGCCCTCGAGATCGACGATCTCTATGCCGATTTCCTTCAGCTTCGCCCGCCCTTTCGGCGAAATCGCGTAGGCGGCCCCTTCCCCATTTTTCGAAATCCATTCCAGCTTGAGAAGGCGGTCGTGCAGCGTCACGCCGAGGCTCCCGGCGATATGGTCGTAGCAGCTCCGGGCAGCCCGAAGCCTGTTCGGCGTGCTGGGTATGAATTTGGGGCTCATGGTGCCGGCGATGGCGCTCAGCCCCTCGAGGATCCGGCCGACCTCGGGCCCTGCCAGGCTGTAGTAGCGGTGCCTGCCCTGCGCCACGACCTTCAGCAGACGCGCCTTCAGGAGAAGATGGAGGTGGGCGCTCGCCGTAGACGTTCCCACCTCGGCGACCGCGGAGAGCTCGGTGCTCGTCCGCGCGCGATCGTCCATGAGGCAGTACAGGATTCTTGCTCTTGCCGGTTCCCCGATTGCAGCGGCGATCTTCGACGCGGTCCTATCGATGGAATCCATTACATCCATGATTCGTTGTTTAACGAAGTGTCATCCGCGCGCAACTGCTAAATTGGAATCCGAGCGATGACGACCGAGGAAGGGCACATCATAGGGCGCAGGACGGCGATCAAGGCCGCGGCGCTCTTTGTCATGTCGTCCTCCCTCGGCAGATCATTATCGCCCGAACCCGGCCCCGAACACCCAAAGCCCATGAAACTCACCTGCGTCATCCGCTATCAAATCGACCCCTTCCAACGCGACGCCTTCAGGCAGTACTGCGAGAACTGGGGGAGGATCATTCCGCGCAACGGCGTCCACCTGATCGGATACTTCCTGCCCCACGAGGGAACGAACGACATAGCATGGGGGTTGATTGCCTTCGACAGCCTGGCATACTACGAGGCCTATAAGGTGCGCATCAACGCCGACCCCGAGGCGCGCGCGAACTTTGAGATGGCCAAGTCGAAAAAGCTCATTCTCCGCGAGGAGCGCAATTTTGTCGAAATCGTCAACGGGACCTTCGAGGTCCCGGGGGCCCCGGTCTGATTTCCCATGCTCAAGCTCCGGGAAAAAGCGGAGCATTTCCTGGCCCTGCATCGCCTGCCTGAGGCGTTCATCATTCCCAACCCGTGGGATGTGGGGACCGCGCACATCCTGGCCGGGATGGGCTTCAAGGCGCTCGCGACGACCAGCGCAGGGCATGCCTTCTCGGTCGGGCGGCGGGACAACACCGTTTCCCGGCCGGCGACGCTCGCGCATATCCGCGACATCGCCGGCGCCACCGAGCTCCCCGTGAGCGCCGACTTGGGAAATGGCTTCGGCGACACGCCGGACATCGTCGGCGAGACGATCCGGCTGGCCGGGGCGTCGGGGGTTGCCGGCGGCTCGATCGAGGACTCGACGGGCGCCGATGACCGGCCGATCTATGACAGGCAACTGGCGGTCGAACGCATCCGGGCGGCCGTCGAGAGCGCCCGCCGCCTGCCGTTTCACTTCACCCTCACCGCCCGCTGCGAGAACTACCTTCACGGGCGAAGGGACCTCAAGGACACGATCGACCGCCTTCAGCGGTATCAGGAGGCGGGCGCGGATGTCCTCTATGCCCCGGGCCTGACGTCAGCCGGGGACATCGCCGCGGTGATCAGCTCGGTCGACCGGCCGGTCAACGTCCTCGTGGGCCTCGACGGGGACGAACTGACTGCCGCGGGCCTGTCCCGCCTAGGGGTGAGGAGAATCAGCGTCGGGAGCTCTCTCTCCCGCGCGGCGCTGGGCGCGTTCGTGCGCGCCGCGCAGGAGATGAGCACGAAGGGAACGTTCACGTTTGCGCGAACCGCCCTGAGCTCGCAGGACGCCAATTCCCGCTTCGAGCCGTAACGAGGTTTGCGCGCCATGAAGAAGATCGGGATCGTCGGGGGTGTCTCCTGGCTCTCGACGGTCGAGTATTACTCCGGCATCTGCCGCCTCGCGGAGCAGGCTCACTTGGCCGCAGGGCTGGGAGGCGTGCCCGCCGTCCCGGAGATCGTCATTGAGTCCCTGAACCTCAGGCGTGCCGTTGCGGCGATCGGGAGCGACCCCGACGAGGAATCGTGGAGGGAATTCGACGCCTACCACGCCGAGGCCTTGGGGCGGCTCGAGGGCAGCGGCGCCGACTTCGCCTTGATCGCCAGCAACAGCCCGCACCACCGCTTCTCGGCCATCACGAGGGGGATTGGAATTCCCGTGCTCAACCTGTTCGACGAGCTTGCCGCCGAGGCCGGCAGGAATGGATCCGGTGACGTCCTGGTTCTTGGCACGGCCCTCACGATGGGCTCCGCGGCCCTGGGCGAGGCATTCCGGAGACGGGGAATCCATGCGACGGGCCCCTCCGATCCCTCCGCCCGGCTGGCGACGACCCGGCTGATCGAGGATATTCAGGGCGGAGGCGACGCGGCTTCCCTGGGGCGCCTCGAGGCAATCGTCGCCAGGGAGCTGGACGCGCGACCGGGCAGGAAGCCCATGATTTGCCTCGCCTGCACCGAGCTCCCGCTGGTTTTCGGGGACTCGAAAGGCGCATCCTCCTTTGAGCATGGCGGACTCACTTTCATCGATTCGACCCGGGTCCACATCGAGGCCGCGTACCGGGTCGCCACGGGCGAACGGAACCCGGGCTAGCGCACCGGCGCGTCAGGCCACGGCGCCTGGCGAACGGCCGATTCACGAGCACCCAGGACGCCGGGCCCCGGTACAGGCTTGACGTTTTTGCGGTAACCGACCGCATCCTCGTCGGGTTTATCCCGGCGACAGGCCGGGCCCGCGCCCATCCGGCCGCCAGTATCGATTCCACGCAGGCGTCTGAAAACACCCAAACCAATACCTACAATTTTAACGTCACCTACACCGATACGGTTGCGATCAATGCTTCGACGCTCGGCAATGCCAATTTGATCGTGCCTTTTCCCAACGACGTGTCCGAGGGGGCGACCTTCGTCAGCACAGGCCTTTCCAACGGACCGATAGTCCACGCTACGTACCAGATCACCTTCTCGGCGGATCTAAGCACCGCCAACAATGGCGTCTACCAGGTGACCATTAATTAGCTCCATGAATTGGGAAGGATGCACAGGCACCATGGTGAAGATTAGCGAGGAACGACTGTTTCGGAGGTCGCGAGTCACGAACCATCGGTTGGAATCGGTGATCTTCCAACAGCCGACGCCATCCGGAATCCGTTGAAAAACAAATTTCTAGCGTTAACGCTCCTGGGGTGGCTCGCGATCCTGCCTTTTGCGCACACCGCTGATTCGTCTGGGAATCTCCTGATCCCGGCTGTCCCTGATGCTCTCAAGGTCTCCCCGAATGAGGTGCCGTTGTTCCTGGTCAAGGCCCGAGGTGTCCAGATCTACGAGTGCCGAGCGAAGAAGGACAATCCGACTCAATTTGAGTGGGTTTTCATTGCACCGGAGGCGGACTTGTTCGACGCCAAGGGCAATAAGATAGGACGCCACTACTCCGGACCGACATGGGAATCGAACGACGGCAGCCTAGTAGTCGGATCGGTCAGGGCCAGCGTCCCCTCCAAGGACATGGGCGCCGTACCCTGGTTGCTTCTAGCCGCAAAATACCATGAGGGGAACGGGGTCTTCAGCGAAGTAACATATATTCAACGTCTGGAAACGACGGGAGGGAAGGCCTCCGCCGGAGGCTGCAGTCAGACGAACCTGGGTGAGAAATTGCGAGTTCCCTACATCGCAGTCTACTATTTTTACGTTTCCAAGCGGTAACCGGAGATTTTGACCTAAGCGCAGGCTAACAATTTGATACCATCAACAAAATGAGAATCGCACGGCTTTATGCCCAGCTTAGGGACCAAGGAGGCGAAAATGGTCGGACTCGTTCCTGATGTCGGCGATTGCCGAATTTTGCAAGGTAACGCTCCCAAATGCATCCCTGCGGATCCACAAATCATGGTGCGGTGACCCACCGATTCCCGAATTGAGGATGTTCACCATCTCGAACCTTGCATCGGAAAGGGTGCCTTCACCTCTGGGGCTCCCCGGTCCCACTATGGTCATGCCACTTGAGATGCTGTCTTGAACGGTCACGTGGCTGATGGTGAGGCCCGAGATGCTGCGGCGATCCATGCAGATTTGAAGCGAACCGCGCCAAGCCCAACTATGGTCATAGCCGCCGCAGCGCACCAATTCGCAGTTCGTCACGAGCGTCGTGCCGCTGAAGTTGTTGTCGATCTTGCGGTTGTCATCCGATATGGGAAATGTCGTGCTGATTAGAATGCCGCACCCGGTACCGATGTCGGTGAAGCGGCATTCCTCAATGCGATTGCTGGCCCCGCCGTAAATCGCGGCGCCATTTGCGAGGAATGTCAGCTGGCCCGTGCACTGTCGAATTACGTTATTCCCGGGCTTTGGGACTTGCCCAACGAAGCCCTGGTCTGAGGCCGCCGGCCAAATTGCGAAACAATCGTCCCCCGTGCCACGGGCCGTGCAGTTCTGAATGACCGTTCCGCTCGTGCCGACACAGAGATTCACGCCGTCGGCGACCGTATTGCGAAACCGGCAGCCTTCGATCAAGAGGTTTACACCGTTATAGATCCATATTCCCACCTTGGTGTGTTCGAGCCAGATGTTCGAGATGGACGAGTCAGCGCAGCCTGCGCCGACGATTCCGTCGTTCGGCTCAT
>PLKS01000113.1 GCA_003140665.1 Opitutaceae bacterium
ACCAGAGCGAGCTTCGCGGTGGGGACGCCTGGGACCAGAGCATCCGCAAGCAGATCAAGAATTGTGCGCTGTTCATTCCAATAATTTCCGCGCACACCCAGACACGGCTTGAAGGCTATTTCCGCTTGGAATGGAAGCTTGCCGAGGACCGTTCGCACCTGATGGCCAAGGGGAAGGCATTCCTTGTTCCGGTCACCGTGGACGAGACCAGCGACCGCGAGGCGCAGGTTCCCGATGCGTTTCTCGCCGTGCAATGGACCAAGTTACCCGGAGGCAAGACACCCCCGCCTTTTGGCGAGCGGGTGAGGAAGCTCTTGGCCGGGTCACAAACAGAGACCGCGCACCAAGTCCCTGCAATGCTGGGCCCTTCCGCGCCTCGCCCCGCCAAGGCATCGCGCACGTGGATAGTGTTGGCCGCCGTCGGCCTGATCGCGTGCGTGGCCTTGGCCACCGTGGCGCAAGGGAGAGAATCCGTCCAATACGGTTCAAGCCGCCCCGTCCCTTTCTGGGGCACAGCAGCTTGTCGCAAGAGCCTGGGAGGAACTTAACAAAGCGGAGTTAGGCCCGGAGGAACTTGGAGTGGCGGACGAATTCTGCAAGCGAGCCACCGAAATCGATCCGGCGGACGCGGACGCTTGGGCTGCGTGGTCGCAGGTCGATTCGTGGTATATCTATCACAATTTTGACACAAGCATCGGGCGTCGGGATGCGGCCCGCTCATGCGCGGCCCGCGCACTCAAGCTGGCGCCATCCTCGTATGAGGCGCGCCTGGCGCAAGCCTGCTATCTGGTCCGAGGCGCGGCTGCGGGAACCGGGCTTGGGCAGGTTTCTCCATTCGCCGCGGAGGCGAATAGGCTGCTTCACCAGTTGCTTGGTGAGAACCCAGACGAGCCGCGGGCCCTGTTCGCCTTGGCGATTCTGCAGCGAAATCTTGGCCACGCGGACGAGGCCCGGATCGAGTTCTCCAGGCTCGTCAACAATCCGAAATTTGCTGCAACAGCCTGGAGCGAACTTGCATGGATAGAATACCAAAATGGCTCGATGTCCGCAGCTGAGATACCACTCGCGCGTTCGCTCGCCATTCAGCCATTTTGGGGGAATCTTGGCCTCAAAGTGTTTATCTCCCTCTATTTGCATGGAGATACCTCCTCGGCCAGGGCCGCCATGGACGAGCTTCCGTCAACGGTTCTTCAAACGGATTTCGGTGTGACGCTTGCGTATGACGTATTTGCTTGGCAAAGGAAGCCCGACGACTGGCTCCGGTTCAGCAGCAGTCTCGGGCGCGATTGGATACAATCAAACGGCAATGTCTTTGGACCGATTTCAATCTATAATGGCGAAGCTCACCAGATGGCGGGGCGGATCGAAGCCGCACGGATTGAATGGCAGACGGCACTGAAGCAGGTCGAGCACCACCTGGAGGATCTGCCCGCAGATGCGGGTTTGCTTTATTTGAAAGGCAAGGTGCTCGCATATCTTGGAGATTATGCCGAGTCAGAGAAGGCCCTGAAACTGTCTGCGGAATTTTCGAAGATGTATCCGGGCTTTTTTGACCTCAGAGTCGCCGAAGGCCAGCTCGACGACGCCATGGACATTCTGGAATCGGAGCAGTATCACACCGCCGCGGAATTGCGCCTTAATCCCCAATATGACCCGCTGCGAAACAGCCCACGGTTCAAGGCCCTTCTAGCTCGCGCCGAAGCTGACCCAAAAAGGTCGCCGCAGGCTCCAACGGTTAATACGGCAACCGTTTCTCAGCCCGCTTCGCGGAACTGACGAGCAAACTTGTAAATGCCGCACCTACGATCGTGACGGTTTGCGTAGCTTCAAAAGACTAGATGACATGACGCGGACAAGCGGGGCGCCAAGCTGTCCGCGTCACGTCATCTAGGTCAATCTTGACTTCAAGAATGTGAGGCATAAAAGCATATTCATGAGGACCACGTTTGACCTTCCACCTGATGTAACCGACACCCTTCGCCGTGAATCGGCCCGCCGGGGAGGACGCGCCAAAGCCCCCATGAATCAGCTGATCTCCGAGGCCATTCGGACCGTGTACAGGCCCAAGCGGGGCGGCAACGGTGCTACAGTGCTCGCGCGCCCTGGAAAGGGAATGGTTGTTATGCCCAAAGGAGTGAGGATAACAGATTCCGACGTCGCCGTAGCGTTGGAGGAGATGCTGTGAAATGGCTTGTGGACACCGATGTCCTTTTTGCCGCGATCAATACGGCGCATGAGCGGCATGGTGCGTGCCGAAAGTGGCTGGAATCGATAAAGGAGGATGGCTGGGGTGTCGCGGTTGAGACCTACCTGGCAAGCGTGCGCCTTCTCATGAACCAACAGGTCATGAAGGGCCATGGCCTGCGAACCAATGATGCCTTGAGAGTGGTTCGAGCCGAGTTCACAGGTCCTCGAGCCGGGAAGATAGTGTTTGGCGGGCCGCCAGATGATGCCTTTTTGAAGAAGGCGGAAGGACATAAGCAAGTAATGGACTTTTATCTGGTGCAAACGGCGGCCAAGCACGAGGTCGTGCTAGCGACCAGAGACAACGGTATACTCATTGCGTGGCCCAAACACACCTTTGCGGTCGTCTAATCACGAGTGAGTCGCGTTGGTTAACGCCCCTCAGGACTAGCTGGTGATTTTCATGCACACGGATCGGCGCGAATGAACAATTGGTGTTTATCGTGCCACATCGTGACACACCCCATCCCTAGGCAAAGAGCAGACGGCGAAGAGAGGGTGTTTTGTAAGACGTTTGTTTGCAAAGAGAGCACAATGTTGTGAATCTTGGGGTCGCGGGTTCGAGTCCCGTTGGCCGCCCCATTTTAGATCCCCCTCTGAAAAAGAGTGATCCTCTTATCTGGTTGGCGGTGTCCTCAATGTTCGATCATGCCTCCTCTTTGCCACGTTCTGGCACCTGCCCGTCATCTTGACAGGAGGAATCTCGGAGATAATTTCTAGGTGTGTCCACGAAGCAGCTAACTGCTGAAGCCATGGCCCTTCCCCTCGCTGAGAAGGTGTCGTTAGCGCAGGCCCTGTGGCAAAGCATCGATTCGGGACTACCCGACTTCGATGAAGGGGCCGCATTGAAAGAGGCTGTGCGTCGCGACAAAGAGCTTTCCGATGGCAAGGTGTCGGCCCTCAGCCATCAGGAGGCGATGGAAGCTGCGCGACGTGCAATAGGATGCAGGTAACCCAGCATCCCGAGGCCACCGCAGAGTTGACTGAGGCAAGTCAGGTTTACGAGCAGAGGATCCCTTCGCTCGGGACGCAATTTCTGGACGCTGTGGATGATGCGGTGGCGATCATTTCGAATGCTCCTGAGCGATGGCGCATCGTTGACGACGAGGTGCGCCGTTACCTTATGCCACGTTTTCCTTACGCGATCTATTATCGTTCGCTCCCTGGAGAGATTCGCATTCTAGCTTTTAAGCACCACAGTCGGCGTCCCGACTATTGGGTCGGACGCAAGGCATAGCGAATGACTTCGGGCCCAGGCCCGTAAGAGATCAGGCAAAAAAATGCCGCAATCGTGTCACATCTGGCCTCCACTGTAGCGTAAGCGGTAACCCGGGCACAGGGTAGCCCGCGGGTCCGAGAGACTCTATACTCACGCGGATGAACCGATCCGCGAAAACCTCAGCGAGCGTTGAAGCGCTGCGGGGTGAAGTTGGCCGCCGTCATGTTGGTGGCGGCTGCGAGGTTGGGGAGCGCCCAGTTGAAATACGCCCAGGGGTCGACTTTCAGGAGCGTGCAGGTGCCGATGATCGAATAAAGGACTGCGGGGTTGTCGCCGGCGTCGGGGTGGCCGACGAAGAGCCAGTTTTTGAGGCCGAGCTTGGTGGGCCTGATCTGGCGCTCAGTAGGGTTATTGTCGATCAGGACGTGGCCGTAGCCTGGCTCGGCGAAGAGCGAGAGCTCGCTCCAGCGCGGCAGGCAGTAGGCGACGGCCTTGCCGAGGATGCTCTGGGAGAGGATTGCCAGGTCGCTCGAGGCGGAGCGAAGGCGGGCGTGCAGTTGGATGAGAATGGGGACGGAGCGCTCGGAGCGAAACACGGCTCGCTCGATTGGGCACATGCCCTTAATCTCGGCCTCGAGTCGGTAGAGTGCGCCGAAGAGGACGAGAAAGGGGGTGGCGCGGTCGTCGCCGGCCTGGAGGGCCGCGACAAATCCCCGACGGGCATGAGCCATGCAGGCCGCGCGCACGATCCGGTGGCCCGGCAAGGCGTCCAATGGGGTGCCGTAGGCCGAGAAACCGTCGGTCTGGAGAACACCCTCGAAACCCTCGAGCAGCGCCTTGGGTGGGGCGTGGCTACGGCTTTTGTTAAACTCGAAGATGACGCTGTTTTGCTCCGGGGAATGCACCGCCCAGAGCCAGGCGTCGCGGGCCTTGCCGCCTCGCTCGGGATCGAGGACAGAGATGGGGGTCTCGTCCATCTGGATGTAGCGGCCCTGGAGGATGTCCTTGCGCAGCGCGGCGTGGATGGGAGTCAAGAGAGCCGTGACATGGGAAACCCACTTGCCCATGGCCTGGCGTGTGAAGGGGGGGCCCATCCTGGCAAGGATCTGCTCCTGCCTGTGTATCGGAACATGGTCGCAGTACTTGGCGATGACCACATGGGCGATGAGTCCGGGACCCGCCTGGCCGCCGGGGATCACCCTCGCAGGCAAGGCGGCGATCACCGGAGCCGCGGCGTGGGAGGGGCTGGCGTAGACAGGACGGATGATCTGGCGGCGAAAGAGAACACCCGGGCGGTAGTCGATCTCCTCGGTGATCTCCTCGCGGATGACGACCATGGGGGTGCCATCGGGAGCCGTGCGCTCTTCGAGGGGCGGCTCCAAGCGGACCGTCTCCAGGATCGGCAGATCCTCAATCCTGCGCTGCCTGCGCTCGGAGGGGCTGCGGGGCTTGGAGGGGACGGGGGAAACCTCCTCGGCCAGTGCGTCGTCGGCCATGACCGAGCCGAGGGCGAGCTTGAGTTGGTTGGGGTCGAGTTGCTCCGAGCTGCGCCCGAAGTACTGCTGCATGAGCGCCTGAACCTTGGCCTCCATCTTGCGCAGCTGGAGGGTGAGGATGCGGTACTGTTCCTCGGCTGCCTTCCTCTTCGCCAGGATCATCGCCTGGAGCTCTGCGGGGTCGTTGGGCAGGTCGTCGCTCATGTATCCGTATATAGGATACCAATCGCCACGATAGTCAACAACCTTTTTACCTCAGCCAGTGTTTTTTCCAGCCGCGGATCTCGAGTCCCGCCACGAGCGCCCAGAGCTGGGCCGCGCTCAGCGTGTCCACGGGGCCGTCGCCCGGCCAGGTGAAGCGTCCCTGCTCCAGGCGCTTCGAGCAAAGCCAGAGCCCGGAACCGTCCCAAGTCAGCAACTTGAGGCGGGTCTTTGACTGGTTGCAGAAGGCGAACACGTGGCCGGAGAGGGGATCCTGGTCGAGCTTGGTGCGCACCAGTTGGTAAAGCCCCTCGTATCCAAGCCGCAAATCGGTCGGTCCGGGTCTCACAAAGACCTTGGTCGTGGGCCCGATGCTCAGCATTGGTTAAGCTCGCGGATCAGCGCTGCGGCCCAGATCGGAGAAACCGACGCCGAGAGCCGCACCGGGCCCGCTTTGCTCGCGATCTCCGCGTCCCAGACCCCTTCCCCGATCGCCGGCAACTCGATAAACGGCGTTGTCTCCCGCATCGGGACCGCTTCGCGTCCCCAGCGGCAGAGCGTGCCCACGTTTATCCCGCTCTTCTCGGCATACTCTGACGCGCTCAACCCCGTTCGCCTCCACTTCTCCACGATCTTGAGCCGCTCCCCGCGCCTCGTGTACCGCTTCGCTACCACCAGCTGGCAATCCTCGCTCTTGTCCATCCGCACAGCGTATCCGCTGAGCGCGCTATCGCCTAGGCTGTGCTCCGGTTACCGCTTACACTGTAGCTGGACACCCAGTTGCCTGGTGGTGTTCGCAACCAGTTGATCCTTCGCTTGAACCCTAAATAATGAATCTTGGGGTCGCGGGCTCGAGTCCCGTTGGCCGCCCCATTTTTGAGATCCCTTCGGAGAAAATGGGATTTTTTTGCTCCTCTTAACTCTGCATAGAAGTCTCCGTCTGTCTTGTGGGGTCATTGTCTTCGCCCAAGATGATGCTTAAGTCGCTCACTTTTAGATGAAAGCCATCATCATCGGCGGAGGAATCGGCGGTCTTTCCGCGGCCATCGCGCTTGAACGTGTGGGGGTCACGACGTTGGTATTTGAGCAGGCCGATCGGCTGCGCGAGGTCGGGTTGGGCGTGACTCTCTGGGTCAACGCCGTCAGGGCCCTGGAGAAAATGGGGGCGGNNAGGAGACTGGGAGCAACGGTGAATATTTGCGTCCATCGCGGGGAGCTTCTGGAGCAACTCGCCGGGTTAGTTGACCCCCAGAGAATCCACTGCGGTGCCAGATGCGTTGGCTTCGATCAGGACGACGCCGGGGTCAAGGTCCGCTTCGCCGATGGCAGGGAGGAGCGTGGAGACCTCGTTG
>PLKS01000167.1 GCA_003140665.1 Opitutaceae bacterium
GCCAGTCTCATTGTGGTAGTGCGGCAGGTGGATGGACAGGCCTCCCAGCCGCCCCAGCGGTTCAGTGAGGAGGCTTTTGTCGGCTTTGTGCACCGACAGCTGGCCGCCGCTGAGGCGGTGCACAGCTGCTACGAGGCCGGACCGTTTGGCTACGTCCTCCATCGCCGGCTGACGGCGCTCGGCGTGCATAACTTGGTCGTACGGCCGCGGGACTGGAGCACCTACGGGGAACGGGTAAAGACCGATGCCCGGGATGCCGGCGCCCTCTGCTCGAGTTTGGATCGCCATCTGGCAGGCAACCGGGGGGCGCTGGCCGTCGTCCGCGTGCCGTCTGAAGCGGAGGAGGCCGCGCGGGGCGTCAGTCGCCAGCGCCAGAGCCTGGTCCGCGACCGGGTGCGCTTCACCCTCCGCGGCAAGGGCATCGCCCGCCTGCGCGGCATCGCCTTGCCGCCGGAGTGGTGGCGCGAGCGAGCCTTTGCGCGCCTCGACATTCCTGCCGACCTGCGGGAGCAATTGAGCGGGCTCCGGCGCGTGATCCTGAGCATCGACGCCGAGGCCGTAGCCCTAACAACCCAGATCGAGGCCGCGGCGCCCGCGGCGCTGCCGGCCTACCTGGGGCCGCTCACCTGGGAGATCCTGCGCCGGGAGGTGGGCGACTGGAGCCGCTTCGCTAACCGCCGCCAGGTCGCCAGCTACACCGGCCTCTGCCCGAGCGAGCATTCCTCCGGCGCCTCCCGCCTGCAGGGCAGCATCAATCGCCATGGCAATCCCCGTCTGCGCCACATCCTAGTCGAGGCCGCCTGGCGGCTCCTGCGCTACCAGCCGGCCTATCGTCCCGTCGCTAAGTGGCGCGAGGCGTTCATGGACCAAGGTCGCCCGGGCCGCCGCAAAAAGATCGTCGTGGCTATCGCTCGACAGCTAGCCGTCGACCTCTGGCGCCTCGCCACTGGCCGGGCCACCGCCGCCCAGCTCGGCCTCGTGGTCCCCTGACTTTGGAGCGGCGGGGGCGCCCGTTGCTGCGCTTGGGTATGCGTTCAGCACGCCCGTTTCTTACTAGATGGGGCGCCCCCGTCACTCCTCCGCGTCCGCTTGATTAGATCATGGTGCGCTGCCCCACGGGCATGCGCGGATATTAGCTTAAGCCCGGCCGCTCAGGCCGCCGCTCTACGCGAAGGAGCCGCTTCCACTTTCCCAATGACTGACTTAATCTTCAAACCGCCTTAGAAGAGAGAGCTTGACGAACCTCTCCCCATATTAGCGCAGCCGGCGGAACGACGACTGGAGCAGCTCGAGGTCGCCGGCGGACTTGGTCTTCTCGCGGGCCTTGGCGATCAGGTCCGCCTCCAGGCGGTTCTTTGTCGGCCGCTTCACCTCGTAGAAGACCCCGAAAACCCCGGGCCAAGGCTGGGAGGCGAGGCGGTAGGCCGCGAGCTCGTCCGAGGAGTCGTGGCGCAGCTCGTCCTCGGGGGTGCCGTCGTTCTTCCTTTCCTCGACGACCCGGAACTGGCCGCCCTTGCGGGGGATGGCGGCGTCAAAGGCGCCCTCGTAGAACTCGACGCACTCGGAGAGGATCTCGACCACCGAGAAGCCGTCGTGCCTCGCCGCGCGCTCCATCATCTCGATCATGTGGTTCACCTGGGTCGCGTGGCTGCGGGCGACGAAGCTCGCGCCGCTGTTGACGAGCGTGCGCATGGGGTTGATGGGCTGGTCCAGGGCGCCGGTCGGGTCGGTCTTCGACCTGAAGCCGAGGGGCGACGTGGGCGACGTCTGCTTCTTCGTCAGGCCGTACACGAAATTGTCCATGATGACGTAGGTCATGCGCACGTTCTTTCGCCCGGTGTGCACCAGGTGGTTGCCGCCGATGGAGAACCCGTCGCCGTCGCCGCCGAAGACGAAAACATGGAGGTCGTCCCGGCCCAGGCTCACCCCCGCCGCGAACGGGAGCGCGCGGCCGTGGATGTAGTGGACCCCGTGGGTGTTGACGAAATAGGGGAAGCGGGACGAGCAGCCGATGCCCGCCATGGTGACGATGTTCTGGTGGGGATACTGGAGCCTCTCCAGGACGCGGTAGTAGGCGGCGAGGACCGCGAAGTCGCCGCACCCGGGGCACCACGTCGGGTGATCGGCCGTGAGGATCTTCTTCGTCAGCGGCGCCGGCTGCGCCGGGGAGGACGGGGCGAAGGCGGGGGCGGGGGAGGACATGGGGTGCGTGCGGGGTCCGGGTCAGGCGTGCGCGCCGTGGGAGCCGTTGCGGCCGAGGTTGCGGGTGACGCCGCTGACGATTTCGCTGATCCTGAAGGTGAGCCCGTCGGTCTTGGTGATGCTGCGGATGGAGGGCAGCGCGTACCGGGCGCGCAGCATCATGGCCATCTGGCCGAATCCGTACAGGCCCTCGTCGTTCATCTCGACGACCAGGACGTGCCCGTAGCGCCGGAAAATCTCGTCCAGGCCCGGCGGCAGCGGGTGCAGGTGGCGGAGGTGGACCTGGCCGGCCCTCATGCCGCCGGCCCTGAGCCGGTTGACGGCCTCGCGGACGGGACCCCAGGTGGAGCCCCAGCCGACCATGAGGACCTCGCCGTCGGCGTCCCCGTGCACCGCCGGGACGGGAAGCGATGCGGCGAGCGTCTTGATCTTCTCGCGGCGCTTGGCCGTCATCCTCATGTGCTGGGCGGGATTGCCCGAGGGATGGCCCATCTCGTCGTGCTCCAGGCCGCTGACGGTGGGATACCTGCCCGTGGCGATGGGCGCCCCGGGCGGCGCGTGGCGCGTGACGCGGTCGATGGGGTAGGGCTGGAAGTCGGCCCCGCGGGGCGACAGGTCCGGCTTCGGGTCGACCATGAGCTTCGCGAGGTCGGGCTCGTCGAACGCCTCGATCCGGGTCGCCAGGGCCTGGTCCGTCAGGATGAGGACGGGCGTGCTGTACTCACGGGCGATCCGGCAGGCCTCCAGGGCGATGTAGAAGCAGTCCTCGACGTCCTTCGGGGCGAGGACGACGCGGGGCGTGTCGCCGTGGCTGCCGTAGATCGCCTGCAGCAGGTCGCTCTGCTCGACGTTCGTCGGCATGCCGGTGCTTGGGCCGCCCCGCTGGACGTTGATGACGATGAGCGGCATCTCGGACATCACCGCCCAGCCGAGGGCCTCCATCTTGAGCGAGAGGCCGGGCCCGGCGCTCCCGGTGACGGCGAGGTGCCCCGAGTAGGAGAAGCCCAGCGCATAGCCGATGGCGCCCAGCTCGTCCTCGGTCTGGACAAAGATGCCGCCGTACTTGGACAGCTCGCTGCGCAGCGTCTCCATGATGGTCGACCACGGGGTTATGGGGTATCCCGCGCCGTGCCGGACGCCGGCTGCGATCAGCCCGTACGTCAGCGAGAGGTTTCCGTCCACCGTGACCTGCGGCCGTCCCGAGGCCCGGGCCGGGGCCGCGTCGAAGCGGCAGAGGCAGTCGCGCAGGTTGTCCGCCGGGGTGCCGTAGCCCGCGTCGAAGGCGAGCATGGCATTGCGCACGATGTCCTCGGACTTCCCGCCGAAGCGCTCGGAGATGAGCGCCGCCACCTTCGCGACGTCGAGGTTGAAGATCCGGGTGATCAGCCCGAGCACGAAGAGGTTCTTTCCCTTGTCCTTGGAGGAGCCGCCGACCGCCTCCACCGTGGCCCCGGTGATCGGTATGCCGACGGCCGTGAAGCGCTTGTCGTCCGGGTTCGGGGTGACGTGGTCGCTGTCATAGATGAGCACGCCCCCCTGCCGCAGCGAATGGACGTGGCTGTCGTAGCTGTGCTGGTAGAAGGCCACGAGGAAATCCGCCTGGTCGCCCGACGAGAGGATCTCGCCGGAGCCCATGCGCACCTGGAAGATGGACGGCCCCCCGGAAATCGTGGAGGGGATCGTCATGTACGTCATCACGTCCTGGTCGGAACGGCCGGCAAGGCGCGCGAGGAATCCGCCGATCGTCTGGATACCGTCCTGCGAATTGCCGGCAAGCCGGATGACCACGTCGTGGACGGCGCGTCGTTCAGCTGAGACTGCAGAGTCGGCCCCCGGGGCTGGGGTGGTGACTGGCAAGACCATCTTGGGGAGTCCCAACCCAGCGGTTATGCCGGGCTTTGTCAATGAGATGGGGGGTGCCGGGGCGGCCGTCCCGGGCACCCGCGCGAAATCAACTCCTGTCCTCGTTGAAGTCCTTCTGGTCCTTCACGGCCTCGAGGACCAATGGCACGTCGATCGACTGGGGCCGGATGGAAGCGACCGGGCTCATGAAGGTCCGATAGAGCGCGGTCACCAGGGAGGAGGGAAGCGTGGTTGCCCCCGAGGAATCCTGAAGGGCCGCGCCGCCCCGGACCAGATCGGGCAGGAACGACTGGAGGAACGCCAACGCCATCCACATCCGGCTGCAGTTTTCCTCCCTCTTGGGATTCGCCGCCTGCACCTTGCGGTAATAGGCCGCCACCTGGGGAAACTCCGCGGGCGACAGCGTCCCCTTTGAGAACCAGAAGTCCATGTCGCGGCTCCAGTCCTCCACGGGATAGACCTTCTCCATGTCATCGGCTGAGGGCATCTTTGTGAAATCCTTGCGGCGCTCGTGCGGTATCAGAATCTACCACCCAATAAATTTCCTCCAAGCTCCAAAGGAAGGGAGCCCGCGCATGCGTCCGATCTGCGATTCGCCGAGGGGCTAGCCACGGCATTCGCAACGATCTGAACGCATAGGGCATCAGGGTCCATTTCGCGTGACAAGCCGATGGCTGCGGCGAAACTGGCGACAATGCTCCAGCTCTGCCGGCAGGCCGCCGTCGTCGCATTTGTTCTGGGCGCATCGCTTCGAGCGGGCCCGTGGCCCGAGGTCCAAAGCGACCTCACGCCTGATCCGTCGGTCAGCTGGGGCGTCCTTCCAAACGGGCTGCGTTACGCCGTTCGACACAACGCGGAACCCAAGGGTCGGGCGTCGCTCCGGCTCCTGGTCGCCGCCGGGTCGATCGACGAGCGCGAAAGCGAGCGCGGCATCGCCCATTTCATCGAACACATGGCATTCCGGGGCACCAACGAGCACCCGAACGGGGGCCTGACCGCGGAGCTGCAACGCCTTGGGATCGGCTTTGGGCCCGACACGGCGGCCTTCACGTTCTGGGACCATACCATCTACCAGCTCGAACTTCCCGACACCGGCGAGTCCACGCTGCGGGAGGCGCTCGGTGTTTTCCGGGAATACGCGCAAGACATCTCGTTTGAACCCTATCTCATCTCGCGAGAACGCGACGTGATCCTGAACGAGCGGGATACCCGGGACACGCCCGGCGCGCGCGCCCAGAACGCCAATCTCGACCTGCTCTGGCCCGACTCGCTGCAGGTACGGCGCATGCCGATCGGACTGGCTGAGAACATCCAGGGATTCACCCGCGGCCAGTTCATATCTTTCTACGACGCGTGGTACCGCCCTGATCGGATGGTGGTGATCGTCGTGGGCGACGTCGACCCCGACGCAGTGGTGCGCCTGGTCGGCTCGGCGATGGGGGGCATCGCGGCGCGCGGGCCTGCGCGGGCGGATGAGATCCAGCTGGCGCCTCTCGATTCCGGCCGGCCTGACATACGGGTGTTCGTCGACCAGGGATTTCCTGGGGCTGAATGCAAGATGGAGCATCCGTTCCCGGAACCCGCCGCCCCCGACACGCACGCGCGCCGTGCCGCGCAGCTCAAGCGGGCGCTCGCCTTCGCCATGCTCCAGCATCGCGCTGCCCGTCTCTCGAAGAACTCCGATGAAAGATTCGTCGTGCCCGTGGCCAACGTGACGCACCCCGTTTCGGGATGGGCTCTGGCGACATTCGGCGCCTCCGGCACCATCGACGACTGGAAGGCGTTCATGGCCGACCTTGAGCGCGAGCACCGGCGCGCTTTCATGTATGGGTTCACGGCGGCCGAGCTTGCCGTTGCGCGCACCGCCTTCACCGCGGCCTACGAGGACTCGGTGCGCACGGCGGCCACCTGGCACTCCGACTGGATTGCCGGCTTGATCGCCAACTCGATCGTCGAGGGAAGTGTGTTCGCCACGCCGGCCGCCGCCCAGCGGGACGTGGCGGCCGACCTGGCGGCGGCAACGCCCGCCGATTGCCTCGCGGAGTACCGGCGAGCATGGACCGCGCAGTCCATGGACGTGTTCGTGGCCACAAACCCGAAATTCCGGGTGACCGCCGCGAAAATCGCCGGCGCGCTGAACGCCAGCAGGGGGACCCCCGTGACGCGACCGGTCGAAACGGCGCCTGCCGCCTTTGCCCATTCCGATTTCGGGCCCGCCGGGCACACCGTAGGGTCTGAGCAGGTCAAGGACCTCGACGTCTGGGAGGCGCGGTTCTCCAACGGCGTGCGCCTGAATTTCAAGGCGACTTCCTTCGAGGCCGGCTCGGTCGCGGTGTGCGTCCGGGTCGGCACCGGCCGGCTGTCCCTGCCGGAATCCAAGCCGGGCCTTGACCTCCTTGCAAACGCCATCGTCCCCTTCGGCGGCTTGGGAAGGCATTCCGCGGAGAACCTGCAGGACGTCCTCGCCGGCCATACGGTTTCCGTGAACTTCGGCGTGGACAGCGATGCCCTGGACTTCAACGCCCGCTACGCGTCGAAGGATCTCGGGCTGTGCCTCCAACTCATCGCGGCGTACCTGACAGACACGGCGTATCGGCGCGACGCGTTGACCCAGGTCAAGGCGTCTCTCGGATCTATGTATGCAGCGATTGCATCCTCGCCGGGCGGCCCGATCACGATGCAGGCGCCACGTGTGCTGTCCGGGGGCGACCGTCGCTTTGGAACCGCGACGCCGACCGAAATGAGCGCGCGTACGATCGACGAGGTGCGCGACTGGATCGAGCCGCAATTCAAGGACGGCCCCATAGAGCTGAGCGTGGTCGGCGACGCGACGTGGGAGGAGACGGCGGCCCCGGTCGGCACGACGCTCGGGGCGCTGCACCCGCGCATGGAGCGCTCAAAGGCCATGGCGTCGCAGATGGTCGGTGCGCCCCAGAAGCCGTCCCAGCCCGTCTACGTCTCCACAACGGATCAGAGTCTGCGCCAGGTGGCCATCACCTGGTTTTGCCCCGTGCCGGACCTGAGCGGCGTCCACATGGAGAGGCGTTGCCGCTTGCTCGCGGCCGTCCTGGCCGAGCGCATGCGGGTCCGCCTCCGGGATGGACTGGGCGCGGCGTACGGTTTTGACGCGGATTTCATCCAGTTTGACGGCTTTCCGGATTTCAGCTTCTTCGTGGCGAGCACGACAGTCTCGCCCGAGAATGCGAGGATAACCAATGACTTCATCCGGTCGGAGATGGAATCCCTGGAGGAGGGCCGCCTGACGGACGACGAGTTCGAGCGGGTGAAGCTGCCCTTCCTGACCAAGCGTGACGAGGATGTTCGCAACAATGGATTCTGGAGCTACACCGTGCTTCGCGACGCACAGCAGCGTCCCGACCGGCTGCTCGCGGCAAGGGACCGGCAGGCGGACTGCGCCGCCATCGGCCGGTCCGACGTCGAAGGCCTAGCCGCTCGTTACTTCGGCCATGGCCGCTGGTTCCGGTTCGTAGCCTATCCTCGAGTCGCGCCTGAGGGCCAGGCACCCGTGCTGCCATTTGGCGAGAAGGTCAAGTTCGGCGCGGACCACTGATGGCTTCGCCCTTAACGGCCCGCTTGGTTCGGTCCCTTGGGCCGGGCTATTTCCCGGGCACTTCCCACGGATAGTGGTCGGCCTCGACCTTCATCGTGTGCCATCGATGGGATTCTATCGGGATTGATTCACAAACCTTCCGCCAAATGTCATCGACCGCGGTGGCGCTCTCCCATCTGCCCTCCGGCGACCTGGATACAATCACGGGCTCGGCGCCGGTCCCGGCGACCAATGCGGCGTACTCGTCGGCGACCCCCGTGGCGCCAAACTGGTCCCAGGGCACATGAACGGCCACCAGTTGCCTCGGTGCGGGCCAATCGATCTTGGCGACGACGATCGCGAATTGTTTCCGTTCGTTCATGGGTTACGCCGCTTTCGCAGCCTTCCGCCACCGTTGCTGCCGAAGCCGGTTCTTCTCCTGAAACCGTTATCCGACACTTAGTCAACACCGGCAGCCGGTGGTTCATTCGCTTCGAATGCGGATTCCGACACCGATTCGGGACCGATCAGCTGAGTCGGCCTTGGCGGTTCAGCCGCAATGCCAGAAATCTACAGCATCGGCCCCAATCCCGACAGGCCCGTGCCCGCATAGACGGCAAGCTGCGACGGCGTTCCGCCGTTCTCAGACATTCTCGCGGCGAGGTCGGTCCACGTGGGCGCGATGTGCAGCTCCACCTTCCCGCGAACATGGTCATTTTCCAGGCACCGGTGCGCCTCGGTTACCCTTCGAAGGGGGAAGACCTTGGCAACCGTGACCTTGACCCGTCCCGATCCGATCAGGGATGCGATTTTCCTGAGCTGGGCCGTCTTCACTTTCACGACCATCCTCATGCCCCGGGCATGGTGCTTGCGGGCCACAGCCTTCGAAGGCTCGGTGAGCGTCGATACGATCGCCCCGCCGGATGTCTTGAGCACTCCCCATGAGCGATCCTGGGTGTCCCCGGCGATGAGATCGAGGACGAGGTCGATATTGCCGGTGTGCTCCTCAAAGCGCTGGTTCTTGAAGTCGATGACCTCGTCGGCGCCAAGCCCTTTCACCCAGTCCAGGTCGCGCTTTGAGGCGGTGGCGATCACGGTGGCCCCTGAAATCCTCGCGAACTGGACGGCGAAGTGACCCACGCCGCCCGCCGCCCCGTGGATCAGGACGCGCTGCCCCTTCTTGAGCCGGCCGTGATCGAACAATCCCTGCCAGGCTGTCAATGCCGCCACGCCGATGGCGCCGGCATCCCGCTCGCTCACGTTCTTCGGCCGGAAGGCGATTTCCCGGGCGGAGGCGATCGTGTATTCCGAGTAGGCTCCGCGGTCGTAATCGAGCATCCCGAAAACGGGGTCGCCCACGCGGAACGCGGACCGGCGCCCCTTTCGGGCCTTTCCGCCCACGCCGCGCACCACTCCCGCGACATCGCGGCCGATGATGGCGGGAAGCCGCGGCCTGAAGGGCTTGTATTTTCCCTTCCGGATCTTGGTGTCCACCGGGTTCACGCCCGCGCAATGGACCTCTATCAGGAACTCGCCCTGCCGGGGCTTGGGCTGGGGCACGTCCTCATATTTGAAGACGCCCGGGCCGCCGGTCGTGTGCATGCGTGCAGCTTTCATGCTGACCTTCGACCACGCAAGAGGGTCGAGGTTCTGCGCAAAGCGTGGGTATCCGGAAATATCCCGGTCTCGGGAGAGTCGGCCCACCAACGCCTTCCGTCCGCATGCGCCTGTCCCTGGCCGCAGGATCGGCCAAGGCGGCCATCTGGACCCGGTCGATTCGCTCCGGCAAATGGCCGGAGCGTACGAAATGCGGGGTTGAAGTCCCATGGGTTGGACCTACTCAATGGTCGGCGGATCCGACCCGGCCGCTTCCAGCGGCCTTGCGCAATCCCGATGTCCCAAATGCGAGAACGCCGCCCCGCTTTTCCCCAGCGCCGCCACGGCAGGAATCCAGCGCGATTCATCGCGGCACCTTCGGTGGCACGGACAGGGTTCCGCGCTTCCCCGTGAAGAGGGGAGCCCGGGGCACCTGACGGATCCATTGGTCGCGAACCGCCGCAACGCAAGGCCCATGGCCACGAGATTTCACGATCACCGCCTTGCAGGGTACGTGGTCGGGGAGTTTGGCAAGAGAATCACCCTGAACCTGGAGTACCACCCTCCCGGCGTGCCGAGGCAGGTGTCTGCCATCGAGTTCTCGGAGGTCGCGGCATACCAGTTCATCCACACCGGGAGCGCGATCCTCGCGGACATAAGGGAGGTTCCTCTCGCGGACCTGTTGCGCGATATCGGCGGATCCCTGGCCGAATGCTGGCGGGAGCACGGCGGGTACGTCCATTGGAACGATGACCGCGAGGCATACCGGGCATCCCTTGAGGGCAAGGGATACCGGGCGTGGAATCTCACCTCTGCCGTCGGTTTCGCGGGCTTCATCATTGCGAAGAGGGTCGCGCTTGGCGCGCCGGACCCGTCCCCGCCCGCCCCGCCCGCGCCCGAGACGCCGCCCGCGGGAACCCAACCGCGCTAGCCCTAGGTGCATCGAATCTTGGCGGGAGAAGTCCTGGCCGCCTTCGTCCCTTTTTCTTGAGGGCTCCTCGCGCGCCGGGTGGGGCGGTCGCAACCGTTGCCGATGAAGGGTGACTACGCAGTTTTAGGTGTTTTTGACCGTTGTCAGAAAATCCGGCTGCTCTTTTTCCGTAGGCGACATGACGGTCTGTGCCCGGGCGCCCCATGCGGACGCGAAAAAAAATCCATGCCCGGCCACCGATGCCGGATTGGCGGCGGACGATTTCTTGGGGAAGGGCGCCGGCCCCGCATTGAATCCCGCCCCGAGGGAACCGGCGGCGTCTTCCGCTGACAAAGGGGCGCCGGGTTCGGCCCGGACCCCTCTCTCCCTGGCGACGACGGCAGCTCGGGCGCCCGTGCCGCGGCGATGGGCGACATCGCGCGCGCTCGCCGCTGCGCCGTGCCCGTCGAACACAAGCTAAACCCCCGAGACCCAATCCTCGCAGCGTCCCCGGGAATGCCGCCGGCCGGCTCCCAGTCGGGGATGCAACCTCAACAAGGGCTTCGGCCTTGATACGACCCATGGCAACCGCTCGAAACACGAAACGGGACAGGCACGACGCCGGGGGACGAAGGTCGGGGAGGTCGGAGTACCGGGTTCACGGCACGGTCACGGGCAAGGACGGCAACCCGCTCGCCGGGGCGGACGTGACGGTCTGGTGGAAGCGCATCCGCAAGTCCCAGCCGCTCGCCAAGGGGCGGACCTCCGAGAAGGGCGGCTACGACATCCGCTACCGCCCGCCCGAGGACGCGCCGGGCCTGCTGCTGGTCGTCGTCGAGGCGAGGTCGAGGCAGCTGGACGCTCCCCTGGTCTCCGCCGCGACTCAGGCCCGGAAGGTCCTTGCGGTGAATCTCCAGGTGCAGGCGGCCGACTCGTCGGAGTTCACGACGCTGCTGAAGGCCATCAGGCCCCTGCTCGACCGGCTGCCGCTGCTCGACGTCGTCGAGAGCGCGGAGCACCAGGACATTTCGTTCCTCTCCCAGGAACTCGGCAAGAGCACGGATCAGATCATGCGCGTGATCGTCTCGGAGCGCCTGGAGGCGGCCTTTGCCGTCGATGCGGCCGCCTTCTACGCGTTCCTGCGCCAGAATGTGCCCTCGGGCCTTCCGAGCCCGCTGCTCGACGCGAGCGACAGCTTCACGCTGATCGTCCCCCTGGTGCAGAACATCGGCTCGATGATCTTCGCCCTGAACGCGTCCGTGGAGCAGCGCACGCTGACCTCCGCCGTGGCGCTCGACCTGATCGGCCCCCAGTTCACCGCGCAGATCCCCAGCCTGGTGGCCCAGCTCCAGGCGCTCCGCGCCACGGATCTCCTCAACCAGCCGTTCCTGGTCGGCAGCACGACGCTCTCCCAGCTCCTCGCCGTCACGGCGCTCCCGCAGGCGAAGGTGCAGACGTTCTCCCAGGCGCTGGCCGTCAACACGCAGTCGATGCGGAACTTCTGGCGAACCCTCGGGGACGGCCAGCATGGCTTCACGGCGGCGGAGGCGTCGTCGATCGAGCGCACGCTCTCGATCGGCGCCTTCGTCAAGAACTACGTGCCCCTGATCCAGGCGCTGACCCAGGGATTTGCGGCCGGGACCTACAAGACGACGTCCGACCTTGCGCGCCTGAGCCTGCAGGACTGGGCCACGCTCGTCGGCCGGACCGGCGCGCCCCCGGGCATCGATCCCGCCGGGACGGCCACGCCCGCGCAGGTGTTCGCCAGCGTGGTGTACACCCGGGTCACGCGGACCTACCCGACCGCCTCCCTGAGCAGCCGGATCGCCTCGGCCAGCCTGGTCCCGCCGGCCCAGCAGCAGCCCCTCGTGCAGTTCTTCCAGAACAATCCCGAGCTCGAGCTCACCAAGGACAATATCCCGGCGTTCCTCGCGACCAAGGGCGCCCCGGCCATGGCGGGCATCGCCGAGGGGGACCAGGCCGCCGTGGTCGCCGCAGCCCGGGGCTTCCAGAGGGTCCTTCGCATCTCGCCGAGCTCCGACGTGTCCCAGGCCCTCCTCGGCCTGGGCTTCAGCTCGGCCACGCAGATAGCGGCGCTCGGCAGCCAGCAGTTCTTCGCCAAGGCGACCGCCGCCGGCCTGACGAAGCCCGAGGCGAACCAGGTCTACCAGGTCGCCGCGCAGCGCTATGCCAGCGTCGTGTCGCTCTACATGAAGCTCAATGTCGACTCGCTGGGCGTCTGGCCGAACGCGCTCGGGAACCTCTCGGGCTTCAACCAGTCGACCCAGCAGGCGGTCCAGCAGGACCCCTCGCTGACGGCCCTGTTCGGCTCGCAGGACTACTGCGCGATCGACGATTGCACGTCGATCCTGAGCCCGGCCGCCTACCTCTGCGACCTGCTGCTCTGGCTGCGCAACCACCCGCAGGGCGGCCAGACCGTGCTCGACGTGCTCAACAGCCGGCGCCCCGACATCGGCAACCTGCTGCTCAACTGCCCGAACTCGGACACCGAGCTGCCCTACGTCGACCTCGTGATCGAGCTGCTGGCGGACAAGATCAGCCCGCCGACGGACCCGACCTCGACCGTCAACCCTCCGTGGAAGCAGACCTCGGAGGAGCTGACCGCGGCCCAGCTGAGCGCCGCCCCCCAGTACTTCAACCAGCCGGCGTTCATCACGCTCTTCAGCGCCAGCTACCCGTGGTCGCTTCCCTACAGCACGGGCCTCGACGAGCTGCGCACCTACCTGCAGCAGTGGAACCTGCCGCTCTGGCAGCTGCGCCAGGCGCTCCTGCCGGTCGCCGGCGCGACCGTCGCCCAGCAGGCCGCGGTCGCGGACGAGGCGTTCGGCATGAATGTCGTGGCGGACGGCCTTGTCACCACGCCCGCCGTCACGGCCGCGGCCCTCGCCGTCCTGTGGAACACCCCGGACTTTTCGGCCAGCCCGCCCACGGGCCTGGCGACGATCCCGGTCTTCCTCCAGGCCGCCTCGATCACCTATGAGTCGCTGCTCGAGCTGCTCGAGGTCGCATGGGTGCAGGGCGGGCTCGGCATCGCGCTCGCGGGCCTGAACGACCTGTGCGACACCAGCGTCCAGACGCTGTCCCCGGCCCCGCTCGACCTCGGCTTCCTGGACCGCGCGCACCGGTTCATGCGCCTCTGGGGCTACACCGGCTACAAGATGTGGGAGCTCGACCTGCTGCTCGGCGCGCCGAGCGTCGGCAACGGCGTCCTCGACCAGGCCGCGCTCGTCGCGCTGCAGGCGTTCTGGCAGCTGCAGAGCTCCACGAGCCTCGCCGTCAACCAGCAGCTCGCCTTCTACCAGGACATCGACACCGCCTCGCACCGCGACCCCGACGGCACGACGACGACATCGCTCTACGCGCAGATCTACCTCAACCCGACGGTCACCTGGGTCGCCCCCGATCCCGACCTCGCGAACCTGCCGTCGGGGATCGCCCCCGCGGATCCGGTCCTGGGCGACCACCTGAAGGCGATCCAGCCGGCGCTCGGCGTCTCCGGGGCCGACGCCGCGACGCTCTTCGCGCTCACGGACAACCAGCTCACCCTGGACAACCTGAGCCTGATCTACCGCGTCGGCGCCCTGGCCCAGGCGTCGGGGTTCTCCATCTCCAACCTCCTGGCCGTGTCCGGCCTGCTCAGCCCCGCCGCGGCCTCGCAGGCGGCGGCCCTCGCGCCGCTGTTCGCGTCGCCCGCGGCCACCCTCGTTTTCCTCGCGCAGGCGGCGCAGGTGCAGCAGTCCGCCCTTTCCATCGACGCGCTCACCTACCTGCTCACGCCTCCGGCGTCGACCACGCTGGCGGCGGCCATCACGGCCGCGCAGACGACGCTCACCGTCGCCAGCGCCGCCGGGTTCCCGTCGGCGAGCTTCTATGCCGCCGTCGGTTCCGAGATCCTCCTGGTGACGGCGGTCGCCGGCACCGGGAACACGACCTGGACGATCGCGCGCGGCCAGCAGGGGACGACCGCCGCGGCCGCGGCGATCCACGCGCCGGTGACGCCGTCCGGCACCGGAGGGTGGGCCACCACCACCCAGATGACGCCGGCGAACATCACCGCCGCCCTGAAGGCGGTCCAGCAGGCGGTCGCCAGCCTGCTCTCGGCAAGCACCGCCCTCGCGTCGGCGATCACGGCCGCGCAGACCTCGATCACCGTCACGAACGACGTCGGGTTCCCGCCGTCTAACTTCTACGTCTACATCGGCTCCGAGATCCTGCTGGTGACGGCCGTCGGCGGGGCCGGCAGCACGACCTGGACGGTGGTGCGCGCCCAGCAGGGCACGACGGCGGCGGCCGCGACCGCCGGGGCCGCGGTTACGCCGACCAGCGGCGACATGGACGGGACCGTCATCGCGGCCGTCGCGGCGAACGCCACCACGGCAAGCTCCACGGGCCTGGCCAACGACGTCACGGCGCTTGTCCTGGAGGACCTCCTCGTCCCGGGGGGCGCCCGGACCCTGCTGGCGGTGCTCGAGGACCCGGCGCTCGTCGCCCCGACCGGGAGCATCACGATCGGGGGATCCCCGGCCACCGGCGACACGCTGCAGACGGTTCTCACGGACCCCGCCGGGAACACGGCGACCGTGGCCTACACGCTCGCGATATCCGACAACGGCAGCGTCGGCCAGACGGCGGCGGATTTCGCGCAGGCGATCAACGCCTCGACGGCCGTCGCCGGGCCGAACGCGTTCCTGGCCGCCTGCACGGCGTCGCAAGGGGTGATCACCCTCACGGCGCTGACGCCCGGCGCCCCGGGCAGCAACGTCACGGGCGTGAGCACCGCCGCCCCGGGGGGGGCCGGCCACGTCTCGATCACGCCCGGGACCGCGGCGCTGAACGGCCTGCCGGCCATCACCCAGGCGGCCTTCCCGAACCAGTTCCTGGCCATCCAGCTGGTCGACAAGGTCGGGGTGCTGATCCGCGGGCTCCGGCTGGTCGCAACCGACCTCGCGTGGCTGATCGCCAGCGGCCCCGTGTACGGCGGCCTGGACCTGACGCAGCTCCCGGTGACCACGGCCCAGCCGGCCCCCGGCCTCTCGCCCCTCCTGACGACGCTGCTCGTGATCAAGCTGGCGCGCATGTTCACCGCCGCGCCGCCGTCGTCGGCCGTGAAGACCCTCTATGACGTGATCGACGGCGTCAGCGACGGCACCCTGGCCACGGGCCCCCAGGCGCAGGGCGCGCTCGCCGTGATCACCGGCTGGCCGCTCGCCGACATCGAGGCCTTCGCCCCGGCCCTCGGCGTGGCCTTCCCCGCCGGCTACACGCAGCCGGCCGTCTACAACGCGCTGCGCACGCTCGAGTCCATGGCCGCGGGCGTCACGGCCGCCGGCGCGGTCGTCTCGCCCGGCGCCACGACGCTCGTGTCCGCCATCACGGCCGCGCAGACGACCCTCACGGTCGCCAGCGACATCGGCTTCCCGCCCCCGGGTTTCTTCGTCGCCATCGGCTCCGAGATCCTGCTGGTGACGGCGGCCGGCGGCGGGGACGACACCAGCTGGACGGTCGCGCGCGGGCAGCAGGGCACGACCGCGGCGGCGGCCCTCGCGGGCGTCGCGGTCACCCAGGCCTTCGGCGCGCAGATTGTGACCTGGGGCGGCGTCCCGCAGGACGAGGCCAGCGCCGAGAGCCTCGCGGCCAGCGCGCTCGGCGCGCTCAAGGCCCAGCAGCCGACCAGCGACGGCTGGCTCGCGCTCGCGCCGACGCTGATGAACCCCATCCGCGACCGGCGGTCGACCGCCCTGCAGGCCTACCTCATCGGGCAGCGGAACGGCTCCGGCGCGCTCATCTACGGCGACGAGGACGGCCTCTTCGACTACTTCCTCATCGACGTGCAGATGACCTCGTGCCAGGTCACGTCGCGCATCGTCCAGGCCTACATCGCCGTCCAGATCTTCGTCGAGCGCTGCCTCATGAACCTCGAGGCGCCCGGCGTCGTCGTGAACCTCACCGCCGACGACACCTGGAACCAGTGGGAGTGGATGAAGCGCTACCGGATCTGGGAGGCCAACCGCGAGGTGTTCCTCTACCCGGAGAACTGGCTGATCGAGTCCCAGCGCCCCAACCGCACCGAGATCTACCAGGACTTCGAGCAGTCGGTGCGCCAGGGCGAAAGCACGACCGACTTCCTGGAGACCGTGGTCCTGAGCTATGTCGACGGCCTGGACGGCCTGGCCCACCTCCACGTCACCGGCTCGTGCGTCGACCCGGCGACCGGGAACCTCTACGTGGTCGCCCGGACCCTCGCGGATCCCCCCGTCTACTACATGCGCACCTACGCATCCGGCGCGTGGGCGGGCTGGGTGCAGATCCCGCTCGACATCAAGGCGTCGCAGGTCGTGCCGGCGGTCTACCGGGGCCGCGTCTGCCTGTTCTGGCTCAGCGTCAAGGTGTCCAACGAGCCGCAGCAGCAGGTCCCGCCGGCGGTGCCGTCGAGCGCCCCCGCCAACCAGACCATCGAGCGCTATGTCACCCTCGCGGTCTACTTCTCGATCTTCCGCAACGACGCCTGGGCGCCGGCCCAGACCTCGAAGGGCAAGCTCTTCGACAAGCCGCTGCTCGACCCGAAGGTGGCCGGCGACACCCGGGTCATCGAGGGGCTCTACACGATCAAGGTGCAGGCGCCCGCAACCGCGCCCGGCACCGGCGCCAACCTGTGGGTGGATATCTTCCGCTTCGGCGACTACAACGCGATCGACATCTACCTTGCCGAGATCTTCGAGGCCCAGGCCGCCACCTTTTTCGAGGCGGCCGGCCAGAGCGGAGCCAGCGCCGCGGACATCGTCGCCGACATCACCGTCGCCACGATCGACATCGAGCAGGCCGCCGCCTTTGCGTCCGCCCCGGTGGCCCCGACCGCCGTGCACGTCGGCCGCGCGGTGTTCGACGGCCGCTTCAACGACCTCGAGCTCAACAACCTCCTTGTCGTCGTCTACGGCCAGCTTGAGGATCTTCTCAGCTACGCGCAGGGCGCCTACGGCCCCGACGCCCGGCCGCTGCTCCCCCTCACCGCCCCGGAGCCCGATCTCATCGGGGAGCCGGGGCTCGCCCCCCAGTCGGGCGCGCTGGAGGCGTTGCCGGCCGACCCGACCAGCGGATCCGTCCAGAGCCAGCCGCTCATCCTGTCCCCGACCAGCGGCCTCGACGTGACGCCGTCCCTCCTCCTGGCCACGGCGCAGCTGCCGTTCCGCGTCATCGGGCCGGACGACGACCTGGTGTTCGATCCCGCCTCCTACTTCTTCTTCCAGGACAACCGGCGCGCGTATTTCGTGGAGAGCCCCAAGTTCTACTGGTCGGGCAGCGCGTTCCTGCCGATGGTGCCGTCGGACCCGAGCACCGTGCCCTACGAGCTCGGGTTCCAGTTCCACGTCTTCTACCACCCGTTCACGCGCCTGTTCTGGAACCAGCTCTCCGGGGGAGGGTTTGACCTGCTCTACGATCCCAACCTCCAGCAGAACCCCGACCAGGTCGACCCGACCGGCGCCGACGTGTTCGCCTTCGCCCCCAACTACCAGCCCGCCCCGTCGGTCTGGTGGGACCACGACGACGTCACGGGCCAGGATCGCCAGTTCCTCGACTTCAGCTACGGGGCCGCGTTCTCGGTCTACAACTGGGAGCTGTTCTACCACATCCCGCTCTTCGTCGCCCAGCTCCTGAGCCAGAACCAGCAGTTCGAGGACGCGCAGACCTGGTTCAACTACATCTTCAATCCCAGCCAGCAGGGGAGCACCGCGGCCCCGCAGCGCTTCTGGATCCCGAAGCCCCTGCGCAACCTCACGAACGCCGAGATCCTCTCGGAGCAGATCAACGTGCTGCTCGAGGGGGTCAACATGGGCAATGCCGCCGACGTCGCCCAGGTCCAGGCCTGGCGCTCCAACCCCTTCAACCCCTTCGTCCTGGCCGACCAGAGGCCCGTGGCCTACATGAAGTCGACGGTCATGTCGTACCTGGACAACCTCATCGCCTGGGGCGACAACCTCTTCTCCACGGAATCGCGCGAGGCGCTGAGCGAGGCGACGCTGATCTACGTGATCGCGGACGAGATTTTGGGCCCCCCACCGCAGTCCGTGACGCCGCCGCCGCACTCCGACATGTCCTTCGACCAGCTGGAGCCGCTCCTCGACGCGTTCGCCAACGCGATGGTCGACATCGAGAACGTCATCGGCTTTGCGCCAAGGGCGAAGATCGACGTCTATCAGGGGCCGAACGACAACACCGGCCCGCTCGACGTCTTCAGCTCGATCATCAACCAGGATCTCGCCAAGGTGATCTCGACGTCGTGGGGCATCTGCGAGGCGCAGGACGGCGGCCGCGCCGTCGCGTCCGCCNNCCGGGGGGCTCGGGAGGCGGCATCCCCGCCCCGCAGACCTTCTACTTCAAGATTCCGCCCAACGAAACCCTGCTCGGCTACTGGGCGACGGTCGCCGACCGGCTGAACAAGCTGCGCCACTGCCAGAACATCGCGGGCGCCCCCCTCCAGCTCGCCCTGTTCGACGCCCCGATCGATCCCGGCCTGCTCATCCAGGCCCAGGCGGCCGGCGTGGACCTATCCAGCGTCCTGAGCGACATGGCCGCCGCGCTTCCCAACTACCGCTTCACCTCGCTCTACCCGCAGGCCCTNNCGCCTCGATGCAGGCGGCGCTCGAGAAGAGCGACGCGGGCGCCCTGGCGCTCCTCCAGCAGACCACGCAGCAGCAGCTTCTCGCCGACGGCAGCCAGGTCCTTGGCTGGCAGGTGCAGCAGGCGCAGAGCAACATCGACAACCTGAACGAGGCCCTCGCGCTCGCCGAGCAGAAGTTCACCTTCAACACGACGCAGGTCCAGAACGGCCTGAACGCGGGGGAGACCACCGTCAACACGATCAACGGCGTCCTCCTGGGGCTGCAGGCGGGGATGGCCATCGACTACGCGGTGGCGGGCATAGCCTCGGGCTTCCCCGACTTCGTCCTGGGCGTGAGCGGCTTTGGCGGAACGCCCGCCGCGACGGCGAAGGAGGGCGGATCGAATGTCGCCAGCGCGGGCGCCCTCGGGGCGGCGGCGGTGAAGGCCGCGGCGGCCGCCCTCGACACCGAGGTGAAGCTGGCCACCGCCCAGGGCAGCTACGCGCGGCGGGCGGACACCTGGAATGAGAACGCGCAGGAGGCGACGATCTCGATCGCACAGACGCAGGCCCAGCTCACGGGCGCCGGCTTCGCGCTCCAGATCGCGCAGCAGAACCAGGTCCTCCACCAGGAGCAGATCGACAACATCCAGAAGCAGATCGATTTCCTGAACAACAAGTTCACGAGCGACAGCCTCTATGAGTGGATGGTCGACTCGCTCTCCGGCACCTACTTCCAGAGCTACCAGCTCGCCTACCAGATGTGCAAGCAGGCCGAGCGCTGCTACCAGTTCGAGCTCGGCATACAGAACAGCTCCTTCATCCAGTTCGGCTACTGGGACAGCCTGTACAAGGGGCTCCTCGCGGGGGAATCGCTGAACCAGGACCTGCGGCGCATGCAGGCCTCGTACCTGCAGCTGAACGCGCGCCGCTACGAACTCAGCCGCTTCGTCTCCCTCGGCGTGCTCGACGCGGCCGCGCTCCAGGCGCTCCTCGTCAGCGGCGCCTGCGACTTCACGCTTCCCGAGTCGCTCTTCGACAACGACTACCCGGGCCACTACAACCGGCGCCTCGTGCGCGTCAGCGTGAGCGTCGTGTACCCGAGCCCCGGGAAGTTCGACAACGTCAAGGCGACCCTCACGCTTGCCTCCAACCAGGTCCGGTTCAAGACCGACACCGGCTCCGGCTACGCCGAGAAGCCCGTCGGCTCCGACCCTCGGTTCATCTACAACTACGCCGCGAACGCGCAGAAGATCGCGATGGGCAACGCGCAGGACGACCCCGGCCTGTTCATCACGTCGATCTCGAGCAATATCGTCGACCAGCGCTACCTGCCGTTTGAGAACGCGGGAGCCGTCAGCGCCTGGCACCTTGAGATGCCGCAGGACTGCAACGAGGTCGACCTCTCGACGGTCGGCGACGTGGTGCTTCACCTCTACTACACCGCGCTCGACGGCGGGGCCGCCTTCCAGGAGGCCGTGGAGGCCGACAGCACGGCCCACCTGCCCACCTCGGGCACGAAGCTGTTCAGCGCGCAGAACGACTTCGCCGCGCCGGCGCCGACCGTCGCCAATCCCTATCCGCTGACGCCGTGGCAGGCTTTCCTGGCCAAGCCGTCCGGCGGGTTGTCCCAGGAGCTCACCCTAGCCATCTCGCCTTCGAAGTTTCCCGCATGGACCCGGGGCAAGACGCTTTCCGTCACCTCGATCACGGTGGTCGCGGTCGCATGGCCCCCGGGTCCCCCGGGTCCCGCGTGGAACTTCGTCGTCGCGCCGCTGGCGCCGCTCCCGACCGCGCAGGTCGTGATGACCCCGGTCTCGGGCGTGACGGAGCCCAACGTCTGCTCGGGCACCCTCACGCTGCCGCCCGCCACGCCCCTCGGGACGTGGAGCTTCGAGATCCAGCAGCAGGGCGCCCCGGATTTCGCCTCGCTGACCAAGAACCAGATCGGCGACGTCCTTCTCCTGGTGAACTACACCCTGACCTGACATGCCGCCCCACCTGCCGCCCCTCATCCAGCGCACCCTCCTGCGCCTCGTCCGATCCTATTCGCCCGAGCGAATCCTGCTCTTCGGATCCCATGCCAAGGGCACGGCCCGCGCCGGGAGCGATTACGACCTGCTCGTCATCGCAAACGTGGGGGAGAACCGGGCGGCCCACCTTCGCCGCGCCCGGCAGCTGGCCTCCGACTGCTTCCCGCCGGTCGACGTGGTCTTTGCCACGCCGCGGGAGGTCGCCGAGGTCGCCACGGCGCGGTCGCCCTTTCTCCAGTCCATTCTCGGGAGCGGGATAACGGTGTACAGCGCCCCTTGAGCCCGCGGCCCGGCTGCCAAGGTGCTGGATTGACCTGCTTGCCGGCGCGCAAGACCCTTGGGGCCTTCATGAGCGAGTCGACTGTCTCGGCAACCGGCCTTCAATCCGTCGAGGTCAAGCGGCGGCATATCCTGCCGAAGGCCCTCATGGTCGGCCTGGTGGCCGGGCTGATCGCCTCCGCCTTCCGGATAGCGCTGCAGCATTGCGAGCTCGGCCGCATCGGCTGGATCCAGCGGCTTCCCGCGGGCTGGGGGCTCGTGGTCGCGCTCGCGTGCGGGGCGCTCGGCAGCGGGACGGGGCTGTGGCTCGTCCGGAGATTCTCGCCCGAGACGGCAGGCAGCGGGATCCCGAACCTTAAGTCCGTCGTCATGGGCGAGGAGACGCTGCACTGGAAGCGGGTCCTCCCGGTCAAGTTCCTGGCCGGCATCGCGGGCATAGGCGGGGGCCTGACGCTGGGACGGGAGGGCCCGACCGTCCAGATGGGGGGGGCGACCGGGCTCATGGTTTCGACATGGTTCAGGGTCAAGCAGGGGGAGGGCGAGCGGAAGGCGCTGATCACCGCCGGCGCGGCCGCCGGCCTCGCGGCGGCCTTCATGTCGAACTTCGCGGCCACNNGGCGGCCGGCCTTGCGGCGGCCTTCAACGCCCCCCTTGCGGGGCTCATATTCGCGCTCGAGGAATTGAACGGCGCCTTCACCCAGGTGGTGTTCGTCGCCTCGTTCCTCGCCGCGGTCACCGCCGACGTCGTCTGCCGCGTCGTGGCCGGGGAAACCCCCGTCTTCATGCTCCACGGGGCGCCGATCCCCTCCCTTCACGGCCTCCCGGTGGCGGCCCTGGTGGGCGTCGTGGCGGGTTTCGGCGGCGTCGCCTTCAACCGTTCGCTGCTTGCGAGCCTCGACCTGTTTGACCGGATCAGGAGCTGGCCTCCCTTTGCGGTGGGCGCGGGCGCCGGCCTGGTGGCGGGCTTTGCCGCCTGGATCTATCCGGGGATGAGCGGCTCGGGCTCCATCCTCTCCGAGAGGGCGCTGGCGGGCGAGATCGCGATCCGCTGGGTGCTGGTGCTGATCGCGGCCCGCTTCCTCCTGACCATGGTCAGCTACGGCTCGGGCGCGGCCGGCGGGATCTTTGCGCCGCTTCTGGTCCTCGGGTCCCTCGGGGGGCTCGCGGTCGGCGCGGCCGCCCACGCCGCGGCGCCGGGATGGGCCGAGTATCCCCAGACCTTCGCCGTCATCGGCATGGGCGCGCTCCTGACGTCGATCGTTCGCGCGCCGCTCACCGGCATCGTGCTCATGATCGAGCTCACGGGGAAATACGACTTCATGCTGCCGCTGCTGGTCAGCTGCTTCGTCGCCTACGGGATCGCCGAGGCCCTGGGGGACGTGCCGATATACGAGGCGCTCCGCCTGCGCGCCGGGAAACGGGCCGGCGCGGCGGGGAGCTGACCGCCACCTCAGCGGGCGCTGGCCAGGGCGTCGTCGACCGACTTGAGGAGCGCGCGGCTGATCACGATGCGCTGCACCTCGGACGAGCCCTCGCCGATCTCGCTCAGCCGGGCGTCGCGCCAGTAGCGCTCGATCGGGATGTCGCGCGTGTACCCGTATCCACCGTGGATCTGGAGCGCGCGGTTGCAGATGCGCGACGCGGCCTCGGAGGCGTACAGCTTGGCGATCGCCGACTGCCTGGTGTGCCGGGCGCCCTTGGTGGCCAGGATCGCCGCCTCGAGCACGAGCAGCTCCGCGGCCCGCAGCTCGACCTCGGAGTCCGCGAGCATGAACTGGATCGCCTGGAAGTCGGCCAGGCGCCGGCCGAACTGCTTGCGCGTGACCGCGTGCCTGAGCGCGGCGTCGAGCGCCGCCCTTGCGAGGCCGAGCGACACGGCGGCGACGCCGATGCGCCCCTTGTCGAGGCAGGCGAGGGCGGCGGCCTGGCCCGAGCCGCGCTCCCCGAGCAGTTCCCCGCGCGCCTTGACCAGGCGGAACTCGGAGGTCTCGCTGGCGCGCAGGCCGCACGTCGGCACCTTGCGCACCGGCCGGATCTGCGACTTCGCGACGAGGAAGGCGCTGATCTCCTTGCGGCCCTTCTCGTTCACCCCGGTCGCGGCCATGACCACGAGGGCGTCCGCCTTGCGCCCGAGCGTGATGAACCGCTTGAAGCCGTTGAGCTCCCACCTGCCGGCGGCGCGCTCGACCGCGGTCGTCTGGACGCCGCCGCTGTCGCTGCCGGCCTCCGGCTCCGTGAGCGCCCAGGCGCCGATCCAGTCGCCGTTGACCAGCCGCGGGAACACCCTGCGGTGCTGGGCGCGGGTGCCCTGCGAGAGGATGTGGCCGACGGCCAGCGCATTGTGCGCGGCGATGTCGATCGCGAGCGCGCCCTGGTGCTTCGCGATCTCCCGGATCGCAAGCGCATAGGTCGCGTACCCGAAGCCCCGGCCGCCCAGCCTCCTCGGGACCGTGACGCCCATGAGCCCAAGGCGGCCGGCTTTCCTGAACACCGCCCGAGGGAGCTCCTCGGCGCGCTCCCACTCGTCGGCAAAGGGCGCCACCTCGGCGCCGGCAAACGCGTGGACGGAGTTGAGAAACGCGGCCTCGGCCGGCGGCACCTGGCCGCGCCAAAGCGAATGCTCTTCGAGCAATAGGTCGATCATGGGGGGGAAGTCGGGATTGGGTTGGCCGCGCGTGGCGGCGGGGGTTTTGCGCGCCTGGAGTGTGCGCCGGGCACCGCGCCATCGCAAGAAGGAGCTCTCGGCCGGCCCCGGGTATCACCCGCGCTCATTCCCAGGGCAACGGGGCGCGCGATCGGGCGCCGTGGAGCCGGGCCCGGGTTTGCGGTTTGCCCCCGGGGCCGGCCGGGCTAGCATGCACCCATGGTCGTTGCGTCAACCCCGTCAGGCGCCCGGCGCCGCGCGCAACCGGCGCCCCTGCGGCTCCTCACGGCCGTGCCGGTGTGCGACGGCCACGACAGCGCCGTGACCACCGTCAACCTCGAGCTCGCGCGCCACGGGGCCGAGGTGATCTACCTCGGCTACCACTGCGCGGCGAGCGCCATCGCCCGCGCGGCCGTGCAGGAGGACGTGCACGCCGTCGGCCTGAGCAGCTACAACGGGGGCCACCGCGTCTTCTTTCGCGAGGTGCTCGCGCAGCTGCGCGCGCGGGGGGCGTCCGACATCCCCGTCTTCGGCGGCGGCGGCGGGACGATCACGGCCGCCGACGAGCGCGCGATGAAGCGGGACGGCGTCGACCGGATCTTCTTCGCGGGAACGCCGCTTGACGGGATCATGGCGTCGATCAAGGCCGACTACGCGCGCGAGCTGGGGAAGGACGCCCGCATGCGCGGCGACCGGGCCCTCGGCCGGGCGATCACGCTCTCGGAGGGCGCGGCGCGGGCCCCGGGCGTCTCCGGCCGGGCGCGCGCCGTCGGGGAGGCGTTCGTCGTGGGCGTCGCCGGCCCGGGCGGCGCGGGAAAGTCCACCCTCATCGACGAGCTCACCTCGCGCTTCCTGCGGCGCAGGCCCGAGGGCCGCCTCGCCATCCTCGCGAACGACCCGTCGCACCCCGACAGCGGGGGCGCGATCCTCGGCGACCGCGTTTCGGCCATCTATTCCCAGGACGACCGCGTGTTCTTCCGGTCGATGGCCACGCGCGGCAGCCTGACCGGCCTGTCCGCCGCGGCGCCCGCGGCCATCGCGTCGCTCCGGGCCTGCGGCGAATTCGACCTGGTGTTCGTCGAGTCGGTCGGCATCGGCCAGGAAAGCGACCCGTTCGGCGTGTTCGGCCGGGGCCCGCGGCTGGCCGACGCCGTCCTCTTCGTCCTGTCGCCGCACTACGGGGGACGCATGCAGCTCCAGAAGATCGCCATGCTCAACGGCGCCGACCTGGTCGCCCTCAACAAGTGCGACGACCCGGTTGCGCGCACCGCCAGCGCCGAGATCGCCGCGCGCCTCGCCTCGAACGGCAAGGACCAGCCGCTTCATGCCACCGTCGCCGCGCGTCACCATGACCCGGGCGTGGACCGCCTGTACGCGGCGATGGCGCAGATGGCCGGCCTCGAGAGGCTCGCGTCCCTCGCCGGTTCGCATCCATGAGGCCCATGTCCTCCCTCGGAAAAGTCGCCGACGCGATCGATGCCTACAACGCCTTCGTCGCGGCCGAGGCCGCGCGGGCGCGCGCCGACGGGAGTTTCGGGGCGCAGCTGCGCGCGCGCTGGGCCGGGATCCAGGCGTCGGTCGAGCGGACGTCCTCGCCCACCGGGACGCCGCTCCCGCGGCTCGCGCTGCCGGCGACCGACGAGCCCGGGGCCNNCCGAGTACCTCCTCGGCCAGGGCCTCCCCGGCGAGTTCCCGTTCGCCAACGGGGCGTACCGCGAGATGTACCTGGACCGGCAGGGGGGCGGCGAGGAGCCCATGCGCCTCTTTGCCGGCCTCGGGCTCGCCGAGGACACGAACCGGCGGTTCCACTACCTCGCCGGCCACCAGGCGAGCACGCGGCTGTCGACGGCGTTCGACGGGCCCACGCTCTACGGGCTCGACAGCGACCACGAGGGCGTCCTCGGGAAGGTGGGGGAGGGCGGCGTCGCGATCGACACCGTCGAGGACATGGAGCGCCTTTTCGCGGGCTTCGACCTCGTTGCGCCGAACGCCTCCGTCTCGATGACCATGAACGCCCCGGCCCCGGCGATCCTGGCGATGTACGTCGCCGCCGCGAAGCGCCGCTTCGGGGCCGACTGCGTGCCGCAGCTGCGCGGCACGATCCAGGCCGACATGCTCAAGGAGGTGCAGGCGCAGAACGAGGTCATCTTCCCGATCGACGCCTCCCTTCGGTTCCTGGGCGACATGGTGGAGTGGTGCATCCCGCACATGCCCCGCTGGTATCCCATAAGCATCAGCGGCTACCATATCGCGGAGGCGGGGGCCACGCCCGTGCAGCAGGCGGCGTTCACGCTGAGCAACGGCTTCGCCTACGCCGACCTGCTTCGCGCCCGCGGGCTGGACGTGAACCGCTTTGGCCCGCGGTTCTCGTTCTTCCTGGATTGCGGCCTCGACGTCGAGTACCTCGTGCTCGGCCGCGCCTGCCGGCGCATCTGGGCGATCGGCATGCGCGACGGCTACGGGGCCGGCGCGAAGGCCCAGGTGCTCAAGCTCCACACGCAGACGAGCGGCCGCTCGCTCATCGCGGCCGAGTTCAAGAACAACCTCACCCGCACCGCCATCGAGCTGATGCTCTCGTACCTGAACGGAACCAATTCCTGCCACAGCAACAGCGCCGACGAGCCCTTCACGACGCCGACCGAGGAATACGTTAGGCTCGCGTCGCACGCCCAGTCGATCCTCCTCGAGGAGGCGGGCGTCTTCAAGCACACGATGAACGTCTTTTCCGGGTCGCCGGGGCTCCTCGCCCTCGAGCGGCAGGTCGAGCGCGCGATCCTCGACGTCTTCCGCGAAATCGACACACTCGGCGGCGTGCTCCCCGCGATGGAACAGCGCTACCAGCGCAGCAAGATCCAGGAGTCCGCCCACCGCTACGAGGGGCAGATCAACTCGGGCGAGCGCCCGGTCATCGGCCTCAACCGGTACGCCGGCGGCGCGTCGATGCCCAGGGTCGCGCTGGCGCGGACCTCGCCGCGGCGGCAGCGGCTGCAGGTCGAGCGCCTGCGCGCCTTCAAGGCCAGGAACGCGAAGAGGGCCCCCGAGGCGCTCCACCGGCTCGGGAACGTCGCCCGCGCCCATGGGAATGTCTTCGCGGAGTTGCTGTCCACGGTCGAGGTCTGCTCACTCGGCCAGGTGACCGCGTGCCTGACCGGCGCCGTCGGCAGGTTCAGGCCGATGGTGTGACGCGCCCAGCCCCCAGCCATGCCCGCCCCCAAGACCCCCGACCCCGCAGACGCATTCCATGACTTCTGCCGCGGCGTGCTCGCCGAGGAGGCCGTGCTCCGCGAGGGGGGCGGCGCGGCCGGGCTCGAGCGCCAGCACAAGCTCGGCCGGCTGTTTGCGCGCGAGCGGATCGGCGCGCTGCTCGACGACCCCGCCGATTTCATGGAGGTCGGGCTCTGGGCCGCGCACGGGATGTACCGGGAGTGGGGCTCGTTTGCCGCCGCGGGCGTGGTCACCGGCATCGGGCGGGTGTCCGGGCGCGCCGTGATGATCGTCGCCAACGACGCCACCGTGAAGGCGGGCGCGTTCGTCCCGATGACCTGCAAGAAGGTCCTCCGGGCCCAGCGGATCGCCTTCGAGTGCGGCCTGCCCCTCGTCTACCTCGTGGATTCATCCGGGGTGTTCCTCCCGATGCAGGACGAGGTATTCCCGGACGAGGACGACTTCGGCCGGATCTTCCGCAACAACGCCGTCCTTTCGGCGGCCGGCCTGCCGCAGTTCGCGGCCATCATGGGCAACTGCGTCGCCGGCGGCGCCTACCTGCCGGTCCTCTGCGACAAGATCCTCATGACCGAGGGCAGCGGCCTCTACCTTGCCGGCCCGTCGCTCGTCAAGGCCGCCATCGGCCAGGACACCGACAGCGAGGCGCTGGGGGGCGCCGCGATGCACGCCGAGATATCCGGCACCGTCGATTTCCGGGAGAAGGACGACCAGGCCTGCATTTCCCGCCTGCGGTCGCTGGTCGGGCTGCTGCCCGCGGAGAGCGGGGCGCCCCCCGCCGGGGAACCGGCCTCAACCGAGCGGCCGGCGGAGGACCTGTTCAAGCTCGCGGGCCTCGACAGCCGCAAGGATTACGACGCCAGGGACGTGCTCAAGTGCCTGGTCGACTCCGGGTCGATCGACGAGTACAAGGCCGACTACGGCAAGACCCTCGTCTGCGCCTACGCGCGCCTCGGCGGGCGCGCCGTGGGCATCGTCGCCAACCAGCGCACGCGCGTTCAGTCCAAGACGACGGGCCTGCAGATGCCCGGCGTCATCTACGCCGACGGAGCCGACAAGGCCGCCCGGTTCGTCATGGACTGCAACCAGACGCGCCTTCCGATCCTCTTCCTCCAGGACGTCTCCGGCTTCATGGTCGGCAAGGACGCGGAGCAAAGCGGAATCATCCGCAACGGCGCGAAGCTCGTCAACGCCGTGAGCAACTCGACCGTGCCGAAGATCACCGTGGTCGTCGGCGGCAGCTACGGGGCGGGGAACTACGCCCTGTGCGGCAAGGCGTTCGACCCGCGCTTCATCTTCGCATGGCCGAGCGCGCGCTACGCCGTGATGGGGGCGTCGCAGGCGAGCGACGTCGTGTTCAAGATCCTCACGCGCAACGCCAAGGACCGCACCCCCGAGGAGCTCGCCGCGCTCCGCGAGCGGGTCAAGCAGGACTACGTCGAGCAGGCCGACATCCGCTACGGGGCCGCGCGCGGCTGGGTTGACGCCATCATCCAGCCCGACGACACGCGCGCCGTCCTCCTTCGGGCGCTGGACTACGCGACCCGGCCTGCGCCGAGGGCGAATTTCCACACCGGCGTCCTCCAGGTCTAGTCCCATGCCTCCCCCGCTCAAGATCGCCAACGCGTCCGGGTTCTGGGGCGACCAGCCCGACGCCGCGGCCCGGCTTGTCGCCGCGCAGCCCGACCTCGGCTTCCTGACGCTTGATTACCTGGCCGAGGTCTCGCTCTCCATCATGGCGATCGTGCGGTCGAAGGATCCCTCCGCGGGATATGCGCGCGACTTCGTGGACGTCGTGAGGTCGCTCTGCCCGTTCTGGTCGGCGGGGGGCGCGACCCGGGTCGTCACCAACGCGGGCGGCCTCGACCCCGACGCGTGCGCGCGGGAGTGCGCCGGCGTCCTGCGCGCGGCGGGCCTCTCGCGCCTCAAGGTGGCCGCCGTCGGGGGCGACGATGTGCTTCCGGTGCTGGGCTCCGCGACGGGCGGCTTCGCCAACCTGGAGACGGGCGCCCTGCTCTCGACCGTGGCCCCCCGCCTGGTGACGGCGAACGCCTACCTCGGGGCCGGCGCGATTGCCGATGCGCTTCGCGCGGGGGCGGACGTGGTCATCACCGGCCGCGTCGCCGACCCGTCGCTCACCGTCGGCCCGTGCATCGCCCATTTTGGCTGGTCGCCGGCGGACTTCGGCCCCATCGCCGGCGCAACCGTCGCCGGCCACCTCATCGAATGCGGCACGCAGGCCTGCGGCGGGTTCTCGACCGACTGGCTCGACCTGCCCGACAACCTGTCGATCGGCTTCCCGATCGTGGAGGTTTCCGCCGACGGCTCCTGCGTGGTCACCAAGGCCGCCGGCACCGGCGGCGCCGTCACCGCGCAAACGGTGAAGGAGCAGCTCCTCTACGAGATCGGCGACCCGGGGAACTACCTCTCGCCCGACGCGGCGGTTTCATTCCTCACGCTGCGCGTCGAGCCCGCGGGTGCCGACCGCGTGCGCGTGTCGGGCGCGACCGGCCGGGCGCCCACCGACTCCTACAAGGTGAGCGCGACCTACCGCGACGGCTACAAGGCGCACGGGATGGTCACGATCTTCGGTCACGACGCGGTCAAGAAGGCGCGCCGCGCGGGCGAGGGCGTCCTCCTGCGGCTGCAGGGCGCCGGCTGCCTCTACCGGGAGCACCTGATCGAGTGCCTGGGCACCGGCGCAAGCGTCCGCGGCATCGCGAGCCGCATGAGCGACACGCAGCTGGTCGAGACCGTGCTGCGGGTGAGCGTCGCCGCCGACTCGAGGGAGCCGGTCGAGCGCTTTGCAAAGGAGATCGCCCCCCTGGTCACCTGCGGCCCGCAGGGCGTGACAGGCTACGCGGCGGGGCGCCCCAGGGTGCTTCCCATATTCGGATTCTGGCCGACGCTGGTCTCCAGGTCGGCGGTCTCGCCCACCTTCAGGATCCTGGACGGGACGCGGCCATGATCCCCCTGCGCGAGATCGCGTTCGCCCGGAGCGGCGACAAGGGCTCCTCGGCAAACGTCGCGGTCTTCGGCCGGACGCCGGAGGCCTACCGGTGGCTGCGCGACCATCTCACCGAGGGCGCCGTCGAGGCCCATTTCAGGCCGCTCGGCGTGGGCCGCGTCACGCGCTACGATGTTCCGAACCTGGAGGCGCTCAATTTCGTCCTGACCGACGTGCTGGCCGGGGGAGGCAGCCGCTCGCTGCGGGTCGACTCGCAGGGCAAGGCCCTCGGCATGGCGCTCCTCGAGCTGCAGGTCGATTTCCAGCCCAAGAAATGAAGCCCATCGCGCAGCTCATCCTTTCCGAACCGGGCGGCCCGGAAACCACGGTGCTGACCCTCAACCGGCCGGAGAAGCGCAACGCGCTCTGCATCGGGCTCCTGGAGCAGCTGGTCGCGGCCGTGGCCGCCGCGGAGGCTGATCCCGCGCAGCGCATCCTCCTCCTCCGGGGAGCCGGGCCGGCCTTCTGCGCCGGCCTCGACCTCGCCGAGGCGGCCGACGCGGCCCGCGGCCGCCGCTCGGCCGAGCTCGTCGCGCAGTCGCTGCTCGCCCTGAGCGG
>PLKS01000275.1 GCA_003140665.1 Opitutaceae bacterium
GCACGGCGAGGAGCGCTTCGACATGACCGAGGTCGCCGACACGCTCGGGAAGGCGCTGACAAACGTCTGCATTTCGCAGGGTGAGAAGGAGATCTTCACGGACAAGAACCGGGCATGGGTCGCCCAGATCTGCCGGGAGCTTGCCGGCAACCTCAACGAGATGGGCCGCAAGCACAACCCGGTCCGGCTGACGCTCAGCGGGCTCTACGAACTGATCGAGAAGACCCTCGTCGACAACAACGCCTACATGGTCGCAAAGAGCCTGCTGCTCAATCGCTCGCGCAAGCTCTCGGTCAGCCGCGAATCGGCCGCCCAGAGCGCCATCCGCGTGATCCGCCGGAACAGCCAGGTCGTCCCGTGGAACGACCACAAGGTCGAGATCGCTGTGCGAAAGACCTTCCTGTCCCTGGCCCGTGACTCGGCGCCGGCCGTGGCGATCGCGAAGCTCGTCTCGGACCGGGTGCTGGCTTGCAACCAGGCCTTTGTCAGGATCGAGGAGGTCCAGGACATCGTCCAGGAGGAGCTGATGAAAGCGGGGCACTTCAAGGTGGCCGAGGCCTATATCCTGTTCCGGGCGGAACGGGCCGCGTCGCGGGCCAACGGGACGCCGGAGACGGTCAACCCGGCGACCGAACAGGCGACTGCCGGCCAGGAAACGCTCGTCGTCGTGAAGAAGGCGAGCGGGGATACTGAGCTCTGGGACGGCGCCGACCTGCGCATGCGGATCGAGTTTGCGCGGGCAGGGCTGGACCTCTGCCTTTCGAGCGAGGAAATCGAGTGCGAGCTCAGGCGAGCGGTCTACGACCAGATCTCGCAGAAGGACCTGGATTCGACGATCATCCTCAATTCAAAGACCTTGATCGAGAGGGACGCGGACTTCGCGAAATTCGCGGGAAGGATCCAGCTCACCTACATCTACGAGGAGGTCCTCGGCTGGAACATCGTAAGGGACGGCATCGGGAAGCTGAAGGAATGCCACTTGAAGGCCTTCAGGAAATACATCGAGCATGGGATTGCGATCAAGCGGCTCAATCCAAGGCTCATGGAGTACGACCTTGGAAGACTTGCTGGAGGGCTGGACCCATCGTCGGACCTTGAATTCGACTTCCTGGGGGTCCAGACGCTCTATGACCGTTACCTGCTGATCGACAAGGTCTCGAAGGCGTCCCGGCGGATCGAGACGCCGCAGTTCTTCTGGATGCGGGTGTCCATGGGACTCTTCCTGGACGAGAAGGGGGACCGCGAATCCAAGGCGGCGGCGCTCTACGATCTCTACAAGACCCGGCGTTTCTGCTCGTCGACGCCGACGTTGTTCAACAGCGGGACCCTGCACAGCCAGCTCAGCTCGTGTTACCTCTACACCATTCCGGACTCGATAGAGGGGATCTTTCAGCGGGGAATAGCCGAGAACGCCTACCTTTCAAAATGGGCGGGCGGTCTCGGTGGATCTTGGACGGCCGTGCGCGGCACAGGAGCCTACATCGGCGGGACAAACGGCGAGTCGCAAGGCGTCATACCGTTCCTAAAGCTTCATAACGACCAGCTGGTGGCCGTGAACCAATGCTTTGCCCCGGAGACCGTCGTGTACACCGCCGACGGACCCATGGCCATTCGCGACGTTAACGTGGGGAATCTGGTCCTGGGAAACAGCGGCACGTATCGCGAGGTGACCGAGAAATTTGCCTACGACCAGCACGGTCCGATGGTGGCGGTCAAGATCAAGCATTCCGTCACGCCCATCCGCGTCACCGCCGGGCATCCGTTCTTCGCCATTCGCGGCGTCCCGATGGAGCAGGCCTGTGCGCGTACCATGGAGTGGCTGGACAGAGGCAAGGTCCGGAGCCAGTGGATCGACGCGGGCGAGCTTCGGCCGGGCGACTACGTGGCGCAGACAATCCCGGTGCAGGTCATCCCCGTGGATGGCCTCTCGGAGGACGACGCGCGCATGTACGGCATATTGTTGGGAGATGGTCATATGTCGAAGGACGGCCATGAATGGGGCGTCTCGGGAAATCCCACGCTCGACGTGCACATGACGTTCGTCCGGCAGTACCTGGCCGAGCGGGGCATCCATTCATGGGAGAACGGACGCGGCGACACTTGTCTCCAAATCCACTGGGCGGCCGGCCGCGGGGTCGTGCGTGATGGCACGACGGGACGGATTGCCGGTGCGGGCGCCGCAACGATGCCGTTCGGCCGTGACGATCTGTACGATCAGAAGGGCAAGAAGCGCATCTCCCGCCGATTCTCCCATCTTCAGCATGGGCATACCCGGGCGCTGATCCAGGGACTTCTCGAGACCGACGGAGGCGTTTCCCGCGGGATCGAGATATACTTCACCAACACCTCCCAGCCGCTCATAGAGGGGCTCCGCTACCAGCTCCTGCGCCTTGGAATCCCAACGGCCGGGCAATTTCGCCGGCGAGAGAATGCGCACCAAGGGCGACGCTCCGACGGATCCATGGTCAAGTTCAGCGGACATACCGACACCTATGATATTCGCATTCCCGCGGTGTTGGAGATTGCGGCGCTTGTCGGATGCAGGCCCCTTACAAAAAGGAACTGGATCACGCACGATGGATGCGTCTATTCACGCGTGAGGGACGTCGTCGGCATCGAGGCCGATCCGTTCGTCTTCGATCTGAAGGTTGAGGGCGATCAAACCTACATGACGAACGCCGCCCTGGTGCATAACGGCGGCAAACGTCGGGGGTCTGGCTGCGCATATCTCGAGAGCTGGCACAATGACATCTTCGAGTTCCTCGAGCTCAGGAAGAATACGGGCGACGACCGGCGCCGTACCCACGACATGAATACGGCCAACTGGATTCCGGACCTCTTCATGAAGCGCATGGAGGCTCGCGGCACATGGACCCTGTTTCGTTCGAACGAGGTGCCGGACCTTCACGAGACCTACGGTCGGAAATTTGAGGAGCTTTATGTGGATTACGAACGACAATCGGAGGAGGGGAAAATCTACGGGCACAGGATAGAGGCCTTGGATCTCTGGAAGAAGATGCTCTCGATGATATTCGAGACGGGGCATCCGTGGATCACGTTCAAGGACCCGTGCAACATCCGCTCGCCGCAGGACCACGCCGGAGTCGTGCATTCGTCCAATCTTTGCAGCGAGATCACCCTGAATACCTCCAAGGAGGAGACGGCCGTGTGCAACCTGGGATCGGTGATCCTTGAGACCCACCTGATGCCGGACGGGTCGCTAGATCACAGGAGGCTCCGCGAGACAATCCGGACGGCGGTGCGGGCGCTCGACAACGTGATCGACATCAACTTCTACCCGACCGAGGCGGCAAGACTTTCAAACATGCGCCACCGGCCGATCGGGCTTGGCGTGATGGGCCTTGCGAACACCCTCTACATGAAGGGCATCGCATTCGCATCGCAGGAGGCCGTCGAGTTCAACGACGAGGCGATGGAGGCGATTGCCTACTATGCCTACGAGGCGAGCTCGGACCTCGCGGCCGAGCGCGGGACCTATTCCACCTACAGGGGCTCGAAGTGGGACCGCGGGCTCCTTCCGCTCGACACCGTGGAGATGCTGGAGCAGGAGCGGGGCCTCCCGATCCAGGTGGCGCGCACGGCGCGGATGGACTGGTCACCGCTGCGGATGAAGATCGCGGCCCACGGCATGCGCAACAGCAACGTGCTCGCGATCGCGCCGACGGCGACGATTTCGAACATCACGAACACATCGCCCTGCATCGAACCCACCTACAAGAACCTGTTCGTCAAATCGAACCTGTCGGGCGAGTTCATCGTCCTGAATCCGTTCCTCGTCAAGGACCTCAAGGCGCGGGGTCTCTGGGACCAGGACATGATGGACAACCTGAAATACTTCGACGGCGAGCTGAAGGATATCGACCGCGTCCCCGCCGACCTGAAGCAGAAGTACCTCACGGCGTTCGACATCGACCACAAGTGGGTCGTCGACGCGGCGGCACGCAGGCAGAAATGGATCGACCAGTCTCAGTCGGTGAACCTCTGGATCAAGACGCCGGACCTGAAGACGCTCTCCCACATGTACCGCTACGCATGGCACGCCGGGCTGAAGACGACCTACTACCTGCGTGGCCTCGGCGCCTCCAACATCGAGAAAGCGACGGTCCAGGTGAAAAAGGAGATGCGCGGCGCTGCCGGCGAGACCAAGGGGGAGACGGCCACCCGGGACGCAGCAGCTCTGCTGTCAACCCCGCCGTTTCCAAACGGAATTGCGGCTCCAAAGGAGTACACGGCTGAGGAAAAGGTCGCCTGCTCCATTGAGGCGATGCGCAATGGCGGCACGTGCGAGGCGTGCCAGTAGAAACAACTATTCTCATTTTGTTACTTATCAGGTTCCCGGTATTAGGTAAGCTATTATTGGGAAGGATAAAGCGGAGAGAACCGAAAGGTTCCTTTGCTTTGTTTTTTGAAACGAGAAAGTCCAATATAGATACTGGTTAAAATGTAATGTTTCGAGGCTAGGGAGAGGGGTCATAGGGGAGAGGGTTTAAACCCTCTCCCCTATTCAGAAAGGGAAATGAGATATTTGGGAGGGGTGGAGGGGAGGGGCGAAGGTACTTCACCGCGATGGCGTGCACCGGCTCGATGCCCTTCAGGGCCTCTAGAGCAACTTTTGCCTTGAATTCATGGCTATGGTGACGTCGTTTTGTGGAAATTGGCGGGATCGCATTTCTGGTTTGGAATTAACGATCCGACCTGTCCAGATTCCGGGGACCACCTCAAGAAGAGGCATGAGTGTATCGTTACAAAATCGCTTTCGAAAACATTAGAATACCCTTTTTGACAGTGGCTTAAGGCGAAAACTACAAAGGAATCGCGCCAACTATGCCGGTAGCCCGAACTATCATAATTCTGTAACGAGGCCATACGCGCCCCCGGCGGGGGGGGCTCGACAGCTCACAGGGTATCAAATTTGCTGACTCAGAGCCAAATTCACACCTATGCGGCGGCATGATCAAACCATGAAGAAGTCGGTTACTGCCAAGACTCTGAAGCGACCGTCGGTCCGTGACGCGGCAAGAACCGCGCCCAAGTCACCGGTGAAAGGCAAGGGGAGCGTGTACCGTTCCTTCCCCATCGTGGGCATCGGTGCTTCCGCAGGCGGACTGGAGGCGTTGGTGCAATTTTTTGAACACGTGCCAGCGGGCAGCGGCATGGCTTATGTCATCATCCAGCATCTGGATCCGACGCAGAAGGGAATGATGCCGGAACTGCTCCAGCGCGCCACCAGCATGATGGTGATGCAGGTGAAGGATCGCACCAGGGTCCGACCGGACTGTGTGTATGTCATCCCGCCTAACAGCGACATGTCGCTGCTCCACGGGTCGTTGCACCTGCTTCCACCGGCCGCGCCCCGTGGGCTACGCCTGCCGATCGATTTCTTTTTTTATTCGCTCGCCGAAGATCAGCACGAGCGCAGCGTCGGCGTCCTTCTGTCGGGCATGGGCAGCGACGGCACGCTGGGCCTCAGGGCGATTAAGGAGAAGGGCGGCATCGTGCTGGTTCAGGATCCGGCCACCGCAAAATTCGAATCCATGCCGCGCCGCGCCATAGAGGCGGGGCTGGCGGATTTCGTGGCTCCCGTCGAGGACCTGCCGGATAAGCTCATCACTTATTGCCGGCAACTCCCGCGCATCGGCAAATCCGATCTGCACTTTGATGGAAAAACCCAGGGTGCCCTGGAGAAAATTGTGATCCTGCTGCGCTCCCGTACCGGCCATGATTTCACCCTGTATCGCCGGAGCACGCTGCATCGGCGGGTCGAGCGCCGCTTGGGCGTTCATAAGCTGGGAAAGATCAACGCCTACGTTCGGTACCTGCAGGCGAATCCCCAGGAGCTGGACATTCTCTTCAAGGAATTGCTAATCGGGGTGACGAGTTTTTTCCGCGACCCTGCGGCCTGGCAACAATTGGCGAAACGAGCGGTCCCGGCGCTGCTCTCTGGCCGGCACGCGGGCGGCACGCTGCGTGCATGGGTGGCCGGGTGTTCGACGGGCGAAGAGGCTTACACGCTGGCAATTGTGCTTTCCGAGGCGATCAGGGAGATCAAGCCCGAGAGCCATATTTCCGTCCAGATCTACGCCACCGACCTGGACAAGGAAGCTATTGACAAGGCCCGCCAAGGTTTCTTCCCGGAGAACATCGCCGCCGACGTATCGCCCGCGCGGCTCACCCGGTATTTCGTCAAGCAAGAGGGTGGCTATCGCGTGAGCAAGGAGATCCGGGCGATGGTGGTCTTTGCTCCGCAGAATCTGATCATGGATCCGCCGTTCACCAAGCTGGACA
>PLKS01000257.1 GCA_003140665.1 Opitutaceae bacterium
GGTCGATCCAGTCATGGGGAATGGAGGAGCTGAGGGGGCGCCCGAGGGCCTCGAAATGCAGGCAGAGTCGAAGCAGGTCGTGCTCGGGCGTCACGGCCCCGGGGTTCGGATCGGGCGGCGATGGGGGCGCCGGCTGGGGCGCCGTCCGCTCGGGCCGCCCTGCAAGCCGCCGCAGGTCGCTGTGGAGCGCCGAGGCGGGCAGGCGCAGGTGCTCCGCCGCCTCGGATACGAACGCGGCCCGCGACACCTCGCTGTCCGCCGCGGCGATGATCCCTAGGACGGCCTGGGCGGCCCGGGACCTCTGTTCCGACGACGCGGCCGCGGGCGAGGAGAGCGAGGCCCGGCACGCGAATGCCATCGCCGAGAGCGACGACCTGCGGACCTCATCGTACGCCGCGATGCCTCGCTCAAGGAAAAGGAGGTCGGGATCGACCTTGGCATCGCCCTCAAGCGTCAGGAAGCGCACCTCGAGCCCCGCCCGGAGCGCCATCGGCAGCATCCGAAGCGCGGCCTTCTGCCCCGCCGCGTCGCTGTCGAAGAAGCATTCCACCTCGACGTGATAGCGGCGCAGGAGCGCGATCTGGCCGTCGGTGAGGGACGTTCCCTGCGGGGCCACCGCGGTCTTGATCCCCACCGACCAGCACCGGAGCGCGTCGAGCTGCCCCTCGACCATGACGAAGGGACGTCCGTCGCCGACCGCCGTCCGGGCGCGGTCCAGGTTGAACAGCAGGTTGCCCTTGGTGAAGATCGGCGTCTCGGGCGAATTCACGTATTTTGCCTCGTGGGCCGGGTCGTCCTGCGGCGTGAGCGCGGTCTGCCTTGCGGTGAAGGCCACGACGCGCCCCTGGTGGTCCCGGATCGGGATCATGAGCCGCCCCCTGAAGCGCGGCCGCAGGGCGCCCGCGGTGATCATCGCGTCGTCCCGTATGAAGAAAAGCCCGCATTGGCGCAGCGCCTCCTCCGAGTATCTCCGCTTGTGAAGCTCGGCGCCGAGCGCCCCGCCGTCCGGCGCGGCCACGCCTATCTTGAACTCCTCCGCGAGCTCCGCCGGAAACCGGCGCTCGTTCACCCAGTAGGCCCTCATGAAGTCNNCTGGCCGAGCGCCTCGACGGCCTCCGTGAACGACATCTGCTCGGTCTCGCGGACAAACGTGATCGCGTCGCCCGCCTTCCCGCAGCCGAAGCACTTGTAGTAGCCCTTGTCGGAGTCGACGTTGAAGGAGGGGGTCTTCTCGCTGTGGAACGGGCAGAGCCCCTTGAGCCGCGACCCCCCCGCCTTGCGCAGCGCGACGACCCGCGAGACGACGTCGGCGAGGTTGACGCGGACCTTGAGGTCGCGGACGCAGGTGGGTTTGATGACGGGCATGGACGGCGCGCGGGCCTGCCGGGGGGCCCTGCCGCGCGTAAAAAGAATCCACTTTCAACCGCGGCGCGGGGCTGTCAAGTTTGGGGACCTCTTCGTCCCGTTTCTCGGCTTTTGAGGAAACTTTGGGCGTCAGGAGGCGACATACCTATCTCATCCATCATGCGCACCCTCCCGCTAGCCGTCCTCGCCGCCTCCCTCGCCTCGACTGGGGCGACCCTCTGCAGGGCGGACTACACGCCGGAGGTCCACCAGGCGCCGACGGAGCCGGTCTGGCAGGCCCACCTGCCGACGTTCACCGACGCCGATTACGCGGTGGCCGTCGAGAAGCTCTTCGCCGCCTTCGAGAAGGAGAAGGGCCGCGCGATCGCGCCCGGCAAGAAGAACAAGGTCGGCCTGAAGATATACTCGGACTCGGGCCCCGGGATGGCGACGCCTGTGCCGCTCGTCAGGGGCGTGATCGCGGCCCTGCAAAGGCGCGGGTACGCCAACAAGAACATCTTCCTGGTCGGGCTCAACCAGCTGCGGCTCAGGATGACCGGCTACCTGCCGTCGCTGGTTACGGGCGACACCCCGTTCAAGGGCAACCCGGTGTACGTGCTCGAGTCCAACCGGTACTACGACCCGGTCTGGTTCTACGACAGCCCGCTGCCCGAGCGCTTCGACCCGATATTCGCCGCCCACCAGACCGAGGGGGTGCCGAACACCTCGACGAAGGACGAGGACCGCAAGAGCTTCCTGGCGACCCCGCTGTTCCTCGACACCGATTTCTGGATCAACCTTCCCGTCTACACCGACCACCAGGTGCTGGGGGTCAACGGCGCGCTCGTGAACGCCACGCTCTGGAACGCGTCGAACACGGCGCGCTTCTTCCGCTCGCCGGCCACGGCGCCCGCCGCCGTCGCCGAGATGAGCGCGATACCGGAGCTTCGCCAGACGTGGCTCTTCACGATCGCGAGCCTCGAGCACTACCAGTTCATCGGCGGGCCCTACTTCAACTCCCTGTACACGCGGTCCGAGCCCCTGCTCTGGCTGGGGACCGATCCCGTGATGCTGGACGCCCTGATGCGCGCCCGGATCAACCAATGGCGCAGGAAGGAGGGGTTCGACCCGATCTCGGACGAGATCCGGACCCTTGAATTCGCGGAAACGCTCGGCGTCGGCTCGACCCTCGTCAAGAACGCCACGATGATCGACGTCGACTAGGCCCGCGCCGACACAAACGGCTTGTCTCGGCCGCGGCGCGAACGCACGCTCCCTGTCCCGCCGATGACGCCCGCCGCATACCTCCCGTTCCTGATCCAGGCCGTTCTCGCGGCCGCGGTGACCGGCGTCGTCATCACGGCGAGCGTGCTGCTGGGCCAGAGGGGCAAGCACACGCCGATCAAGGACTCGGCCTACGAGTGCGGCGTCCCCAGCGAGGGTGTCGTGCACACGCGCTATTCGGTCAAGTTCTATGTCACCGCGCTCCTCTTCATGCTCTTCGACCTGGAGATCGTGATCCTCGTCCCGTGGGTCATCATCTACCGCGAGTTCCTCCACCAGCACATCGCGATCCTGGGGCCGATCCTCTTCTTCATCTTTGTCCTGGTGCTCGGCCTCGCCTACGAAATCAAGAAGGGCGCCCTCGAGTGGGAGCGCTGAGCGGCGGGTCCAGTCATGCGGCTCGACAAGATCATCGCCCGGAGCCGCATCGTCGACCTGCGCAGCCTCACGCTTGAGGCCGCGCTGGGCGAGCTCCTTGACGTCTGCATCGCCAAGTTTCCCGACCTGAAGCGCGAGTCGATCCTGAAGGGCCTGCTCGCCCGCGAGAGCACGATGACCACCTACCTGGGGCTCGGGGTCGCCCTTCCGCACGTCCGGGTCAAGACATCCAGGCGCTACATCCTGGCGATCGGGCGCAGCAGGGCCGGGATGCGGCACCACGGCGCGATGTCCGGCGAGCGCGTGCACCTGATCATCATGCTGATCGCGGGCGACTCGGCGCGCGACACCCTCCAGGTGCTGGCGTCGATCGGCAGGCTCGTGAGGGAGAGGGAGCTCGTGGACAGCTACGTCCATGCCCCCGACCTGGACACGCTCTATGAGAGGCTCCTCGGCGGATTTGGCGGGATGAGGCCGATCCAGGCGCAACAGAACCGCGTCAACCGGCTCATGTTCCGCCAGGCCGAGCTCGTGGCGCAGGGGGCCGGCTGCAGCGCGACCATGGTCTTCGGGGACACGTTCATCGGGGGGATCGAGCCGGGGGTCCTGCAGCCCAAGCGCAAGACGATCCTGGTCACCCGAAACCCCATCGAGCCGGGCGACAACGGGAGCAGGTTCACGGACACGATCCAGGTCCGCTCCTTCTCGAGCCAGCGGATGGCGCAGCTGCGCAGCGCGCTTCTCGTCGCGCTCACCCGCGGCCTGATCTCCTTCAACGACAGGATCTGCTGCGTCGGCGGGATCACCGGGAGCAACCAGTTCGACACGATCGTGGTCGCGGAGATCGAGCGCGAGTTCCAGACGCTGCTCTCGGGGCCCTCCACCGACCTCCTGCCCGAGGACGTGAAGCCCGAGGTGCTGGAGAGAGTGCTCGCCGTCGCGACGGAGCTCGCGGTCGAGGGCAGGGAGGGCCGGCCGGTCGGCTGCCTCTTCGTCGTCGGGGACACGACGAAGGTCGAGGAGTTCACGAAGCCGCTCGTTTTGAATCCATTTTACGGATACAAGGAGGAGGACCGCAACATCCTCAACCCGTTCATGGACGAGACCGTCAAGGAGTTCTCCTCGATCGACGGCGCGTTCGTGATCCGGGGAGACGGTGTCGTCGAGGCGGCCGGCAGCCTCGTGCAGGCGACCGGGAACGCCCTGACGCTTCCCAGCGGGCTCGGCAGCCGGCACGCCGCGGCGGCGGCCATCAGCGTCGCGGCGAACTGCATCTCGATCGCGGTGTCGTCGAGCACGGGGCAGGTCACCCTCTTCCGCCGCGGTGTCATGCTCCCCCTGACGGAGAGGCGCCGCTAGCGCGGGCCGATCCCGGCGGACGGCCGGAACTTTGGGGTTGCGCGGCGCCGCGCGCAGGTTCCTGCTGACCCTTCAACCGCTATAATCCCATGCAAGAAGTCGTAACTCTGGAATGCACCGAGGCCCGCAAAGAGGGCAAGCCCGTTTCCCGCTACCTCACGAGGCGCAACAAGAAGACCGTGACGGAGCGCATCGAGAAGAAGAAATACAATCCCCACCTGAAGCGCCACACGCTTCACAAGGAGATCAAGTAAAGGGACTTCCGGCGGGCGGCCCTCAGGGCTGCTTGACGCCGGACGACGAATACGGAGGGGAGGAGGAGCCGGGGCCGGAGAGGTTCTGCCTGCGCGCCGCCCGCCAGCCTTCCCGGTGCTTGCGGATCCAGTCCAGGAGCGCCCGCTCGAAGCCGATGTCGTATCCCAAGCGCTCGGATTCCAGCCATTTATGCTTCAGGATTTCCTCCCGCTCAGCCAGGAACTCCTGATAGAGGCTGGACTGCTTTACAAATTCACGCGATGACCCGGTCGTCGCGGGCTCTTTGGTGGAGGAAGTCATGCAGCGCGTCCGGTACAATTAAGGATGTGAGCAACGGTACGCGACCTGTCAATGCAGACAATGTCGCCAGAATGTTACAAAGGCCTTGACCCGGGCCTGTCGAGCGCGGCGAGGAGCGCCTCCGCGATCGCGCGGAACACTCCCGCGGCGTGGCTTTCCGGCTCGCCTACCGCGATGGGCATCCCCCTGTCGCCGCCCTCGCGGATCGCCGGGATGAGGGGAACCTGCCCGAGGAGGACCGTGCCCAGCCTCTCGGCCGTCGCGATCCCGCCGCCCGAGCCGAAGAGCAGGTGCTTCTGTCCCGACGGGTCGACGAAATGGCTCATGTTCTCGGCGACTCCCAGGAGCGGCACGTTGACCTTCTGGAACATGAGGCCGCCCTTGAGCGCCACCTGGGTCGCGGCGAGCTGCGGGGTCGTGACGATGACGGCGCCGTCCAGGGGAAGCGTCTGGACCAGCGAGAGCTGCGCGTCGCCGGTGCCGGGCGGCAGGTCGACCAGCAGGACGTCGAGCTCGCCCCACTTCACGTTCTGCACGAACTGCTGCACCGTCTTCATCACCATGGGGCCCCGCCAGACGACGGGGGTGTTCTCGTCCACGAGGAAGCCCATGCTCATCACCTTGACGCCGTGCCTCTCCATCGGGACGAGGACCGACGCCGGGCCCTCGCCCTCGACCTCGGGCCGGCCGTGGAGCCCGATCATGAGGGGGACGCTCGGCCCGTAGATGTCGATGTCCATGAGGCCGACGCGGCCGGGCCGCCCGCGGGCCGAGAGCACCTGGGCGAGGGCGCAGGCGAGGTTGACCGCGAAGGTGCTCTTGCCGACGCCTCCCTTTCCGGACGCGATGGCGACGGACCGGAGGATGCCCTTGGGGGCCCCCATCCTGGCGCCGCCCGGTCCCGGGCCGGCGGCCGGCGCGCGCGCCGCCTGGACCGAGAGCTCGACGACCGCCTGCCTCACGCCCTCGAGCGAGCGCAGGGCCGCCTCGACGTCGTCCTTGAGCTGCTTCGGCACCTTCGGGTCGTTCGTGGCGATCGCGAGCGACACCCGGGCGACCCCGTCCTCGAACGCGACCGACTTCACCAGGCCGAAGGAGACGATATCCCGGCTGAACCCGGGATACTTCACCTTTCTGAGCCGCTCCATTATGTCTTCGGTGGTCACGCAGCAAATAAGAGTTGTTATGCGCCGCTTGCGCGCAAATAGAAAGGGAGCGCCACCAACCGCAACCATGCCGAGACTCCTCCCCCTAGTCCTTATTTCACTCGCAACCGCCTCCCAGGTGCTCGCCCAGCGGTACATCGGCGATGTCGAGGTCCAAGCCGACAACCGGACCATACCGGTGCGCGTGTCGGGCGCCACGCCCGAGATGAACACCCTGGCGACCCAGGCGTTTACCGCTCATGGCCGATATCACGTCGTCCCGAGCGGCTACGTGTTCGACATCCGGTTCTCTCCGGCGGGTGCCGGGCAGGTCCGCGTGGACATCTCGCGCGGGCTTGGAGGGGCCGTCGTCGCGTCCGAGGTCGCGTCGGGCACAAGCCTGCGCAATGCGCTCCTGGCCGCGGCCGACATCGCGGTCGCCAGGACGAACGGGCTCGGCCTGCGCGGCTTCTTCACGTCGAAGCTCGTCTTCATAGGCGAGCGCACGGGCCACCAGGAGATCTACACGTCGGACCTGTTCTTCGGGGACGTGACGCAGATCACCCATGACCGGGCGATCGCGATGACGCCCCGGTGGTCCCCCGACGGCGAGAGGGTCATCTACACCAGCTTCTTCAAGTCGGGCTTCCCCGACATCTTCGAGATCGACCTCGCCGGCTTCCAGCGGACGACGTTCGTCAGCTTCAAAGGCACGAACAGCGGGGCGCACTTCAGCCCAGATGGGCGGCAGGTCGCGATGGTCCTCTCCGGCGAGGGCGAACCCGAGATCTACGTGAGCAACGCCTTCGGCCGGGGGGTGTCCCGAAGGACCCATTCAGACGAGGTGAAGGCGTCGCCCTGCTGGTCGCCGGATGGCACGCGCCTGATCTTCACCATGGATCCAGGTCCGCAGCTCTACGTGATGCCGGCCGCCGGCGGGCTGCCGCAGCGGGTGACCTTCGACACGAGCCGGNNCCACGCGCCGTTTGACGGCATCGAGCCGTCCTGGCTCCCGGATGGACGGCACGTCGTCTACACCGCGCGCGACCCGACGACGAGCCGCCTCTGCATCCTCGACACGGAGACGGGCAAGAGCACGCACATCAGCCCGGCGAGCTTCGGGCCCACCCTCCAGGCGAGCGTCTGGTCGCGCTGACTAGCTTGCCGCCTTGGCGAAATTCGCCTCGGCCGCGTCCCAGT
>PLKS01000085.1 GCA_003140665.1 Opitutaceae bacterium
GGGGCTCGAGCCTGCCGGCGCCCTTGTCGACAAAGACGATGTTGTGCTCGCCTGTCGGCAGCACCGCGTCGAAGGGGACCGTCAGGCCTTCGCCCTCGTCGAGTGCGAGGGTCACGTCGACGTAGGCGTCGGGTCGCAGCCTGGAATCGGCGTTGTCCACGTCGATTCGCACTCGGCCGGTCCGCTTGGCATCGTTCAGGAACGGATCGACGACCGCTAGCCTGCCCTGGATCGACAGGTCCGGCATGGCGGCGCTTGTGACCGTGACGGGGAGGCCCGGCTTGAGGAGCGGCAGCTCGTTCTCGTAGAACTCGGCCCAGACCCAGACCGACGAAAGGTCGACCACGTCGACCAGGTGATCGCCGACCGAGACGTGGCGCCCCTGGTGCACGGCAACCTCCTCCACGACGCCGTCGAACGGCGACTTGAGCGAGAGATACTGGTCGGCCGTCCCTGCCTTCCCGACCGCGTCGATCTGCGCGTCGGAGATATTCCACTGCTGAAGCCGGGCCCTTGCGCCGGCGAGCAGGCGCTCGGCGCTCTGCTCCGTGGACGCGTTCTGCTCGCGCCTGCCATTGTCGCGCATGCGCAGGAGGTCGACGTATTCGTTCTCCGTCGACACCAGGTCCGGGCTGTAGAGGTCCATCAGGACCTGTCCCTTTTCAACCCGGTCGCCGGGGGCGGCGACCTCGAGATTGTGCACATAGCCGTCCACGCGGGCGACGTAGTCCCAGTGCTTGGTGGTCATTGCCGCCACAAGGCCGACCGCGCGAATCGTGCGCCTCAGCGGCTTCATTTCCACCGGGGCATACGTGACGCCGATCAGCTGCTGGCGGTCCAGGGGAATGGTGAACTCGTGCGGCCCATCCGGGGCCGATGGCCCGCCGGCTGCCGCGGCGTCCCCTGCCGCAGGCTTGGCTTGGGCCCCGGCCTTTTTGACCGGCACAAGATCCATCCCGCAGATGGGGCACTTGGCGTCGGGATCGTGCGAGTGGACCGAGGGGTGCATCGTACAGGTGTAATAGTCGACGTCGCTGGCCGCTGCCGCCTTTGCCGAATCGACCCTGGAGCAGCCAGACAAGGCGGCAAAACCGGCAACGCCTGCGAGTATGAGAGCGAATGGGAGCGATTTCATTTTGTGTTGTCGGGAATGGGTTCATCGTGCTCGGGGGGAGGATTGCCCGCCATGGCGAGCACGGAGGGCATATCGCGGCTACCGGTGAGCAGGGAGAGCTGCGCGAGCAGCGTCCCCTGGTCGACCAGGGCATGGGCCATTGCCAGCTCGTCCGCCAGGAGCGTCCTGTGCGCGTCCAGGATGTCCTGGAAGGGCCCGAGGTTGTGCTCCCATGAGGCCTGGGCGCTGGAAAGGGTCTGCTGGGTAAGCGGTATGAGCTGGTCCCGATAGAGCACCGCCTCTCGGCGGGCTGCGTCGAGGGCGACAACGTGATGGTGCAGTTCCTCGCGGACGGAAAGGGCGCGGTCCGCGGCTGCGAAGTCGCTCGCTCTTTTTCGCTGCTGGTCGCGGCGCCAGTCGTCGTCGTACCGGCCTCGGTTGAGCCAGGGGACGCTGAAGCTGACGGTCGCCATCCCTTCCCTCAGGCCGCCGTCGCCGCTGTATTGCCGCGCCTCGATTCCCACGCTTACGTCGGGCAGGCGCTGACGGCGGGTCAAGTCGGCTGCGGCCTGCGCCGAGATGCTTTCCTGGCGCATCACCTTGAGCCGGGGCTCCGCCGCGAGCGCGGCGTCGACCAGCTGCTCGGTGTAATAGATCGGAGGCTGGAGGGACGGCACCGCCATCTTCGGCCATGGCGCGTGCAGCTCGCGGTTCAGGAGCCGGTTAAGGGCGAAGGCGCTGTGATCGCGCTCCTGCTCCCTGGTCTTCAGGTCGTCCGTGGCCATCGCCCTGGCCGTCTGTACCTTCAGCCAGTCCACCTGGCTCGCCCGTCCGACGCGGTACTTGTGGTCGACGGCGTCCAGGGTGGCGTCAAGCCACTCCAAGTCCAGCTGGGCAACCTCCGCCTCCCGGCCGGCAAGAGCCAGGCCGTAGAGGGCCACCTGCAGGTCGCGCCGCAGCTCCTGCGACTCAAGGTCGGATGCCAGGCCCTCGCGCGAGGCGTCGGCGGCAGCCAACCTGCGCTGCAGGTCCGGCCGTCCATAGAGCGGAAGCTTCTGGTCGAGGCCATAGACAAGGTTTCCCTCCTGGGAGGCTTCGAAGCCACGAGAGGTGGAGCCCCAGAGGCCAAAGGAGGCGGTCGGGTCGTCCCACGTGCGCACGGCGGCGACAGCCGAGCTCGCGGCGTCCGCGCGGGCGCCCGCCGCCTGCAGCGCGGGGTTGTGGCCCTGGGTTTCGGCCATCAGGCGGTCGATGAACTCCGCGGTGATCTCGACCCCGCCGGCCGGGGCCGCGGCCTCGCCGGCCCGAGCGGCGGAATGCACTGCGGAGAGAAGAACGAGGAGCGTGATTCTGGATGGAAATGATTTCATGGCTGATCTTGTGCGAAAGCTGATGGTGTTCGGGCGTGGACGCGCGGAGCGCGGCGACACCACGGGGGAGGGGCACGGCCCGCGTCGATGCGCGGGCACACTGCGGTCCGGACGTTAGATCAGGAAGCTGCAGTGCGCCTTGAACAAAGGCACGTTTGCAGCAGGCGCTGTCGGGGCCGATCCATTGAGAGCGAGCGCTGGGGCCGCTGATTCGATGAACGGCGCAAAAAACTTTTCCTCAGCCAGCCGTGCCGGCTGGATCTTCCCACGGACGGCCGCCTGCGCAATCCGGGCCGGTTGCTCCGTTGCAAACGACACCGGGACCGGATTCGGAGCGCGGCTGCAGGGCATTCCGCACTCGCAGGGACCCTTGCAGTGGCAGCAAACGCACTGCTTGCGCAGACCCAGCTCAACCGGCTGCACGCGCACGAGAGCGGTGCAGAAGACGGCAAGGAGGAGCCATGCCAGTGTTTTCACGCGGCTGAGGGATAGGCGCGGGGGGGCCCGTGGGCAACCCCTATTCCAAGGCGATCCGCCGCAGCCGTTTCCGTCGATGATTCCGCGGGCGGCCGCCGGCCGCGAGAGGGGAGCCGCGTGCGCGCCGACGGGAGGCCCCAGTTGCCCGAATCGGGATGATGGCTATGCTGGGGCTGCCATGAGCACTGTACGATGCCGGTTGCTTCGCGGGATCTTGTGAAGGCTCGCGCTTGGTCGCCTCGGCTGGCCTTCGCGTCGACATTGGTTTGGGCCGCGATATTTGCGTTCTCCACTCCAAGCCTTGGTCAGGATAAGGCCGAGCTTGATATCGGCGGCGCGACCCTGAGCATTTCATTCGATTCCGCGACGACGCCCGAATTTCGACAACTCACCCTGGACTGGATCACCCGCGCCGCCAACGCCGTCACCGTCTACTATACCCGCTTTCCGGTCAGGCATGTCGACATCTCGATCCATGTGGCCAGCGGCCGGGCGGTCGGCCCCGGCCGCGCCTCCGGAGAGCGCGGTCCGCACATCCATGTCGCCCTCGGGTCGGGCGTCACAGCCCGAAGCCTTGCCGAAGGCGGCAATAATTGGCTGATGACCCACGAAATGGTCCACCTCGCGCTGAGCAGTGTGGAGGAGGAGCACCACTGGATAGAGGAAGGCCTTGCGACCTATGTGGAGCCGATTGCGCGCGTGCGCGCCGGCGAACTCAGCGCGCAGCAGGTTTGGCGCGACATGATCGAGGGCATGCCGCAAGGCGAGCCCGCCCCCGGCGACCGGGGCCTAGACCATACCCCGACGTGGGGCCGCACCTATTGGGGAGGCGCGATGTTCTGCCTCCTTGCGGACGTGGAGATCCGCAGGAAGACGAACAACAGGATGGGACTGGAAAATGCCCTGAGGGGCATCGTCGCGGAGGGAGGAACGATCGATACCGAGTGGGGCCTGTCCAAGGTCCTCGAAACGGGCGACCGGGCGATTGGAGTGCCCGTCCTGGTCCCGCTCTACGACAAGATGAAGGACGATTCAAACCCCGTGAACCTCGAATCGCTTTGGAAGGAGCTGGGGGTCGAGGAGAAGGATCGCACGGTCGTGTTCCGCGACGACGCACCGCTGGCCGCGGTGCGAAAGGCGATCATGTCACCCTAGCGCCCGCCGCGCCGCGGCCACCCGATTTCCCGCACGACTTCCCTGGCCGCCCGCCGGCCGCTGGCGAGGGCGCCGTGGGTCGTGCCGACCTCGTCGCCTTGGGCGGTCGCCTCGCCTGCGAAGAATAGGGTCCCCCGCACCGGCCGTCGCAGTTCGGCCCCGGCCTCGTCCCTTCCTGCCGCCGTAAAGCTATAGGCGCCTCTGCTGAAGGGATCATTTGTCCAATCCCAAGCCTGCATGTCCCTGACGGCCGCCCGCACCACCGCCGCTGGCTTTCCCAATATCTCCGCCAGCGATGCAAGGGCGCGTCTCCTTCTCGTCGCAGCGGGGACCCTGAGCAGGGCCTTTGCCGCCGGGCCGCCGGCCCATCCCACCATTATCGGCTGGTCCGACAGCGACCACCAGACGGGCACTCCCTTCACCGTCGAATGAATGAAGCCGAAGCCCAACGGCCGCCGGCGCTTGAGTCGACCTGGGAGCATGGCTCGCCAGCCTTCCTCGGAAAACCGCACGGCTATCCGGACGACGTGGCCCATCTGCATGCCCGCGATTACAGCCCGTTTCCGCCTGAGGATGGGGCTGAATCGCACCGCGCCGAGGCCGCTCCGAGCCTTGAGCACGCCGAGCGGGAGGGCAATGACCGCAGCCCTGGCGGAGAAGCCGGTTCGCAGCCCTGAGACAGGGTTGGTCGCGCTCACCCTTACACTCCCGCGACGCCAGGCCACCGTCCGAACGATCATGTTGGAAAACAGGGAGACGCCGCCCTCCGTACAATCCCTCACGATCCGTCCGAGGACCTGGTCATAGCCGCCCGGGACGACGAACTGGTGCTGCTCGTCCATGGCTTCGCCTGCCAGGGACTTCGCGCTGATGGAGCCCAGCGGTGCCGCCTCGAATCCCTCCACGAAGCTTCGGGCGAGCATCCATTCGTCCCGTCGCACTGCCGGCGGAAACCGGTGAAAGTAGGCTGCGAAAGAAAGGCCTCCGGCCTTGGCGGGCTTTATAAGGCCCGTCACCGCCCCGATTTTCCTGTCGAGATCGGGTATTCTTTGGATCCCGCCGCGCTCTGAGAACCAATGGTCGTCCGGCAACTTCACGGCTCGGGCCTGCGCCTTCCTCACCAGGCGCCATAGATCGGCATTGCCGACATGGATGAACTCGGCGCCCATCTCAACCGGCCGGGGCCAGCCGTCGGGCCTCTGGGTGTGGATTCGGCCGCCCATGCGCGCCCGGGCCTCAAGAAGGGCCACCCGTAGCCGCCTTTTTGCCATGTCCCGGGCTGCCGCCAGCCCGGCAATGCCGCCGCCTATCACGATCACGTCCACGCACTGCGGCTCAGGTGCCATGCCAATAAGACCCACAAATCTCGGATTCGTGCGAGAAAATGGAGTAGGATGTTCGGTATGGGCTTTTGCTAATTGGATCGGGTAGGGTAGGGTTGTTCGAATGCGTCGTTTTCGTCTGGCGGCCGTTTTTTTCGGCGTTGTCCTGCTGGTGGTTGGGTTTGTCGTTTCAACCTGGGCCTATTTCTCCAGCGGTGTCGGCGTAGGGTGGGCCATCGCCGTCGCGCTCTTGGCGATCGGCTACATACCCGTGGCGATCCTTGGATTCCGGCTCCAGACTCCGCTCTTGCGCGCCATGGCGATTCCGGCCGCGGTTTCCATCGGGCTCCTGAGTTTCGGCTTTGTCGCAGCGGTCACGTGCTGGGTTCTCGCGGGAGCGACAAGGGCGCTCGGGATTCCGATCGAGATCAGTTCGATCGGCTACGGTGTGTTCGGCCTGGGCTTGGTCGCGTCCGTCTACGGCCTCGTCAACGCGGCGAGGATCCAAGTCACCCGCTACACGGTGGCGCTCCACAACCTACCGCGCCAGTGGGACGGAAGGACCGGGGTACTGGTAAGCGATGTCCACCTCGGCAACATCCGAAGCGTGGGCTTTGCGCGTCGAGTCGTCGCTCGGGTGAACACTCTAAGGCCGGACGTCGTCTTCATAAGCGGGGACATGTTCGACGGCGCGCTGGTCGATCTTGACGCCTGCGCCGAGCCCTGGGGCACGATCAATGCCCCGATGGGGTCGTTTTATGTCACGGGAAACCACGATGAATTTTCCGACAGCTCGAAGATAACCGATGCCCTCAGAAAGGTGGGGGTTCGCGTCCTGGACAACGAAAAGGTCACGGTTCAAGGCCTTCAAATCGTGGGGGTCCACGATGGGGTTGCTCGAGACGAACGCGGATTTCGGGAGATTCTTGATCGATCGCGGATCGAAAGGAATAGCGCGAGCGTCCTGCTCAATCACCAGCCTTCCCATCTGTCGATTCCCAATGAGGCCGGGATCTCGCTGCAACTTTCGGGGCACACCCACAAGGGACAGTTCTGGCCCTGGACGCACCTCGTCACCCGGATCTTCGGGCCATTTGCCTACGGCTTGAATCGCTTTGGAACGCTTCAAGTGATAACAAGCAGCGGGGTCGGAACGTGGGGTCCCCCCATGCGGGTAGCAACTCGGTCGGAAATCGTGTTGATCCAATTCAGCTGTGCCTAGTCTGGATAGGATCGGCCACTCTTATAAAGCCCCGATCAGAAGGATCCTAAAAATCTTCTAGGCGCGAAATATGAAATAGGAGTGATCTTTGCATCCACACATTGCGGAAGTAAAGGTCACTCCATGACGGAAGTTCAAAATCCGATCAGACTCGATCTTCCGATTTGATTCGATCCTCTATCTGTGTGTGACCCTGTGTACGGGCGTTAAGACCATTTCCCTTTCGGAGGACGCCTATAAAATCCTGAAAAAGGCAAAGCGTTCGCCGCGTGAATCCTTTACGGAAGTCGTCTGACGCGCATCCTGGGACGAACCAGCGGAAACCATGGGGGAGGCTCTTGAGCTCCTTGAAGCCGAGTTCGGCAACGGCAAGACCACCGTAACGAACGAAGAGCTCGAAACCTCCCGAAGACTTCATGCACCGCGAAAGGCCTGAGGCTTAATGTTTCTCTTGGATACAAATTTTCTCATCGACCTTCATGCGGAGCTTCACCGAAAGGATGGCGCGGAGGGCACAGCGAAACGTTTCATGCGCGCAAACAAGACGCTTCCGATGGCAATCACGCCCGTGACCGCGAATGAAAACGCAGCCGGCATTCGCAACGAGAGAGAGGCCCGGCGCTTTCTCCGCAGATTTCGAATGATCGCCTTCGGACGTGACATCGCCCTGTTTGCCTCAAGGGTGGACCGCGAACAAAGCGCGAGGGGCCTTCGCCTCGGCGAAAATGGTACCTGGCAAGCAGCGGTCGCATTACGCTTTGGCCTCACTATCGTCACTAACGAGGCCGATTTCGAGAGGGTACCTCTGATTAAGCGCAGGAACTATCTCTCCTGAACCGTTAGGCAGTATCCGCAGCAGCGAGCATTTTTCCCGGCGCATGGGGGAAGTATAGGCGGAAAAGCTCCGCAACAGCTATCCCCCGGCTATTGCACCTATGATTAGGAACGGCTCCTTGCCCGCAGCGATTGCCTCGGGCAAAGGCGCCTCGTCAGGATCGAGCGACACATCTTGACCGCAGGCGAAGAACCTCACGAACGCCCTGCGTCGCAACGTGACGCGGTCCCGAATGGTGCCACGTAGCACAGGATAGGAGGCTTCAACGGCGTCGAGGATGGAGCGCTGCGTCGCAATACCCGCGACCTCAAGCACCAACGGGCCCTCCACGCCTGCCAGGTTTCTTAGGTGAGGGGGGAGTACGACCTGGATCATCGAAGCGTCTGCACCTCAACCGAGAGGACGGCCGGCAGGTCGCGCACAATCGCGGTCCAGTTGTCGCCGCCGTCCGGGGACGCGTAGACCTGCCCGCCCGTCGTGCCAAAATACACACCGCAGGGATCGAGCGAGTCGACAGCCATGGAGTCGCGCAGCACATTGACAAAGCAGTCCCGCTGGGGGAGGCCGCGCGTCAACGCCTCCCATTCATTTCCCCCGGACCTGCTGCGGTAAACTCGCAGCTTTCCCTCGGGCGGATAGTGCTCCGAGTCGCTCTTNNCTCTTGATCGGAACGACGTAGAGGGTCTCGGGCTCGTGGGCGTGCACCTCGATGGGGAATCCGAAGTCGCTCGGCAGATTCCCGCTCACCTCGCGCCACGACTCGCCGGCATCGTCGCTGCGCATGACATCCCAATGCTTCTGCATGAAGAGCACATTGGGGCGCGATGCATGCATCGCGATGCGGTGCACGCAATGCCCCACCTCGGCGGTCGGGTCGGGAATATGCTCCGACCTCAATCCGCGGTTGATCGGCCGCCAGGTCTCTCCGCCATCGTCGGTCCTAAAGACCCCCGCCGCCGAAATCGCAATGAAGATCCGACCAGGGTTGACGGGATCCAGTAGGATCGTGTGCAGGCACATTCCCCCGGCACCGGGCTGCCAGCGCGGCCCGGAACCATGCCCGCGCAATCCCGATAGCTCGAGCCAGGTGTCCCCGCCGTCGTCCGAGCGGAAGAGTGCCGCGTCCTCCACTCCTGCGTAGACCACCTCGGGGTCCGTGAGCGCCGGCTCGAGGTGCCAGACCCGCTTGAATTCCCAGGGATGAGCCGTGCCGTCATACCACTGGTGGGTGCCGGCAACGCCACCGTAAGTAAATGCATTGCCAACGGGTGCCCATGTTTTCCCGCCGTCATTGGAGCGTTGGATCAGTTGCCCAAACCAGGCGCTTGATTGCGATGCGTACAGCCTATTCGGGTCGACCGGCGAGCCCTTCAGGTGATAGATCTCCCAGCCTCCGAAGAACGGGCCGTCCACCGCCCACGCTCTGCGCTTGCCGTCGGACGTCAGGACGAACGCCCCCTTCTTGGTGCCGACAAGTACGCGGACAGTGCTCATTTCCTCGATATGGAGAATCCGTTGCCGCGCGATGGTTGGATGGTCCCGTGACCACTATTACCTGGTCATCACTAAGTCTATAGTGAATTTCCCGCCCACACCTCGATGAGATTCATCGTGCCCGCCGTCGGTCGATATTTACTTCCGAATCGTCGGAATCGGTCCGCTCGGTATAACGAAAAGAGGGGAGAACCGACGATCGTGAACGCGTCCACAAATCGCACCAGGTTCATTTTGAAGGCCCGATCTCCGAATCGTTGGCAATGGAGTGATCATTGCTTCGTCGGACATCGAGTGTGCGAGGAAGTGCACATCACTCCATTTGCATTTCGCACGGAGCTCCTCAATATGTTCCATAGTAGGCTGTTACATCCGCTCCTGTTTAAATGGCCGGAAATGTAGCTACTATTTCTTCCAATCGAAATGGTAGGGAAAGTCACTCCATGGCGGACCGATACCCGGCCCGGCGGCCCTCCGCTTTCAGGGAATGGGGAGGAAGGGCCGCTTTAAAAATCATCCCTCTCCGAGCTCCCACAAGGGACACCTTGACATTCTACATATACCAAGTGTAGGCAGTCTAGGTATACGGATGGACACAGATAAATCTGATCTTCTCCAAGGAACGCTGGACATGCTGATCCT
>PLKS01000231.1 GCA_003140665.1 Opitutaceae bacterium
ATAGGGGTCGCCGAGCGGGGGATAGAGGGGCGGCATGTCGACCGTGATGCGGTGGGGCCGGCCGTAATCGACCGGAATCGCCTCCGTCACCGGCCCACTGTAGCTGGTATGCTCGAAGCCTATGATGACTTTGTCGCCGGCGATGTAGTACAGGTAAAGGTAGTCCGACAGGAAGTCGGAGCCCGTGATGACGAGCGGCTCCAGCTTTCCCACCTTGTCAGCCGGGAGTTTCACGGTGATTTCCAGCGGCCCGTAGGTTCGCCCCGAAAAGCGGTCCAGGAGGTGGCGCGGAAAATCGAATGCATGGACGAGGCGCCGGAAGATGGCCGGGTTGTTGATGCGCAGGAACTCGTTGTGCCCGAATGACGCGAAAAGGTTGAAGAGGACGGACCAGGCCAGAAGCACCCAGCAGCCCGCGATGACGGCCGTGCCGGTCGGCCCGGCAAGACGGCCCGCAAGCCCCCAGAACCCAATGACGCCCAGGATCACCAGGCCCGGGAGGAAATCGACCATGTACCGGTTGGCGGCGAACTGGAACGTGAAGATGACCGCGGCGACGGCGAGCGATGCGATCGCGACGCCCGCGGCGAACAGCCTCAGCCTCGGGCGGTGCGCGCAGGCAAGCGGCGACGCGAGCGCGAGGAGCACGAACGGGATGTTGGGGAAGATGCCATAGGGGTCCTCGACCCCCGTGTACCCGGCGGGCATCGGCGGCAGGGAGGCTACCCGGACAAACGGGAAATAGGCGCTCAGGTGGGCAGGGGCAAAAAGGTAGGCCCTGCAGTTGAACCAGACAAAGGACGGGCTGAAGTGCGTGCTGTTCGACTCGTTCGCGCCCGAAAAGGCGAAGTGATATCCAAACTCGAACGGGCTGTCGAAACGAAGGTCGTTGTAGAGCAGGAGGCCCGCGGTCACGAGGCCGACGGGAAGGATGGCCGCGCACGCGCGCGCGATCCGGGAGGGGCCGCCGCCTTCGGAGGCGGCGTCCGGCCGCAGCCCGAGCAGGACCGGGACCAGCAGGCACGCGGCCCCGAAGAGGTAGGTGGCGCGCGAGGCGATGGCGAGGCCGTAGCACAGGCTCGCGAAGGCGAGCCAGCCCAGCTTTCGCTCCTTGTGGAGGGATTGGTAGAGGCAGAGCAGCGAAAGGAGGAAGAACGCGTCCGCGCAGGATACCGCGACCTCGTAGACCTGCTGGCGCCGGAGCAGCACCGGGACCATGGTGGCNNGGCGAGCCCCATCGCGGCGATCCCGCCGAGCTCGCCCGCGAGGCCGAGGGCCGGGAAATACCGGCGGCTTACCCGTGTCATGAGGAAGGCGCCCGCGAGGAACGCCGCCGAGCAGAAAAGGAACACGGCCTGCCGGTCGTCGAGTTCGCGGCCGGAGACGGCGGCGAACGGCCCGTAGAGCGCCAGGGCCGGAGCTGGCCCAAAATAAAGGTAGAACCTTCCCTTGTAATAGCTGACGTCGTGCATCCCGAAGGGCGCGTTCTGCTTCGGGTCGTAGGGGTCCTTGAGCTTGAGGACGCCCGCGGGCACCTCCGCCTGGAGGCTCAGGTGGCCGGAGCGGAATCCCCTGGCAAGCAGGTTGTAGTAACTTCCTCCACCGTAGAGCCTTGCGAAAAGGCGTTCCCCCGGCGAGGCCGCCCACGCGTAAAAGGCGATGACTCCTCCCACGACAAAAAGCAGGGCCGAGTAGCGGGTCCATGCCCCTTTCGTTGTCATTTCAGGGGTAGCGTGGGGTACGTGCGGCATGGCTCTGCAACTTTGCGGAAGGCCATCGGTGCTGACACCTTCGGCCGCATCAATCCAACCATATCAGCCATTTTAAAAACATCACAATCTTGGGCACGCCGTGCCGTCCTCAGGTGATGGGCCCGGGCGGATCTCCCTTGCGGTTCCTTTCGTCCCGGGCGATGGAAGGAACGGTCGCCCCTGCGTTTCCGAAACACTTTGCGGCGCGGCCGCCAGCTGTTAAAAAGAGGCTCGCCTCACCCGGCGCCCATCGTGTGAAGTGACCCCTTTTACGTGCCCGTCCAGCCCAAGACCATCGTATACCTGCGCCCCGACACGATCGGCGACCTGATCCTGTTCACCCCGGCGCTGGGTCTCTTCATGGCCGAATGGCCCAAGGCGCGCCATGTCATTGTCGTTCGTGAAGGTTATGAGAGCCTGGCACCCCTCTTTCCCAAGGCGCTCGAATGGAAGGTTGCCAGGCTCAATCCCTTCAAGCAAAGGCCCTCGGAGTGCCGCAGGGAGTTCTCGGCGCTGCTGGAACAGCTGGCTGCCACGTCCCCCGAGCTGATCCTGGCCCCGGCGCTCAACCGCACCTGGCTCGAGATCGCGGTCGCGGCGCATTTCCGGAACATCCGCAGCGTCGTCCTCGGGGGTGCGGAGGTGGATCCCATATTTGCCGCCTCGCTCAGGATCGACCTCGGCGTGGACCCGGCCGTGGCCTTCAGGGAGACGGTCGCCTCGGACAAGGCCGTCGGCGACGTCGAGAACCAGCACCGCCTGGCGGAGAATCTGATCGGGCGAAAGCTGCCAAGCGAGCTGCCGACGATCGGGGTGTCGAAGGAATCGGCGGCAAAGGCTCGCGGGATAGCGGCCAAGCTGGGCCTTCCCGAGGGACGCTGGGCGGCGGTGTTCCCGGGCGGCCTTGCGAATGTCCCCGTGAAGTCCTGGACCTCGAGGAATTTCGCGCAGGTGGTCACCTGGCTGCAGGCGGAGAAGAAGACCCCCGTCCTCCTCCTCGCCCATGCCGACGAGGCTTCCGTGGTCGACGAGGTCTCCTCGGAGGTCGTGAAGCTGGGCGGATCCCGCCCGGCGGCATGGCTCGGAAGGAACGGGGAGCTGCCCCTTCTCGCCGCGCTCCTGAAGGAGTCGCGGATCTACCTCGGGAACGACACCGGCGCCATGCACATGGCCGGAGCCGTCGGCCGCCCCGTCGTCGGCGTGTTCGGCGGCGGGCATTGGCCCCGGTTCCGCCCTTCCGCAAGGCAGGCCATGTCCGTGGTCCAGCCGCTGCCCTGCTTCGGCTGCAACTGGGACTGCCATTTTGGGGACGGGCCCTGCGTCAAGACCATACCCGCGGCCGACGTCATCCAGGCCGCCGAGCAGGTCCTCGCCGCCGGGGACCGGGCGATCGACACGGTGCTCGAGTCGCACGCACTCCCGGACGCGGCGCTCAGGCTGATCGCGGCGGCCTCCCCGGGGATCGCGGCGCTCAAGCGCGACCGGGTGGAGCGCCAGCACAAGATCGAGGAGCTCAAGGCCGAGACCGACTTCAAGGACACCGAGATCGTGGCGCTCAAGCGCGCGGCCGACGAGAGGAAGGCCGAGATGGAGGCCATCAAGGCCGAGCTCGAGCAGGAATGCGCCGACAAGGACACGGAGATCGCCGAGCTCAAGGCCGAGACGAATTCGAAGGACGTCGAGATCAGGGACCTCAAGGTAGCCGCCGAGGAGCGAAAGAGCGAGATGGAGGCCATCAAGGCCGAGCTCGAGCAGGAATGCGCCGACAAGGACGCGGAGATCGCCGAGCTCAAGGCCGAGACCAACACCAAGGACACGGAGATCGGCGAGCTGAAGGTCACCTGCGACGAGCGCGAGCAGCTCATCGTCCGGCTCGACGGCGGCCTCAAGGAGCACATCCGCGCCGCGGGCGCCCGCGAGGCGAGGATGGCCGAGCTCGAGGCCGAGCGCGCCAGGCTGGACGAGACGCTCGGGAGGCTCCCCCCGGACGCGCCGGCGTGGGCCCAGCTGTTCCACGACAAGGACGTCCACATCGGCAACATCGAGGCGGCCCTCCGGAACCGCGAGGAGCAGATCCAGGCGCTGGCGCTCGCCAATTCAAACTACGCGTCGGGCTACGCGAACACCGAGCTGGCCAAGCACTACGGCCGCCTGCTCGCGCAAAAGGAGGCGGTAATCCAGGAGCTGCACCGCGCGTGCGTCGAGCGGGAGGCGGTCATCAACCAGATGGCCGCCGAGTCGACGTCGGTGACGGCGCGGCTCAGGAAGATCTGGATCGCGTTGGCGCTCTTCGCGCGCGAGAAGGTCTGGCGCCCGGTCGACCAATGGGCCTTCCGGGCGGTGGTCGAGGACTACTGGATGCAGGTCGGCGTCCTCAGGCAGTATGAGCCGAGGCCGATCGCATGGGACCGCCGCATCCCCAAGCCCGCGGTAGCGGACGACGCCCTTCCGAAGGTGGGCATCGTGACGCCCAGCTTCGCGCAGCCGGCGTTCCTGGAAAGCACGATGCTGAGCATCCTGAACCAGGACTATCCCAAGCTGCTGTACGTCGTCCAGGACGGCGCATCGGGCGACGCCAGCTCGGAGATCATCGCCCGCTACGCGCCGAGGCTGCGCCACTGGGCATCCGAGCCCGACAAGGGCCAGGCCGACGCGGTCCGCAAGGGATTCGCGCACATCGAGCCGGAGCTCGGGCCGGACGACGTGATGGCCTGGTTCAACTCGGACGACCTGGTGGCGCCGAGGGCCCTCCGGTTTGTCGCGTCCTACTTCGCGGCCCACCGGGACGTGGACGTGGTCTACGGCCACCGGATCATCATCGACGACGCCGACCGCGAGATCGGNNTCGACTGGGACCTCCTCGCCCGCTTCCGCCAGGCCGACTGCAGGATCGTGCGCCTGCCCTACTTCCTCGGCTGCTTCCGGGTCCACGCCCAGCAGAAGACGAGCCAGGTGATCCACACCACCGGCGCGCAGGAGATGTCCCTCATCCGCTCGCGCTTCCACGGCCCGGAGAAGGACAACGCCGCCAACATCGAGCGCCATGCGCGCCGGATCCGCTTCAGGGGCGCCCTGGCCGCGAGGCTCCAGGCGGCGGGAATCCGCTGGTAGGAGCTTGTTTTTTGACGTGAATTCCAAAGTCTAACCCTTTCCGCCAGAAATGATCGCACTGCTTCTTGTCGCAGGACTCTACGTCTATCTCACCGTCATCGGGCAGGCCGTGGTGAGCCTCTTCAAGCCCAGGATAGGCGTCCTCTGGAGCTGGTTTGCGGCCCCGACGGTCGGCCTTTCGCTCCTGGTCGTGATCATCACCCGGCTCAGCGTCTGGGGGATACCCATCCGGGCGGCCGGCCCCTGGACCACCGTGGCGCTCCTCGCCGGGGCGATCGCGGTGCTCGCGTGGCGCCGGCNNCCGTTCCCGCTTCGCAAGCTGGCGCCCTTCCTCCTGATCGGCGCCGGCTTTCTCCTCTACGCGGGCTGGCCCGCGGTCAGGTTCGGCTTCAGCTGGATTTCGTACGCGAACGACGACATGGCGAACTACTGCATGGCGGCCGAGCGGTTCCTGGAGCACGGCTACTACGACATCCCCCTGCAGACCGACCTGCAGGGCCGCGACTACACCCAGCATTACTGGTTCATGCACGCGCTCCAGCAGATCCGGCCGGGCTCGGAGATGACGATCGCGTGGATCTGCTCGGTTACGGGCCGCCGCGCCCACGAGGTGTTCATGCCGGCGATCCTGCTCCTGAGCGTGATGCAGCTCTTCGGGATCGGGACGATCGCGGTCTGGAAGGGGCGCTACCGCCGGGTCGCCCTTGTCGGGTTCTTCCTCTTCGCGACGAGCCCCCTCTTCGGCCTGGGGACGCTCTACCAGCTGATCGCGCAGGTCGGGGGCATCGCCCTCCTCCTGGTGATCGCGTCGGTCCTCTTCATCCCGCGCCGGCTCACGGCGCGAACCTGGGCGGTCGGGGGCCTCCTCACGGCGGGCCTCGCCATCTTCTACCCCGAGGTCTCCCCCTTCGTGGCGCTCGGGATCATCCTTGTCGCGATGAGGACGCGCTATTTCGACGCGGCGCGGTTCAAGCCCTACGTCCTGTTCATCGCGGGGGTGGCCGCGCTGACCTTCGCGCTCCTCGCCAGCAGCACGTACGAGTTCATCAACACCCTCGTCATGCAGTCGGTGGGCTCCGCGGGCCTCGGCGCGATGGCGGAGATCAACGACCAGAGCGGCGGGATCGTCCTCTTCCCGTGGACGCTCGTGCCGTCCTTCATCCCGATGCTCTTCGGCCTGCACCCGTTCGGCATCGTCGGCGTCGACCCGCTGATCTCGATCCAGATCGTCATCGGGGTCGCCCTCCTGCTCTACTTCACCTGGCGCACCTGGAGGAACTTCATGGCCGGGGCGCCCGTCGGCTACCTCGGGGTCGTCGCGATCCTCCTCGGCATCTATCTCTTCCAGAAGGGCCAGGACTTCGGGCTGTTCAAGCTGGCGATGTACGCGCAGCCGATCATCATGCTCTGCCTCGCGCAGGGGTTCGCCGTCTTCCTGTTCTCGGCCCGCGCGGTTGTCCGCAAGAGGGCCAAGATCGCGCTCGCCGTGTTCTTCGCCTGCACCTCCATATCGTTCTTCTACTACACGATCGCCTCCCTCGGGACCTATGGCGGCGGCCTCACCGAGATCGTGAAGGGCTCCGCGCTCGGCGTCGGCTTCACGCCCCCGACGAACCTCAAGTACCAGGGCATAGAGAGCGACATCTCGAACGTCGTGAGCGCCAAGATGCTCTCCCAGTACACGAGGGGGATCGACACGCGCTTCCTGTCCCGCAGCTACATGGACAACATCGCCAACATCGCCGTGCTGAAGTTCCTGCGCACGGAGGATCCCGACCTCGGTCCGCAGGCCCGCCTGGTCGAGAAGCTGTCCCTCCTTCGCTTCATGCTGCCGCAGGAGATCCTCTCGGGCGACATCCCGGACTACAAGGTGGTCACCATCCACAAGGAGGCCGACAGCGTCACCTACGCCAACAACTGGACCGAGACGAGCTCAAGGCACCTGCGGTATGACGACCGGCTGTTCGTGTCGACCCGGACCGACCTCGACCATTTCAACAAGCTCAATCCCGGCACGGGCTGGACGGTCCAGAACATGTATCAGTACAAGCTCGAGAGCCAGGTGAAGGACCGCCTGGTCTTCGTCCACTCGGAGCTGAGCCCGCACTACTACTCCTCGGCCCGCTTCAAGGCGGCGTTCTTCCAGAGGGAGTCCGAGCCCATATCGAAGGGCACCTCCTCGTTCCATGGGACCGGCCAATTCAACGTCTTTCACATCGTGAACCCCTCGCCCAACCTGAGGGTCATCGTGGACTTCTCGCGCACGTCGCTCGGCGCCGGGCGCACCCTGCTGCCCCAGAGGGCGATTGTCGTCGGCGACGAGGACTACAAGCTTCCCTTCGTCGGAGCCGGGTCCGCGCGGGTCATCTCGCCGATCATCAAGCCCGAGTACTACGAGGGGCAGGCCTACATCACGATCGACTTCGGCGACTTCGCCCACGTGATCGACAAGCTGAAGACGGGGCTCATGCGCTGGTACGGCATCGATTTCGCCCTCGATGACCGGAGGCTCATCGGCTTCACCCGGGACATCTCGGTCATCACCGATGAGCAGTACCGGGCGATGCCGCGGCCCACGAAGATCAGCCGGTTCCCGCGCGACCTCCTCGAGTACAAGGGGCTGGAGTACTCGGGCATCTACGAGGACGGTTGGACCGGACGGGACGCGTACTTCAAGCTCGGCGCCTCGCACGCCGGGCAGGTGCTCTACTTCAAGGGATACATCCCCGACGTGCCCCGCTTCGAGAAGGACGGAGTCGACGCCACGATCTCGATCAACGACCGGCCGACCGAGGTGGTGAAGCTAAAGGCGGGAAAGTTCACGCTTACGCGCCTCATCAAGGAGTCCGCCGACATCACGTCCATCTCGCTTCATTTCTCCGACGCGCAGGTCTACGACACGGACGTCGACAAGCGCGCGGTGTCCGCGTACGTGGACGAGATATCGATCAACGACGTCGCGGACTTCGCGAGTTTCCGCAGCCTGGGCAACAGCTCGGGGGAGAAGTTCGAGCTGACGGGCATCGACGAGGACGGCTGGATCGGCAAGTCCGCGGATTTCAAGGCCCCGGCATTCGACGGGTTCAAGGTCCTCAAGCTCGACCTTGAGATGCCGGGGTGGGCCTCGATCGCCTCGAACAAGATCGACGTCATGGTGGACGGGCGCACGGTGCAGTCGGACACCGTCCCGCGGCAGACATTCGAGAGCATCTACGTGCCGCTGCCGGCGGGCGGCCAGCGGCTGATTCACCTGGACGCGTCCGAGCTCTTCGCCCTCCCGAAGGACGGCAGGATGCGCTCCTTCGTGATAAGGAACATCTCGTTCGAGAACCTGAGCCCCACCGACCTCGTCTCGCACGGATGGCACCGTTCGGGATACCTCTTCGGCATCAGCGGGGCGGACACCGACGGGTGGGTGAACAAGCGCCTCGAGCTGCGCTTCCCGGCCACGGAGATGTTCAAGGAGGCGATCATCGAGGTGGTCCGCTACCCGTCGCCGCAGGACATCTCGCTGGCCGTATCCCAGGACGGCGGCTCCGAGAGGCAGAAGGCCCTGGGCCTGGAGCACACCGAGCAGATACGGATCCCGCTCTCGAGGACCCGGGAGACGACCACGGTGCTCTCGACCGACGAGAGCTTCCCGCTGGCCGCCCCGGACATGCGGATGCGGTCCTACCGCGTCGTGAACATCGACTTCGACTGAGTTTCCGCCAACGTTCGCAACCGCCATGCTCCTGAGCCTAGTCGTCCCCGTCTACCGGGAGGAGAAGAACATCCCGGAGTTCATCCGCAGGATCGGGCCCATACTCGGCGCCATCACCCAGGACTATGAGATCATCTTCGCGATGGACCCTTCGCCGGACCGGACCGAGGAGGTCATCCTGGAGCACCGGGCGGCGGACGAACGGATCAGGCTTCTCAAGTTCTCGCGCCGGTTCGGGCAGCCGATGGCAAGCCTGGCCGGGATGCAGTTCTCCTCGGGCGACGCCATCATCGTGATGGACGTCGACCTGCAGGACCCCCCGGAGCTCATCGGGGCGATGGTCGCCAAGTGGCGCGAGGGCTACGACGTCGTCCTGCCGCAGAGGACCCGCCGGACGGGCGAGCCGTGGATCAAGCGGCTCGTGGCCGACACGGGCTACAAGGTCATCAACAAGATCGCGGACGTGAGGATACCCCCGAACACGGGCGATTTCAGGCTGATGTCCCGCCGGGTCGTCAACGAGGTGGTCCGGCTCCGGGAATGCCATGGCTTCCTCAGGGGAATGGTCGCGGTGGTCGGCTTCAGGCAGTACCTGCTTCCGTTCGAGCGACCGGCCCGGTTCGCAGGGGAGACCCACTACAACCGGTTCTTCGGCTCGCTGAGGATCGGCTTCAACGGGATCTTCTGCTTCTCGACCTACGCCCTGACGCTCAGCACCCAGCTTGGCTTCGTCATCGCGGGGGCCTCGTTCCTGATCGCGCTCGCCTACCTGGTCATGAAACTCTGCGGCTTCCCCTTCCCCGTCGGCAACCCGACCCTGGTCATCCTCATCCTCTTCATGGGGGGGATCCAGCTGATCAGCGTGGGGATCCTCGGCGAATACATCGGGCGGATCTACGAGGAGGTCCGGGCCCGGCCCAGGTTCATCGTCGACCGCGCCGAGGGCTTTGGCGGCAAGCCCGGGTCCGCCTGACATGCCGCGCCAGCCGTCGGCCCCGGGCGGGGGCGAAGCCGGCGGCCAACCCTCATTAATGTCTTTTCCAATCGCCCAAATGCCCGTCCAATGGCGCCTCCATGCAAACCGCTAAGTGGCCCAAGGTCCTTCCTGCGCTCACCCCGGAGCAAAAGCGGATCAGCGACGAGTTCATGAAGCGCTGGCACGAGCAGCTTCCCAGCCGCTACGGCATCTTGGAGCGGTTCAACCACAACTTTCCGGTGAGGCATTCCCACCCCGGCTTCCGGGCGACGATAGAGATCGGCGCCGGCCTGGGCGAGCACCTGCACTATGAGCGGCTGACGCCCGAGCAGGAGGGGAACTACTGCGCCGTGGAGCTGAGGGAGAACATGGCCGAGGAGATCCGCAGGAGGTTCCCCAAGGTCCAGGCCGTGACCGGGGACTGCCAGGCGCGCCTCGATTTTCCCGACGGCCACTTCGACCGCTACATCGCCGTCCACGTCCTGGAGCACCTGCCCAACCTGCCCGCCTGCATCCGCGAGGCCCGGCGCCTGCTCGACAAGCAGCGCGGCCAGATGCTGGTCGTGATCCCCTGCGAGGGAAGCCCGGCGTACTCCTTCGCGCGCAAGATCTCGGCCGAGCGGGTCTACAACCGGCATTTCAGCGGGGGGTACTCCTGGCTCATCTCGCGCGAGCACATCAACCGTCCCCACGAGATCCTGGAGGAGCTGGATCCTCATTTCACGGTGGAGAGGAAGGTCTTCTTCCCGCTGCCGTTCCTGCCGTTCGCGTTCAACAACCTGTGCATCGGCCTGTCGCTCAAGCCGCGCCCGGCATGAGCCCGGTTTTCGTCACCGGCGCGGCCGGGTTCATCGGCTCGAGCCTGGTCGACCGCCTCCTCGCGGACGGCGACGAGGTGGTCGGATGGGACAACTTCTCGACCGGGCAGGAGCGCTTCCTCGAGGCCGCCTCGAGGAATCCCGGGTTCAAGCTCGTGCGCGGCGACAACCTCGACCCCGCGGCGCTCAAGCAGGCGATGGCGGGCTGCGGGAGCGTCTTTCACCTGGCGGCCAACGCGGACGTGCGCTTCGGCACCGAGCACACCAGAAGGGACCTCGAGCAGAACACGATCGCCACGTACAATGTCCTCGAGGCGATGCGCGCCAACGGGATCAAGCGGATCGCCTTCTCATCGACGGGGTCGACCTACGGCGAGGCCGAGCTGATCCCCACGCCCGAGGACGCCCCGTTTCCCGTCCAGACGTCCCTCTACGGGGCGTCGAAGCTCGCCGGCGAGGGGCTGATCAGCGCCTATTGCGAGGGATTCGGGTTCGAGGGCTACATCTACCGATTCGTCTCGATCCTCGGGGAGCGCTACACCCACGGGCATGTGTTCGACTTCTACCAGCAGCTCATCGAACACCCGGGGTGGCTGAAGGTCCTCGGGGATGGCTCGCAGAGGAAAAGCTACCTCTACATCCAGGACTGCGTGGAGGCCATCCTCCACACGACACGCGGCGAAACCGCGCGCGATTCGCGCCACCGCGTCCAGGTCTACAACCTGGGAACCTCGGAATATGTGCGGGTGAGCGACAGCGTGGGGTTCATCTGCGGGACCCTCGGCCTGAAGCCCGAGCTCCGGTACGGCGGAGGCAACCGCGGCTGGATCGGCGACAACCCCTTCATCTTCCTCGACACCCGGAAGATCCTCTCGACCGGATGGAAGCCGAAGCTCTCGATCGAGCAGGGCATCGTGCGGACGCTGCGCTGGCTCGAGGCGAATCGCTGGGTGTACGACGCGCGCCGATAGCAGGCACCGCATGCCCGTCTTCGCCCTAGCGTCCCTGATTCCGATCGCGACGTTGCTGGCGATGGCCTGCCTTTGGTGCCCGAGGACATGGACCGAGTGGAAGCCGCGCGTGGTGCTGGTCGTGATCCTCTTCGCGTCGGGGGTTGTCGCGGCCAGGCCCTTTTTCCGGGGCACCTATGTCGGCACGGGCGAGGCCTACAATTACAGCCTCTCCCTGGCGGATGCCGTCACCCAGGCCAGGTCGGGCGTCTTTCCGGCGCTGGTCGGCCAGACCGAGTTCGCATTCAACGGGCGAATCCACCCGCTCCGGACGGGGCCCTGGTACTGCTGCGCCGCCTGCCTCATCGACTACGCGACCCTTCACAGGCTCACGTTCTGGCAGCTCCAGGACGCGCTTCTCACGCTGAGCCTCGTGGGCGCCGCGTTCGCGGCCTATGCCGCCCTGCGCTACCTGGTCGGCGCCACGCACCGGGTGGCGCTGTTCGGGGCCCTCCTCTACGAGTTCTCCCCGGGAGTCCTGTCGACGGCGTATGCGATGGACCTCTACATGACGGTGACCACGCTGCCGCTGGTACCGCTCGTGTTCGGCGGCAATTTCGCGAGTTTCTCGCGGCGGACGCCGGGGGTGTACCTGGTCATCGGGGCCTCGATCGGGCTCGCTTGGCTCGCCCACCCGCCGATCGCGCTCTGGCTTTCGAGCTCCACGGCGGCGATCCAGGTCGCCGTATGGGCGACGCGCAGGCCCACGGTTCGCGCGGTCGCCGCGGTCGTGCCCGGCCTTATCGTCTGCGTCCTCCTGGCGGGCTACACGTTTGCGTCAGCCTCCGCGATGCAGGACGTGGGCGGCCTCTCGAGGCCTGAGAACTATTCCCCGATGTTCGTCGAGCTCAGGCACGCGTTTCCCGCATCCATCCTGCCGGTCAGCAGCGAGGCCCGCCAGCTGGGAGACTTCCAGCTGGGATACGTGGCCTGGGCCCTCTTTTTCGGGACGGCCGCCGCCGCCCTCCGGAGGGGAAGGCTCGCCCCCATCGTCCTGCTCGTGGTCGCCGGCTTCCTCCTCGTCCTTGCCCTTCCCTTTCCGTACGTGACAAGGTTTCTCTGGCTGCATCTGCCGCCTGCGTTTCCAAACCTGACGAACATCTGGCCGATGCAGCGGCTCTACCTTGTCGCGACGGGGCTCGTGCTCGTTGCGGCCTGCTCCGTGTGTCCGGACGCGGACCGCCGGCTGCGTGCGCTTCCCGTCGCGCAGCGACTCGGGCTCGTCGCCCTGTGCGCCGCGGGCCTCGCCTGGAACATGGAGCAGGCGAGCCTGTTCATCCGCCGGGGCTTCCTCCTTCAGCACGGCGGCCAGGAGAGCGCCGACCTGCACCGCCCGGAGAACATCAACCTAACGGTGACGTCCTACGCCCTCCTCGGGCTGCCGCGCCATTTTGTGAACGGCGTCATGGACGCCGGGCAGGAATTCAGGCTCCTTCGCTCCGGGGACAAATCCGAGATCGCGAACAACTGGAGTTCCCCGAATGCGGGCAGGCTGCGCTCCCACGGGGTTTTCCATGCCGTGAACCTGCAGCCCGTCCTGGTGCCTCTCACGCCCGCGATCTCGATCGAGCCCAACAAGCGCTATCTCCTCACGCTCAAATTCCTCAGCCCGCCGTTCAAGGGCGTCCTGATCATGGAGGGCGATCACTTTGCACGCGAGTACCCCCTCCCGAGCGCGGGGGAGAGCCGCGGATTCGGAATGGAGCCGGGAAACGACCGCTCGCTTTCGCTGTGGACGACCGACCCCGAAGGCACGGAGATCCGCATGACGCTGCTCGGGCTCAACGACACGGGGGTATTCGCCGGCTATGAGCTGCGCGAGGTGGACCCCCGGAGCTTCCCCGTGGAACTGGAGCGGCTGCTTCCGATGACGGGCCGGGTGCGGGCGGGCGAGGCCGCGTGGCTGGAAACCCCCCGCCGCTTCATTCCGGGCTACAAGGCCTCGATGGACGGCCACCCCGCGCGGGTCGGGGAGTCGCCGGAGGGCTCCGTGATGATCGAAACCCCCGCCGGCGACCATGAGTTCAAGCTTCGCTACCCCGGGACGCCCTTTCTCCTGGCATCGTTCTGGAGCTCCCTCTCGACGGGATCCCTGATCGTACTCTCGACCGCGGGATGGCTCGCGTCCCGGGCGGTCCGCCAGTTCCGGGCCGGCCCGGGCTGGGGCCGCGCCGCTAAGCCGGCTATTCCGGCGGCCTGACGCGCCCGGGCATGACGCGTCCCGAGCGGTCGGCGGCCGAGGGGTCGGCCTCCTCGTGGTATTCGGCGTCGGTGTTCACCTTCCAGAGGTCGAANNCCTGGTTGTTGTACTTGTGCATTCCGTTGCGCCCGACCACCTGGAGATTCTTGAGCGTCCCCAGCGCGGCGCGGATGGTGTCCAGATGGGCCTGGTATCCGGGTCCGTAGACGGGATAGGCCTTCTCGACCCTGACGACGGAACCCTCCGTGACCCGGTCCGGGCTGCAAAGGCCGAGCTGGGCAAGCTCGCGCTTTCCCAACTCGACCAGGTCCGCGTCCGCCATGGTCCACAGGCCGTCGCCCTCGAAGCAGAAATACTCGAGACCAAGGCACGTCGTTCCTGGGCGCCCGATCATCGCCTCGCTCCAATTCTTGAAATTCTGCACCCTTCCCAGCTTCACTCCCGGTTCATGGATGTAGATCCAATTGTCCGGGAAGGGATTCTCGCCCTCCACGACGAGCGCGACCGCGATGAAGTCCCGGTAGGACAGGGCGCGCGCGGCCGCCTGGACCGGTTCCGGAAGCGGGGGATCAAACGCGAGCACCGTCTCCCGCAGGGGCATCGAGACGATGAACTGGTCGCCCTGCACCAGGGAGCGGCCGCCGTCGCCGCCCGCCGTCTCGACGGCCGTCACCCGGTCGCCGTGGCGGAGGATCCGGGTCACCCGCCTTCCCATCACTAGGCGGCCCCCCTGCGCCTGAAGGTCCGCGGCCGCCTGCTCCCACATCTGGCCGGGCCCCAGCCTTGGATAGTCAAAGGTGTCGATCAGCGTCTTGATCGTCTCCCCCGACTTCGGCTGACCCCCGCCGAACGCGTTGATGATGGCCTTTGAGAGGGAAAGCCCCTTGATCCGCTGCGCCGCCCAGTCCGCGCTCAGCTGGCTGGTCGGCATGCCCCAGACCTTCTCGGTGTAGGTCTTGAAGAAGATGGAGAAGAGCCGGCGGCCGAAGCGGTTCGTCACCCAATCCTCAAACGAGGTTTCCGGCCGGCGCGGGAACAGCCGCGCCCAGCCGTAGCTCGCGAGACAGGAGATGCTCGTGAAAAGGCCCAGGCCGGAGAGCGCGTTCCAGGCCTTGAGGGGATAGTCGAAATACTTCCCCCGGTAGTAGATCCGCGACATCCGGCGCACCTGGATGAAGTCGTTGGGCAGCCTGCGCTTCCACCATCGCGTTACCTCGTCGCTCTTGCTGAAGAACCTATGCCCCCCGATGTCGAACCGGAATCCGCCTTTCTTCACCGTACGCGAGATGCCCCCGACGTATTCGGGGTCCTTCTCGAGCACCGTGACGTCCATCCCCGCCTCGCGCGCGCCGCAGGCGGCGGTGAGGCCGGCGGGGCCCGCGCCTACCACAACGACGCGCAAGGGAGGGGCGGTGTCGGACATGCGTTCTACCTCAGGTAGAGTATCCCTATCCTCTCGGATGACAGGATGGAGCCCGTGAACCTCGCGCTGCACGTCGACCCCCCGACCGGATTGGAGCCGACGTAGATCTCGCCTGCCGAACAGGCGAACGGATGGGATTTGGCTTCGAGCACCTTGGCGCCATTCGCGCGCACGACGACGGTCGAGGCGAGCCTTTCGCGGTCGGCGGCGCTCAGCGAGCCCCACTGGGGATCGTCCTCGTAGCGGAGCGACCCCAGGCTCACCTGCACCTCGAGGTTCTCGCCTCCGCGCACCGCGACCTTGGCACTGATGGGTCCCCCGGCACCCCAGTGATCATATCCGAATTGAACAAACCCCGGCTCCGTATAGGCGATATATACCATGTCCGCCGCGCCCTGGCGCCCCGTGACGACCAGCGGCTCGGACCCGTTGATCCGGTCGGCCGGAAGCTTTAGAAGCAGGTGAACGGCGCCTGCCGCAGGCTGCCCCGAAGGCATTGCCGCAAGCCTTTCAGCCTCGAGCTTTGATCCGCTGAAAAGGACTTCGGCCGTGCTGGCGCCGATCTCATTGTAGCCGAAGGCCACCTCCTCCGGGGTGGAAGGGTTTGAGAGCCTTTGGACCGACGCTATGTCGCGCCCGTTGAACCGCAGCCTGAAGGGATGGATTCCTCCGTTGGGAGGGGCATGCAGGGAATCCATGTCGATCTCGATCACCTGGTCCTCGGCCGGGTCGAAGAGCACCGGTTCCGACTCGAAGAGCCCGTAGTTCCAGCAGTCGTGTCCGAACCGCGCCTTGCCCGGCGCGAGGTAAAACACATAGACCAGGTCCCCCGCGCCGGCGACCCCCGTGCTCACCAGCGGCTGCCCCACGATGGCCCTGAACTCCGGAAAGTGCGCGGTCAGGCGGACGGGGCCGATGCCGAATCCCTTCTGCACGTCGGCCCTGCTCGGCATTCCCAGCCTCGAGAGGTTCGCGATACGCCCCGAGAACTTGGCCTGCATCTGGCCGGGATTGGGCGTCGAGCCCACCGATGCCTGCCAGGCGTCCGAGCGATAGGCCGTCGACGCCGCGCGCAGGACGGTCACCCCGTCCAGCCTGACCTCCACCCGGCGCCGCAACGCCACGACATCGTCGCCCGACCAGCCTGAAAACGCCGCGTGCTCCGCGGGAGGGTAAAGGCCGCCCATCTCGACGCGCATCCGGTGGGGGCCGGTCCCCACGGAGACCGGCTCTCCCAGCGGGCCGGACGCCCCCATGTGAAAGTATCCGAACCGCGCGAGGCCGGAGCCCAGGTATTCCACAAAGACGCAGTCGCCGCCGCCGCCGGTGGCGACCAGCGGCTCGCTCCGCCCCACGGCGCCGTCCTTGAACTCGACGTCGAATTCGACCGGCCCGTACCGGACGCCGTTGATCCGCTCCAGCTGCTCGGCCGGAATATTCAGGAAACGGGCCATCGCGCGCACATCCGTCCCGGAGCCGACGCCGGGCAGGCCGCTCGCGATCGAGTCGAAGAGCGACACCGCGAG
>PLKS01000128.1 GCA_003140665.1 Opitutaceae bacterium
CGCATGGGCATCATGACGTTCTCGAGCACGGTGAACTCGAGCATCAGGAAGTGGAACTGGAAGACGAACCCGATGTGCTCGCAGCGGGCCGCCGTGCGGACCGCGTCCTGGCTGTTCGACATCAGCTGGTCGTTGATCCAGATCTCCCCCGCGTCCGGGAGGTCGAGGAGGCCCAGGAGGTAGAGGAGCGTCGATTTTCCGCATCCCGACGGCCCCACGATGGCGTAGACCTGTCCCGCCCTGGCCTCGAACGTGACCCCCTTGAGGACATGGACCCTGCCCTCATCCCTTCCCAGGAAGCGGTGCAGCTGCTTGCAGCGGAGGGCGACTTTGGGTTCCTCGGCCACGGGTCCGCCTATTGGGCCGTCCCCCGGATGATGTCCCCCGGCTCGAGCCTCGCCGCGCGCCGCGAAGGGATGAGGCTCGCCAGCATGACCATGACGACGGCGGTCGACACGGCCTCCACGTAGTGCCAGCGCGACCATTGCACCAGGAACTTGTGCGAGGTGANNAGGGGAACCTGCGAGACCGCATAGGTGATGAGCGCGCCGACCGCGCACCCGAGCACCATCCCGATCGCCAGGACGATCGCCGCCTGCCAGAGGAAGATCCGGGAGATGTCGTGCCGGGTGTAGCCCATCGACCGGAGGATCGCTATCTCCTTTGTCTTCTCCAGGACGATCATCGCGAGCGTGTTGAACATCGCGAGGCCCGCGATGAGCGTGAAGACCGACACCGTGATCCCGGTCGCGATCCNNACTCCCGGTCCTGCCAGGCGGCCGCGCTGTGCTGGAGCGCATTGGACATGACGACCGCGTCCTCCCGCGCCCGGTCCTTGTCGATCAGGCTGACCTGGAGGTACGTGGCCCCGGTCGGCTTCTTGAAGAGGGCCCGCGCCTCGCTCATGAGGATGTAGATCCTGACGCTGTCGATGTCGTTGACGCCCGTCTGGTAGATCGCGCTCAGCTTGTAGTGGTGGACGATCCCGAGGTACACCATCTCGAACGTGTCCCCCACCTCCAGCTGGAGCTTGTCCGCGATCACGCGCCCGACGAGGGCCCCCCCCTGCTGCACGCGGAAATCGCTCAGCGAGCCCTGGACGATCTGCGCGCCGAGGTCCGAGACACGCAGGTGGTCCTCGAGGTTGATGCCGTACGCCTGCCCCGTCTGGTCGCGGAACGAGCTGCGGATCGTCACCGTCCCGCGCAGGATCTGCGACACGGCCGCCACGTTGTTGAATTTCTTGACCGCCAGGGCCAGCTGGTTGGGGTAGTCGATCCCCTCCACGTACTTCTGGCCCTCCTTCTGCTTGATCTCGTAGCCTGAGTTGTAGCCGCCGGCGTCGATGCTGCGCATCGTCGCCTGGAGCTTGTCCTGGATCAGGATGGCCCCGTTCGTCCCGAGGATCGTCTTTATGAAGAAGCCCTGGAAGCCGCTCGTCGTCGCCTGCGTCACCACGAAGAGCCCGATCCCGAGGATAATGCAGGACAGGCTCATCAGCATGGCCCGCTTCTTCGCCGTCAGGAAACGGAGCGCGATACGGAAGTTCGGGGACATCCGGACGGCTATTTCGTCTTGTTCAACACGTCCGCCGGCAGCTCCTGGACGCGGACGCGGTCGCCGGCGCGAAAGCTTTCCAGGTCCTCCACGATGACCTGCTCGCCGGGCTTGAGCCCGTCGGTGATTTCAGCGCCCCGGAGCCAGAGGAAGCCGGTCTTGACGTGCCGAAGCTCGACCGTCCCGTCCGTCACGACGTAGACGCTCTCGTTGAAGAGCGCGCGCCTAGGGATGATCGCATTGGCATGGTGGGTCCCGACGACGACCGTGACCTCGCCGGTGATCCCCGGGATGAGCTTCTCCGGCTGGATGTCCGTGATGTTCAGGTCCACCATGTGCCGCTGGGTCTCGGGATCGGCGGTCGGCAGGATCTTCTGGACGATCCCGTTGTACTCAAATTCCCCGTAGGGAAGGAAGATGACGGTGGCCTTCTGGCCGACCTGGATGTTGGCAAAGTCCTCCTCGCTTATCTTGGCCTCCACGAGCCGGCTCGTCGTGATCAGGGTCACGATCGGCGATCCCACGTTGATCAGGTCGCCCGGGTGGGCGAACACAGCGGAGATCACCCCGTCAAACGGAGCCGTGATCGTCATTTTCTCCATGTCGCGCTGCTTGGTCTTGAGCGTGTTCTCGTCGGTGTTGAGGTCCTCCTCGTTCCGCACCTTTTCCAGGGCCAGCCGCTGCTCCAGGGTCTGCACGGCCCGGTGCGCCTTCTGGTAATCGCTGTCGGAGACCTGGCCCATCTTGAAGAGGCGCTCCGTGTTGGTGAAATCCGACTTGGCCGACTCGAGCTGGTAGGTGACCTCGGATCCCAGGCTGATCCGCTGTTTCGCGGAATTGTACTCGTTCTGGACCTGGCCGATCTCCAGCTGAACATCGCCGGTGTCGAGATGGACGAGCAGGTCGCCCTCCTTGACCGCCAATCCGACCTCGAGCTTGTAGCCCTCCTTGAGCACCCGGCCGGAGACCTCGCTCTTCATGTCCATCGAGTACTCCTCCTTGACGGCCACGCTCCCGGGCTTGGCGTCGATGGCGTCGCCGCTGACCACGGTCTCGACCTTGGCCGTCGGCCTCAGGTACATGATGACCCCGACGGCGATCGCGGCGAGCACCGCGAGCGCGAGGAGCACCTTCAGCCAGAGGAATGAGCTGCCGGACTTATCGGACATAGCGGGCGGATATGTTGGAGATCGCCGGATCCATGCCGGCGGTCGAAACGAATTCGGTCCACTTGCTCAGGTAGTCGGTCCTCGCGAAGGTCAGGTCAAACTCCGTCACGTAGAGGTCCATGTTGCTCGTCTCGAGGGTGGCCTGCGAGGCGTAGCCGAGCTTCACGTCGTCCGTGATCCGCTTCACCTCCGCCGCGATCAGGCTGTTGTGGAGCTCGGACAGCGCCAGGGCCCGCGACGAAAGCCCGATCTGGTGGCGCAGGTAGGTCACCGAATCGATCGTCGAATCGATGAAGGTCTGGCGGGTGCGCTCGTAATACCGCTTCGTCGCGAGGGCCCCGAGCTTCGAGCCGCGGGTCAGGAAGCCGTCGAAGATCGTCCAGTTGGCGGCGATGCTGTAGGCCTCCGTCTGCACCTTGACCTGCGAGACTTGGCCGCCGAACGCGGTGGTCTGGTCCGCGAGGCTGTAGGTGACCGCCGCGTTTATCTTCGGAAGGAGCCTCACCTTCGCGATCGCGTAGTTCAGGTCCTGCTGCTTGACGATCATCTGGTAGATCTCGCTCTGGAAGGCGCTCTCGGCCCCGTCGGCCACGAATCCTGCGAGAACCGCGTCCGCCAGCGGCGAGGAGTACTCGGGATGGGGGAGCTCGATGGGGATGGACTCCTCGTCCACGTCATCGATGCCCACCAGCCGCGTGAACACCCTTTTCGCATAGGAATAGTCCTCCGCGCTCCGGTCCGTGTCCAGCTGCGCCTGCTGCAGGGCGATCTGGTAACCCTGAAGGTCGGCCTGCGAAGCCGAGCCGGCCTCCAGTTTCGCCTGCATGGCCGCAAGGGTCTCCTCGGAGATCTTCTGCCTGTAATGGGCGTTCCTAAGCGATATCTTTTTGCTTATCAGGTACATGTATTGTTCCCTGATCTGGACGGCGAGCGCTCGGTAGGCCTCCGCGAATTGCCGCTGGGCGATCTTCACGCCGAGGGCGCCGATCTCGGCGTTGTTCTTGTAGGCCATCCACTGAAAAACGGGCTGGTTGAGGCCGACATTGTAGAACAGGCCGCGCTCGGTGCTGACGGTTCCGCCGGAGACGGAATCATTGTTGATGCCGTAGCTGGCGTTGCCGGCGATGGACGGCCAGAGCACGTAGGCATAGACGTACCGCTGCGCCTCCTGCTGCGCCAGGTTGATGCTGGACAGGATGGTGTTCGGCGAGCGCTCGACCGCGACCGCCAGGAGGGGCTTCAGGCCCGGAAGGTAATCCTCCGGCAGGGTGCCCTGCACGGGGGGCGTTTCCGCGCGAAGGGACGCGGCCGCGAACAGCACGAGCAACAGGGTTGAGGTGGATCTCATTCTCAGGGTAAGAGTAGTCGTCGAGCCCGCGGGAATTTGGAATCGATGGCAACCATAAACCCGGCCGGAGCCCCGAGTTTCCTTGAGCCCGGTGGGACATCCAAGGCACTCTGTACGTTCCCTTTAATTGATACCATGAACGCGGGCGATTCGCTGCCGGTCGGGCAGCACGACATTGAAATCCAGGGCAACCGCCGGGCCTGGCAGCGAAAGGCGCAGCTGCGGGAGGTCTACCGCGGATTCCACGGGCTTATCGCGTCGCGCCTCGACCGGGGTGTCCCCGGGCAGATCGTGGAACTCGGCTCGGGAATGGGCTCGATCAAGGAGGTCATCCCCGACTGCGTCACGACCGACCTGTTCCCCAATCCCTGGCTGGACCGGCAGGAGAACGCGTACTGCCTGAGCTTCGGCGACGGCAGCATCTCCAACCTCATCCTCTTCGACGTCTGGCACCACCTGCGCTACCCTGCGACCGCGTTGGCGGAATTCCGGCGGGTGCTCGCGCCGGGCGGCCGCCTGATCGTGTTCGATCCGGCGGCAAGCTGGACGGGCAGGTTCATTTACGGGCTCTTCCACCATGAGCCGATCGGCCTCGGAAAGCCGGTGACCTGGGATGCGCCCCCCGGGTTCAAGCCCGCCGACGCCGATTACTTTGCCGCCCAGGGCGCCGCAACACGGATTTTCTGGCGGCGCCAGGATCCCGCGCGGCTCTCGGGCTGGGATGTCTGCGAGGTGACCCCCCTTTCCTCCTTCGAGTACTTTGCGACGGGCGGATTCTCGCGCCTGCAAATCGGCGGTCCAGGCGCGTTCCGGCTGTGGCGGCGCCTCGACCGCGTCCTTTCGCGGTGGCCGAATCTCTTTGCAGCCCGGCTTCTCGTCGTGCTCAAAAGAAGCGCCGAGTGATGACCAATTGCACGTCCCCAAAGACATGAAGACAACCCCGGGCGTCGTCGCGGGTTCAGGATCCGGTGGTTCGGTGGAGATCCCCTGATGCCGCGGGCCATATCCGAGATCAACGCCGAGCACCTCGAGCGCGTGCGCGCGTGGTACGATGAGGCAGCCGCCAGGCCCTATCCGGCATCGCTCGCCTACCGCACGATCCTGGCCCATTACTACGGCCTCCTTATCTCACCCGATTCCTCCGTCCTTGAGGTGGGCTGCGGCTCGGGTGAGCTCCTCGGCAGGCTCCGCGCAAGGCGGAAAGTCGGGATCGACCTTTCGAAGCGCCAGATCGAGGCCGCCAGGGGACACGCCCCGGACTGCGAGTTCCACGTGCAGGCGGCCGAGACGCTCGAGCTCGGCGAGCGGTTCGATGTCATCGTGGTCTCCGATACGCTCAACTTCGCGGCCGACGTGCAGCAGGTCCTCGAGGGGCTGCATTCGGTCTCCCACCCCGGCACCCGCCTGATCATCAACTATCCGTCGGCTCTCTGGAGGCCCGTGTTCGCGCTCGCCCGCGGACTGGGCCTCAAGGCGACCGAGCCTCCGAGCAGCTGGCTCTCGACGCCGGACCTCCTCGGGCTCATGGCGCTCGCCGGCTGGGAGGCCCTGGTCGTGCAGCCCCGGATCCTGGTCCCCATGCGGGCCCTGGGGATCGGGCCGTTCGTGAACCGCTGGCTCGCGCCGGTCCTGCCTTGGTTCTGCGCCACCGCGTTCTGCGTCGCCCGCACCGTCCGAGCGAGGGAGACGGGGCCCCTGACCGTTTCGGTCGTCATCCCGGCAAGGAACGAGGCCGGCAACATCGAGGCCGCCGTCCTGCGCACGCCCGACATGGGCGCCGGCACCGAACTCATCTTTGTCGAGGGCCATTCGAAGGACAATACCTGGGAGGAGATCGAGCGCGTCGCCCGGGAGCACCCGGAGCGGAGGATCAAGACCCTTCGCCAGGGCGGCCAGGGAAAGGGCGACGCCGTCCGGGAGGGATTCGCCGCGGCGGAGGGCGATCTGTTCATCATCCTCGACGCCGACCTCACCGTCCCTCCCGAGGAGATGCCGAAGTTCTACGCCGCCATCGTCTCGGGGCGCGCCGAGTTCGCCAACGGCTCCCGGCTGGTCTATCCGATGGAGAAGGACGCCATGCGCTTCCTCAACATGTGCGCGAACAAGACGTTCGGCATCCTCTTCACGTGGATCCTCGGGCAGCCGCTCAAGGACACCCTCTGTGGCACGAAGGTCCTCAGACGCGCCGACTACGAGCGCATCGTGGCGAACCGCGCCTATTTCGGCGACTTCGACCCGTTCGGCGACTTCGACCTCCTCTTCGGCGCCGCGCGGCTCAACATGAAGATCGTGGACGTGCCCGTACGCTACAGGGACCGGACGTACGGTTCGACGAACATCCACCGGTGGAGGCACGGTTGGCTGCTCCTGCGGATGGTGCTTTTCGCAGCCCGCAAGCTGAAGTTTGTCTGAGCGCTCGATCGCCTATTGAAACAACCGCGACGCTGCCGCGAGCGTCTGGTGAGGTTTCCCTCCGCCGCCGGTCGAAACTGGACCTTCCGGGTGCTTTGCAGTCGATCGGAAGACATTGCCGATGTCACGGTAGACAAATTTTGTCTAAACCCGAGTTTGCCTTTCTGGCTCCCCTCGCGAAAAACTCCGTCTCCAATGGCCTCATCCTCTACCCCGGTGCGCATAGGCGTCATTGGCCTTGGCCAATGGGGGCCGAACCACGTCCGCAACTTCCGGCTCGTGGAAGGATGCGAGGTCGGGCGCGTGTGCGACAGCGCCGAGCCCCGGCTCGCCCTGGCGCGCAAGCAGTTCCCGGGCCTCGAGACGGCACGCGACCCGCGCTCCGTCACCCAGGCGGCCGACATCGACGCGGTGGTCGTCGCGACGCCCGTCCAGTCCCATTTCAAGCTCGTTCGGCAGGCCCTCGAGGCGGGAAAGGACGTGCTGTGCGAGAAGCCGCTCGCCCTGAACTCGACCGAGGCGCGCGCCCTTTGCGCCCTCGCGAGGAGGAAGCGCCGGATCCTGATGGTGGGACACGTCTTCCTCTACAACCCGGCCACGCTGCACCTCAAGCAGGCGATCGACCGGGGCGAGCTCGGCCGCATCTACTACATGGACGCGGTCCGCACCAACCTCGGCCCGGTGCGCAGCGATGTCGGCGTCGTCTATGACCTGGCAAGCCATGACATCTCCATTTTCAACTTCCTGCTCGGCGCCAAGCCGGAGTCGGTGTCCGCCGTGGGCGGCGCCTTCCTCCAGAAGGGCATCGAGGACATCGGGTTCCTCACGCTCACCTACCCGAGGGGTATCATCTGCCATGTCCACACCTCCTGGCTCAATCCGCGCAAGGTCCGGCAGCTCACCGTGGTCGGCGACAGCAAGATGGCCGTCTGGGATGACATGAACCACCTGGAGCCCGTGCGCTATTACGACAAGGGCGTGATGCCGGACAACTACGCCTCCTTCGGCGAATTCCACATGATCCTTCGCGATGGCGCGATCACCACGCCGAGGCTGAAGCTCTACGAGCCGCTGCTCCGCCAGGACCAGGAGTTCATCGATTGCCTGCGGGCCCGGCGGACGCCGGCCGCCAGCGGCGAGTTCGGCTCCCAGGTGGTCCGCGTGCTCGAGGCGGCCAAGGTCTCGCTTGGCCATGGCGGCCGGATCACCCGCATTTCCTACCGATGAGCGAGCCCCCCGATCCTTCCCTTCACCAGATCGCCAAGGACGTGGTCCTCGGCCAGCGGGTGAAGCTCAACCCGTTCGTCAACCTCTACGGCTGCAAGATCGGGGACGACTGCATGATCGGCACGTTCGTGGAAATCCAGGGCGACGTGACCGTCGGCGCGCGCTGCCGCATACAGAGCCATTCGTTTGTGTGCTCCGGGGTCACGCTCGAGGAGGACGTCTTCGTC
>PLKS01000134.1 GCA_003140665.1 Opitutaceae bacterium
TCAACCGCGTCGCCAAGGTGGTCAAGGGCGGCCGCCGGTTCAGCTTTGCGGCGCTGACGGTCGTCGGCGACCAGAAGGGCAACATCGGCGTCGGCTACGGCAAGGCGAACGAGGTGCCCGACGCCATCAAGAAGAGCACCGAGCACGCGAAGAAGCGGCTCATGCACGTGAAGCTCAAGGGCGACACGATCCCCCACGACGTCATCGGCCAGTTCGACGGGGGCCGGGTGCTCCTCAAGCCGGCCTCCCCCGGCACGGGCCTCATCGCCGGCGGCGGCGTGCGCGCGGTGCTCGAGGCCGCCGGCGTCAAGAACGTGCTCACCAAGTCGATGGGGTCCAAGAACCACATCGCCGTCGTCAACGCGACGGTCAACGCGCTCCTCCAGCTCCGGCTCGCCGAGGACTTCACCAAGCTGCGCCAGGGCTGAACCCGATCCCACTCCAGGAAATCCGAGTCCCGCCCGCGCAAGTTCGCGGGATGGGGCGACCCTCAAGGAAAATCACATGAAACTTCACGAACTGAAGAACGTCGACGGCGCCATCCACCGCAAGAAGCGGGTCGGCTGCGGCGAAGGCGGCGGCCACGGCAAGACCAGCGGCCGCGGCGGCAAGGGCCAGTCGGCCCGCTCGGGCTCGAGCATCCGCCCCGGGTTCGAGGGGGGCCAGATGCCCCTCTACCGCAAGCTTCCGCACCGCGGGTTCAACAACGCCGATTTCCGCACGGAGATCGCCGTCGTGAACCTGCGCGACCTCGGGGGCCTCGGCAGCGAGGTCACGGAGATCGACGCGGTGTCGCTCGCCAAGGCCGGCCTCATCCGCTCCGGCGAGACGTCGGTCAAGGTGCTGGGCGACGGCGAGATCACCCGCGCCCTGAAGGTCACCGCCGCCAGGTTCTCCGAGTCCGCAAAGGCCAAGATCGAGAAAGCCGGAGGCCAGGCGATCGTAGGCTGACGGTCCCCGCGCATGTTCTCAGCCTTCGCCAACTCGCTGAAGATCCCGGAGCTCCGCTCCCGGATATTCTACACGCTTGCGCTCCTGTTCGTGGCTCGGGTGGGCGCCGCGATCCCGCTCCCGGGCATAGACCCGCACCCGCTGCAGGCGTTCTTCGCCCAGCAGTCCGGCGGGACGGGCGGGGCGATCGTGGGCCTCTACAACATGTTCACCGGGGGCGCCCTCCTGAAGGGGGCCGTCTGCTCGCTGGGCATCATGCCCTACATCAGCGCATCGATCATCTTCCAGCTGATGACCGCGGTCGTCCCGCAGCTCAGCCGCCTCCAGCAGGAGGGCGACGTGGGCCGCCAGAAGCTCACGCAGTACACGCGCTACGCGACCGTCCTGATCTGCGTGATCCAGGGAACGCTGACGATCCTGGCCCTGGAGAACCCGGCGAAGCTCTTTCCCGGGTACGACATCGGCACGTACGGCAACATCGTCATCGTCGGCAAGCTCCCGTTCATCGTCACCTCGGTCGTCTACCTGACGGCGGGCACGATGCTGATGATGTGGCTCGGCGAGCAGATCACGCAGCGCGGCATCGGAAACGGCGTCTCGCTCCTGATCACGGTCGGCATCCTCGCGACCCTCCCGGGCGCCGCGGCCCAGACCTACCAGTTCTTCTTCGGCCCCGTCGGGACGAACGCCGGCCACGGGCTGCCGCTCGGGGTGCTCATGATCGTGCTCTTCTTCCTTGTCACCATGGGGATCATCATGGTGGTGCAGGGGCAGCGAAAGATCCCCGTCCAATACGCGAAGCGCGTCGTCGGCAACAAGGTCATGGGCGGCCAGAGCTCCTTCCTGCCGCTCAAGGTCAACTACTCCGGCGTCATGCCCGTGATCTTCGCGAGCGCGATCCTGCTCTTCCCGCAGCAGATCATGTCGCAGCTGGGCGCCGCGTTCAACCTGCGCTTCCTGAGCGAGTTCTCCCAGAACCTCCTGAGGGGCCACTGGACCTACTACTCCGGCAACGCCCTCCTCATCCTCTTCTTCAGCTACTTCTGGGTGTCGGTCATGTTCAAGCCGATCCAGATCGCCGACGACCTGAAGAAGTACGGCGGCTACATCCCGGGGGTCCGGCCCGGGGAGCCGACGGCCCAGTTCCTCGACTTCATCATGACCCGGCTCACCCTGGCCGGCGCGATCTTCCTGACGATCATCGCCGTCATGCCGGACGTGCTCCTCTTCGAGCTCAACGTGCCCATGCGGGTGGCCTACTTCTTCGGCGGCACGGGGATGCTCATCACGGTGGGCGTCATCCTCGACACGATGCGCCAGATCGAGACCTTCCTTCTCCAGCGGCACTACGACGGTTTCCTGAAGAAGGGCCGCATCCGCGCCAGGAGCGCCAACGCCCAGGCCGGTGCCCTCGGCGACGCCCTGGCCTCCAAGGCGGTCGGCAAGCTCTGGCTCGCCCTCGGGGGCCTCTTCCTGTTCGGGATCATCGCCTGGGCGGTGCGCCACCCCTGGAAGCTGTAAGGGGTTCCGTTTCCGCTTTACAAGGGCACGAATGGACGCGATATTTGACCTCTTTTCCCTTTTGGGCGGTTCCGCCCGAACGAAACTCCTTCTGCTCGGTTCGAGTGATTTTCGCACGGAAGAGGTGATGGACCGGGCCCGTTCTTTGCAGATTGAGCACGTCTCTCCCGCCGAACTAACGCGGCGGGGGATTTCGCGGTCCCGCGGCCCCGCCGACGGGAACGAAGCCTCCACGCTGGCGCTCCTGCGCCGCTGGTTCTTCTCGCGCAAACCTGATGCGGGATTCGTCCTTACGGACTTCCCGGCTACGCTGCTCCAAGCTAAAGTGTTCGACGAATGGCTCGACGCCCGCGGCGAGGAAATCGACGCGGCGGTCGCCGGTTCAGGCGCCGCCGGGCCCGTCGTCGGACACTACCGCACACTCGGCCTCCTCGTTGAGGGGGCCTGCGCCGCCCGATGATTCCCATTAAGGACGCTGAAGGGATCGTCAGGATGCGCGAGGTGTGCGCCATGGCCGCCGCGGTGCTTGATTCGCTCACGCATCTGGTGCGGCCCGGTGTCACAACGATGGACTTGGAGGAGGCGGGTCGCGCCGAGATAGCGCGCCTGGGCGCGCGAAGCGCCTGTTACCTGTATGAGCACGGCGCGCGCCGCTACCCGGCGCACACCTGCATCTCGGTCAACGAGGAGGTCGTCCAC
>PLKS01000010.1 GCA_003140665.1 Opitutaceae bacterium
TAGTTCCCGGCGGCGGTTGCGCTCATTCCATTAGCAGCACGGCCGACCCGCGAAACTGCCCGGCGCGCAATTGCGCCAGGGCCGTGTTGGCCTCCTGCAGGCGAAATGTCCGCGTTTCGGTCCGAACAGGAACGCGCGGCGCAAGGTCCAGGAACTCCTCGCCATCGCGGCGTGTCAGGTTTGCCACGGAGCAGATCGTCCGTTCCTGCCAGAGCGCCGCATAGGGAAAGGATGGAATGTTGCTCATGTGGATGCCGCCACAAACCACGCATCCGCCGCGGGCCGTGGCCTCGAGCGCTTGCGGCACCAGCTCTCCGGCGGCAGCAAAGATGATGGCTGCATCAAGCGGCGCAGGGGGCAGGATGTTCGAGTCGCCGGCCCATGCCGCGCCCTGGGATCGGGCGAATTGCTGCGTCGGAGCGTCGCCAGGCCGTGTGAATGCAAAAATCCTTTGGCCCTCATGCTGGGCGATCTGCGTGATGATGTGCGCAGCCCCGCCAAAGCCGTAGATGCCCAGGTTCTTGGCTCCGCTCGTCTTGCGGAGACAGCGGTAGCCGATGAGACCGGCGCAGAGCAAGGGCGCAGCCGCCGCATCCGAGTAAACGCTCGGTATCGAGAAGCAAAACCGCTCGTCGGCCGCCATGAATTCCGCGTAACCGCCGTCAAGGGTAAAGCCGGTAAACAGGGCCTTCTCGCAGAGATTCTCGCGACCTGACCGGCAAAAGCGGCACTCCCCGCACGTCCAGCCCAACCAGGGAACCCCGACACGGTCACCCGGCTTGAATCGGGTGGCGCCGGCCCCGGTCTCTGCGACGTGCCCGACGACCTCATGACCGAGGATCAACGGCAGCTTCGGATGCGAGAGCTCGCCGTCCATCACATGAAGGTCCGTGCGGCACACCGCGCATGCACTTACACGCACGAGAACCTGGCCGGCTGCAGGCACGGGTCTTGGGACATCCATCTCCCGCAGGGGCTGCCCGGCGGCATTTAGGACCATGGCGCGCATGAGTGCTTTCAAATTCTCGTGATTGGGCGTCCGGGGCCAACTCTGCCGCACTTTAGGCCGGCCCTACTTTGTCAGTTGCTTTCGGATCTCCTTGAGGTCGTTTTGCCATGCGCGTGTCAGCTTGGGATAGGTCAATTTGAGGCCCCGCAATGCGTCAATCACGATCCTGGAGACGATGAGCCGCGCGTTATATTTGTCGTCGGCAGGCACCACATGCCAAGGCGCCGACACCGTGCTGGTGGCGCTAAGGCAGTCTTCGTAGGCTCTGATGTATTGATTCCAATATTTGCGCTCGGCGACGTCCGCCTGGCTGAATTTCCAATTCTTGTCCTCATCATCGATGCGCTCCAGAAAGCGCCTTTTTTGTTCCGCCTTCGAAAGGTGAAGGAAGAATTTGATGACCCGTGTGCCATTTCGGTGGAGGTGTTTCTCCAGATCGAGGATTGAGCGGTATCGTCCCTTCCAGTCCGCCTTCTTGCCTGTGGCGCCGCCTGGAATGTCCTCATTTCTCAAGATCTCGGGGTGCACGCGGGTGATCAGCACCTCCTCGTAATAGGAGCGGTTGAAGACGCCGATCCGTCCGCGCGCAGGAAGGCGGCAGGTCGTGCGCCAAAGGAAATCATGCTGCAGTTCTTCCGCGCTCGGATGCTTGAAGCTGAAGACCTCGCATCCCTGCGGGTTGACGCCGCTCAGGACATGTGCGATCGCGCCGTCCTTTCCCGCGGCGTCCAGCGCCTGAAAGATAAGGAGCACCGCATAGCGGTCCGAGGCGTAGAGCAGGCGCTGCTGCGCGCTCAGTTCCTTCACATCTGTCGCAAGGAGCTCCTTGTACTTCTTTTCCGACTTGTAAAGCGGCGCCGTCTTGGTCGCCCATTTCTTCAGGCGGATTTTTTTGCCGCCCGGAACGCGGAAATCCTTCGGATCGATGTTCATGGCGAATCTGAGGTGAGAGAGTCGGATGTCTCGCGCGGTTACTGCCCGGCCTTCTTGACCGGCGCGATCGAGTCGCCCCATTTCCAATTCCTGATCTCCGGCAGGTCCTCGCCGTTCTGGTCGATGTACTGTTTGTGCTCGATCAGCTTGTCCTTGAGCTGCTGCTTGAGGTATATGCCCTTGTCTCCGGTCCGGGGCAGGCGGTCGATGGTGTCCATCACCAGGTGGAAGCGGTCCAGGTCGTTCAGAACCGTCATGTCGAAGGGGGTGGTGATCGTGCCCTCCTCCTTGTAACCCCGAACATGGATGTTGTCGTGGTTGGTGCGGCGGTAGGTCAGCCGGTGGATCAGCCACGGGTAAGCATGGAAGGCGAAGATGACCGGCTTGTTTCTGGTGAAGAGCTCGTCGAAATCAATGTCGCTCAATCCGTGCGGGTGCTCGGATTGAGGCTGTAGCTTCATCAGGTCGACGACGTTGACGACCCGGATTTTCAGCTCGGGCAGATGCTCGCGCATGATGGATACTGCAGCCAGCGTTTCGAGCGTCGGGACGTCGCCACAGCAGGCCATGAC
>PLKS01000181.1 GCA_003140665.1 Opitutaceae bacterium
TCTCGATGCCGGTGACGACCGTCGCGCTCGTGTCCTTGAGGCCGACGATCTCGACCGTCTCGTTCAGCTTGACGACGCCCCGCTCGATGCGGCCCGTGGCGACCGTGCCGCGGCCGGTGATCGAGAAGACGTCCTCGATGGACATGAGGAAGGGCTTGTCGATCTCGCGGACGGGCTCCGCGATCTCGCTATCGACCGCGTCCAGGAGGTCCCCGATCGCCTTGACGCCCTCGGGCTTGCCTTCGAGCGCCGCCGTGGCCGAGCCGCGGATGATCTTCGCCGCCTTGCCGTCAAACTGGTACTTGGTCAGCAGGTCGCGGATCTCCTCCTCGACGAGGTCGAGCAGGTCCTTGTCGTCGATCAGGTCGATCTTGTTCAGGAAAACGACGATTTTCGGGACGCCGACCTGGCGGGCGAGCAGGATGTGCTCGCGCGTCTGGGGCATCGGGCCGTCNNCGCCGTCCATCTGGGCCGCGCCCGTGATCATGTTCTTGACGAAGTCGGCGTGTCCCGGGCAGTCGACGTGGGCGTAGTGGCGCTTGGCGGTCTCGTACTCCACGTGGGCCACCGAGATCGTCACGATCTTGGAGGCGTCGCGGAAGGTGCCCCCCTTCGCGATGTCCGCATACGACTTGAACTCGGCCAGCTTCTTGTCCGACTGGACCTTGAGAATGGCCGTAGTGAGCGTGGTCTTGCCATGGTCTACGTGACCGATTGTGCCGACGTTGACGTGCGGCTTCGTGCGTGCGAATGTTCCTTTAGCCATAGCGATTCCGGAGCTTTGAGACGTGTATGTGGGTTTTGATAGAGTGGCCTGCTGATCGCATCCTGCATGGAGCCCAGAACCGGAGTCGAACCGGCGACCTCGTCCTTACCAAGGACGTGCTCTGCCAACTGAGCTATCTGGGCAGACAAAGACTGCGTTGCAAGAAACGAAAAAGAGCGAAGAAAGTGCAGCTTGGTTTTTGGGGCGTCAACAGAAATTTGCGCCCGGCGCGAAAAATAAACCGGCGCGGCGCGCGCGGCCGGTTTTCATGGGGGAATCAGGGACCCACGCTGATCAGGTAAAACCCCGGAGCGAGCCTCTCGCCGACCCGGAGGGTTTCCGCCAAATAGCGCCCGAAATAGTCGTCCACCTCGCCGACGCCCGAGCCCACGGTCGGCACCACGGGACCGACGAGCCCGGATGAGTCGACGGCGGCGATGAACTCCATCGGCTTCCAGGGCGCCTCGGACGGCGGATGGGCGTCCGCGACCGGCTGGCCGAGCACCCGCACGCCGCTCCCGGCATCCACGATTTCAACGTATGCCCCACGCGGGGGAAGGGGTTCCACCCTCAGATCGCTGCGCCCGAACCCGATGAACGGGGCGCCCGGCGGGTCGCCGACCAGGGCCTCCGCAGCGTTCCCGGGGATCGCCTCGGCGGCCGGCAGGCCCAGGTCGAGCCCCGAATCGGCGAAGTTCCGCCTCCACGGAAAGCCGGTGAAGGCGGACCCCGGCTCGCTCGGCACGTAGGGCTTGCGGGAGCTGTTGAACTCGGTCGGCAGGAAGAGCGGGGTGAGGTCGAACAGCATCGTTCCCGGCGTGCCCGCCGGCTCGACGATGCCGACCGGGCTGCGGGGGCTGGCGCCGTCCGGAAGCCGGACGGGTGCAGGCACCCTGACTAGAAACGCAAACCACACGAAACCAATGACTCCCACAATCGATGCCCAAGTCCAGACCGTGCGGTTGGGTGTTCCCCCGGCGATCATTTTGAATCGGCCTGGCCCCCCTCCACCCCGGGCTCCTCGGCTCCCCAGAGGACCTTCCCGAAACCCGCGCCGCGGGCTGCCCCTTGGATCTCAATCAGTTCCGAAAGGGTCACGCCCGAGCTCGCCCGGATCAGAAGGGTCGGCCGCGCGTCGCGCCCCGCGCGGACCTTCAGCCACTCGCGCAGCTGGCCCATGTCCACGAGCCCGTCCTCCGTGAAAATCTGCCCCGAGCGGAGCACGTTGATGACGTAGCCCGCCGTCGGGACGGCTCCCGACCGCGCGCCGGCCATCTGGGGAAGCTGGAAATCGACGCCGAGTCCCGGCGCAAGGATGAAGCGGGAGCCGAGGATGGAGAAGAAGAAGACGACCAGCCCCACGTTCACGTAGTGGAGCGCGCCCGTCCCGTGCGGGGGCGGCCGGAGCCTCGAGGCAAGGTCCAGGGGCCGGGCGATCATTTCGGGGGGGCGCCCGCGGCCTTGTATTCGGTATTCAGATACTTCATGATCTCGTTCCCGGACCACTCCATGTCGCGCACGATCGCGCGCACCCGCCCGTTCAGGAAGTGCAGCGCCAGGTGGGCCGGGATGGCGAGCATGATGCCGGCCGCCGTGCAGAGGAGCGCCTCCCACATGCCCCTCGCGAGCGCGCTCGCGGTGGCGTAGTCGCGCTGGAACGCGGAAAAGGTGGCCATCATCCCTACGACCGTTCCGAGGAGGCCGAGGAGCGGGGCCACCTGGGCGATCGCGCCGATCGCGCCGATCCTGCGCTCGAGGGCCGGCAGCTCGACGACGGCGGCCTCCTGCACATGGAACCTCATCGCGTCGGGGTCGTCGTCCGCGTGCAGGAGCGCGGCCTTGACCACCGCGGCCACGGGCCCGGGCGTCTCCTCGCAGACGGTCAGGGCCTCCACCAGCCTGCGCTTCGCAAGGATGTTCTTGATTCCGCTCATGAACGCCGTCGACCGGATCTGGCCCCTGTGAAGGTAGAGGGCCCGCTCGATGAACACGACGACCAGGAGCACGCCGAGGGCGAAGATGATCCAGATGATGGGTCCGCCGCGGGCGAGCAGGCTGGATTCAAGTGGGGGCATGGGGCCGGGATTACATCACGCCTTGTCGGCGGGCAAGTGGAAGCGCGCGAGACGCTCGCGAGCGATCTCCCCGCCGGGAAGGCCCGAGTCGACGAGGAGCAGCCAGGCGCGCTTCGCCTCCTCGAGCCTGCCCTGCTTCTCGTAGAGGGAGCCCACCTCGAGCAGCGTGCGCGCGATCCACCAGCGCCCCTTGGGCCCCAGGCCCCGCGGGCCGCCCGGCTTGACCAGGAACGCGTCGACCACGTCGCCCCACCACACGGCCTGCGCCTTCGCCGCGTCGCTCCGCGAGAGGATCTTCCCGAGGTTGTAGCCCGCCTCGACGCGAACGTCCGCGGGCGCGTCCATCCGCTCGACCAGGTCCTCGAATATCCGGGTCGCGCTGTCGGCATGCGAGGCGTTGTTCGCCGACTGCGCCTCGTGGCATTCGGCGAGGGCGAGCTGCGCGAGGATCGCGTCGGGGCTCCGGGCGAACGCGGGGTTGTTCACGAGGTACTCGTACACCCGCTGCGCCTGGGGAAACTGGTTCAGCTCGCGGAGCAGGTCGCCCTGCCTCATCCATGCCGGGAATATCAGCTCGCTCGACGCGTATTTCGGGTTGTGGACGAGGCTGTTCAGGAGCTTGTACGCCTCGTTGAGGTTCTTGTCCGTCCCGAGGCGCTCGGCCTGGAGCGCGGCCTGGTAGAGCGCATAGGGAGCGTAGGTGCTGTTGGGGAAATCGTCCGCGAGCTTCTGCAGGAGCCGCTGCGCGTCGACCACCTTGTCCTGCCGGGCGAACCGGTCGGCCTCGACGATGTAGGAATAGACGGCCGACTCCGAGCTGGGAAAGTCGGTGCGGAGCCGCTGCAGCGTGTCCTCGGCGTCCGCGTCGCGCTTCAGCTCGAAGTACGCCTGCGCACGCAGGAGCTCGCCCGTGCTCTCGATCTCGGCCTTGAGCTCGGGCGTCAGCCCCGCCGTCGCGGCGGCGAGCGACTGGACGTAGGCGAGCGTCTCCTCGGGCTTGTTCGCGTCGAAGGAGAGCCTCGCCTGGAGCCATGCCATCCTCGCCTTGAGCTCCGGGCGGAGGGCGGAGGGCGGCCCCCCGACGAGGAGCCGGTCCACGCGCGCGTAGGCCTCGGCCGTCTCGCCGTGGACCTCGAGGCTGCGGGCGAGATTCCACTCCGCCTCCCAGCGGTCCTCCGGGTCGAACGAGGGATCGTGCGCCAGGTCGTCCAGCACCGCGACGGCGGTCGCGAGGGCGCCCGCCTCGATCTCGGACTGCACGCGCTGGAACATGAGGAGCCCGGGTCGCACGCCCTCGGGGCGGGAGCGAAGGGCCGCCGCATAGGCGTCGGCCGCGCTTCGGAAATCGCCCGGGTCCTTTCCGAGGAGGCCGGCGCGGTACCACGACTCGGCGACCAGCAGGCCGAATTCCGCGCGGATCGGGCCCGCCGGAAACTCGCCGCCGGCCTTGAACGCGTAGTCGGCGGCCGTCCGGTAGCGGTACTGCTCCCAGGCCGAGCCGGCGAGGACGGCATAGGCGTAGGCCTTGAGCGGCGACCCCGGAAACCTGTCGAGGAGCGCGTGGGCGTCGTCCTCGGCCCGCGCATAGCGGGCGTCGCCGAGCTCGAGCTGCGCCCGGCACAGCAGAAGGCTCTCCAGGATCGGGTGCGGCCGGGGCTCGGCGATGAGCCTGTCGAGCCTTTCGCCGAGCTCGGTGCGCGGCGCGCCCGACTGCGAGCTGCGCAGCAGAAGCTGCAGGGCGATCCGCTGGCGGTCGGGGTCGGTGCCCGAGGCCAGAAGGTCGAAGAGCTCGTGGCGCCCGACTCCCGTGTCGGCGCCGGCGATGAGCCCGATCAGCAGCCTGAAATGATCGCCCTCCGAACGCTCCTCGGGAGGAAGGATCCGCAGCTCGTTCTGGAGGACCTCGACCGCCTGCTGCTTCCTGCCCCTGGCGTTGAGCGCGATCGCGTACTCGCGGGCGAAGCCGTAGCCGATCTTCTGCGTCTGGTAGGCCTCCGCGTTCTTGCGGTCCGCCTCGAGCTGGACCTCGTTCACGCCCCCTACCCGCAGCCGGATCTGCTCCTCGGCGAGGAGGAACCTGGCGCGCTCGAGGTCGGACACCGCGGCGCCGGCGGCCTGCTGGAAGAAGCCGCCCGCCCGGACCGGCTCGTTGGCGGCGTCGGCCAGCATGCCCTGGAGGAAGAGATGCCAGCCGCGGTCGGCGGCCTCCAGCTCGTCGAAATGCGAGGCGGCGAGCTCCGCCCTGGCCTGCTCCGTCCGCTGGTTGTACGCGGCGATGAGGCCGGCGCGCAGGTGCCAGGCCGATCCCCGCGGCCCCGGGTAGGATTCAAGCACCCGGGCGGCCCCCGGCACGTCCCCGTCGTCGAGGAGCGCCGACGAAAGCGCAATCGTGAGGCGCCCCGTGTCCGCCCCGGGCGCAGCCAGCATCGAGCGGTAGAGGGCGATGGCCGTCGATGGAAAGCCCAGGTCCTCGGAGCGTTGCGCCGACAGGAGGTCGAAGGCGCCCTCGCCGGGCGAGGCCGCGGGCTCGGGCGAAGCGAGCGGGACGGGGGGGTTGAGCGGCGCCAGGGCGGCCATGGACGCGGTCACGGCAAGCAGCGGGGCTAGGACGGTCGGAAGTCGCATGGAAAGCTCCCTTAACCTTGTTGCACAAGCGGGAACAATCAACCCGGGATTGGGGCGGCGGGCCCCGGTCCGCGGCCGGCCATCCGTCAAAACCCCCGAGAAATGCTGCTTTGTCTTCCGCCGGCTTTCGCATACTCCATCCCACGCTCCTTCCGCGCAACCCCGCGCCTCGAGGGTTCCGCCCCGCCATGAAATCCCACGCGCATTCCCGCGTTCCGCTCCTTGTGGCGGCCGCGCTCCTCGCCGGCCGCATGAACGCGGCGCCAACCGACGAAGTCTACCTTCTCGGGCCGGACTCGGAGGCCCATGCGGGCGTTCCCCAGGGCAAGGTGACCGACTGGGAGCAGCTGCCGAGCTCGGCCTATCCCGGGACGCTGCACGATTTCTGCGTGTACGTGCCCGCCCAATACGACCCCTCCGTGCCCGCCTCTCTGATGATCTTCCAGGACGGGCAGGCGTGGCTGCGCCCCACGGGTGACATCCGCGCCCCGAATGTCTTCGACAACCTGACCTATCGCCGGGAAATCCCCGTGACGGTCGTCGTGTTCATCAATCCGGGCCGCGGCGCCGGCCAGCCCGTGGCGACGCAGTCCGAGTGGGGCGACCATTCGTCCAACCGCCCGCAGGAGTACAATTCGCTCGATGACAAGTACGCCCGCGTGGTCGTCGACGAGCTCCTTCCCGTGCTATACCGGCGCTACAACATCTCGAGGAACCCGGACGACCACGCGATCGGGGGCGCCAGCTCGGGCGCGATCGCCGCGTTCACCGTGGCCTGGCACCGGCCCGACCAGTTCCGGAAGGTGCTCTGCACGGTCGGCAGCTTCGTAAACCTGCGCGGCGGCCATGTCTACCCCGACCTGATCCGCGCCAGCGAGCGCAAGCCGATCCGCGTCTACCTGCTGGACGGCGTGAACGACAACCGCGGCGTGCGGGCCTCAGACCCGCCGGGGAGATACGATCCCGAGCGCGACTGGCACGCCCAGAACATCAAGATGCTGGCGGCGCTCACGGAGAAGGGCTACGAGGTCAACTTCTGCTGGGGGATCGGCGCGCACAACCAGAAGCAGGCGGGGGCCGCGCTGCCGGAGATGCTGCGCTGGCTCTGGCGCGACTATCCGCGGACCGACGATCCGCACGACAACGCGAACCGGACGCTGTCGGCCGCCGCGGGCGCTCCCGCCGCGAAGCCGTAGCCGGCTAGGCGCCCGCGAGGACGCCGGTCGAGTCCCCGATGCGCGGCACGCCCGACACGCCCATGCGGTTCGCCATGCTCAGGTAGAGGTTGGTCATCGGCGTGGAGTCGTAGTGCACGCTGCGGCCGGTCGTCAGGGTTCCGCCGCCCGCGCCCGCGAGCACCACGGGCAGGTTCGTGTGGGTGTGCTTGTTCCCGTCGGAGTTGCCGCAGCCGTAGACGATCATCGAGTTGTGCAGGACCGACTTGCCGTCGGCGTCCTTCATCGCCTCCAGCTTCCCGAGGAAACGGGCGAAGCGCTGCATGTAGAACGCGTCGATGCGCGCGACCTTTTCCTTCAGGTCGGCATTGCCGCGGTGATGCGAGCAGTAGTGGTGCCCCTCGGCGATCCCGATCTCCGGGAAGGCGCGGTTCGTGCCGTCGCCCGCCAGGAGGAGCGTGCCGATCCGGGTGGAGTCCGTCTGGAAGGCGAGCGCCAGCAGGTCGTACATCAGGTCCATGTGCTGGCCGTAGTCCCCCGGGATCCCCGAGGGGGCGGAGGCGGCCGGCTTGGGCAGCGGGCCAAAGCCCTTCGCGTGCTGAAGGCGCATCTCGATTTCGCGCACGCTCGTGAGGTACTCGTCGAGCTTGTCCTTGTCGCGCGCGTTGAGCTCGCCCTGCAGGCTCCGCGCGTCGTCCAGCACGAAATCGAGCAGCGATTTCTGCGTCCGCAGCCGCGCCTCGTAGTTTCGCTGGCGCTCCTCGGGGGGGCCCGAGCCGAAGAGGCGCTCAAACACGAGCCGCGGATTGGGCTCGGGCGTCATCGGCGTGGTCGGCGACTGCCAGGAGATGTTGTACTGGTACGCGCACGAGTAGCCCGTGTCGCAGTGGCCCGCCTTGTGCACCGAGTCGCAGGACAGCTCGAGAGACGGGAACCGCGTGACGTGCCCGACATGCTTGGCCGCGACCTGGTCGACGGACACGCCGACGTGGATGTCGCTCCCGTCGGTCTTGCGCGCGCGGGCGCCCGTCAGGAACGTCGCGTTGGCGCGCGCGTGGTCGCCCCCGCCGTCGTTGCCCGGCTCGGCCTCGTGGAGGTCGAGCCCTCCGACGACCTGGAGCTGGCGGCGAAACGCGGCGAGGGGCTGCATGGTGCGCCCGAGCGAAAAATCCGAGCCCTCCCCCGCCGGCCACCAGTTTTCCTGGTTCGCGCCATTGGGAAAATACACGAACGCCATCCGCAGCGGCGCGCCGGACCAGGAAATTTGCGCCGTGGCGCGTAACCAGGGAATGCGCCTGCTGCACGAAGACGGCTT